>JANNSP010000279.1:0-36965 GCA_031402975.1 Hyphomicrobiales bacterium
CGAAGGCGAAATTTATACGATCGAACTCATCGGCGACCATACGCTGGTGACGGTGAAGACAGGCGCCGACATGCTGACGGTGAAGGCGCCCAAGGATTTTTCCGGCAAGCATGGCGACAGCGTGGCGGTAGCGCTGAACAGCGATCATCTCTACGTGTTCGACGCTGACAGTGGCGCGCGCATCTTGTGATTGTGGCTTTCAAGGATTGTCGCTGGCTGAATGAACCGCCGCACTGGTCGATCAACAACCAGGTGCTGAGCGTCAGAACCGGCGCTCGAACCGATTTCTGGCGTGAAACGCATTATGGATTCATCCATGACAACGGGCACTTTCTCGCAACGACGGTGACGTCCGGATTTACGGCGCAACTTCGTTTTCGCGCGGACTATACGCATCTCTACGATCAGGCTGGCCTCATGGTGCGCGTGGATGCCCAGACATGGATGAAGGCGGGAATCGAATATACCGGCGGCCGGCCGTCTCTCTGTACCGTGGTGACGGCAGGCAAATCGGACTGGTCAATCGCCGCGCTGGAGGGGGACACGCGCGATGTCCTGGTCCGCGTCACGATGGCGAGTGGCGCCTTGCGGGTTCAGGCTTCGACCGATGGACGGACCTGGCCGCTGTTCCGCCTGGCGCCGTTTCCGGTTTCGGAGTTCTACCAGGTGGGTCCGATGTGCTGCAGTCCCGAGCGGGAGGGGTTCGAGGCGGAGTTTCTCGATTTCGAGATCGAGCCCGCGACGCCGAAGCATCTGCATGACGCCTCCTGAACCTTCAGGCCGGGACGCCTAGCTCGATCTTCAGTCTACTGACGGTTCGCAGCAGGGCCGCCTCGAATCCCTTGCCGCGATTCTTGAAGCGTTGGACCGGCATTGGCACCGAAATCGCGTAGATCGATCCGGTGATGTCCCTCCATGCCGCGCCGATGGCGCAGATGCCCGCCGTGTGTTCCTCGGCGTCGGTCGCCACTTCGGTTTTCCGCACGGTTCCGATCTCCGTCAGCAGCGCGCTGGGCCTGACAATCGTCGAGGGGGTGAACCGCTTGAGGCTCCGCCCACACAGTTTCAGGATCGTACTGTCATCTAGGAGCGCAAGGGCGGCCTTGCCGTTTGCCGTGCAGTGAAGCGGAAACTTCTCGCCCACCGCCGACACGGCTCTCAGGCGCTGCGATCCCGCGATCTGATCGACAAATACCATGTGACCGTGGCGCAGCAAGGCCATGTCGACGGTTTCTCCGATCTGCTCCGAAAGCCGTCTCAGATGGGGGTGCGCCAGTTCCACGACGTCAAAGCGGGTGGCACCGGCCAGCGCATGCAGTTCCGGTCCGAGCCTGATGCCCCGCGCGCCGCCTCCCGTCAGCAACAGGCCCTCGGCCGCCAATGCACTGACGATCCGCTGCACCGTGGAGCGCGCCAGCCCAACGCGCTCGGCGATCTGAGCAAGGCTCAGCCCGCTGCCGCCCTCCTTGCAGGCGCGCATGATCGCGGCGGCGCGCGCGATCACCTGGATGCCGGAAGTCGATTGTGTCATCATTTCCTGTTGACCACGATACGATGCAACTGTATCGTAATGCAAGACAGCAATGAGAGGGTCAAGGCGGTGGTCAAGGTTCGCGGCATCGAGTTTCAGGGCAATCTCGACAACGCCATGGGGCTCCGGTTCCACAACCTGTCGCACCGCTGGGGTTTCCAGTGCCCGAACTGGCCCTATTTCCAGGATGTGAAGATCGAGCGCATCCACTACATGGCGAAGTCGGGCGTGCTGTCGCAACGCATCACCACCTCCATGCATTCGACCACCCATATCGACGCGCCTGCCCATGTGGTGCAGGGCACGCCCTTCATCGACGAGGTGCCGCTGCCGCATTTCTTCGGCTCGGGCATCGTCGTTGCCATGCCGAAGAAGAAATGGGAGTCGATCACCGCCGACGATCTGGAGAATGCTTGCGGCAAGGCGATCCGGCCGCATGACGTGCTCATCCTCAACACCGGCTGGCACAAGGTTTACGAGGACGGCGATTATTTCGCCTATTGCCCGGGCTTCGTGCCGTCGGCCGGACAATGGATGGTCGACCACCAGGTGAAGGTTGTCGGCCACGACACCCAGGCCAACGACCATCCGCTGGCGACCGCCATCGGCCCGCAGCGCAACGGCCCGCTGCTGCCCCATCTCGAAAAGGAATATTTCGACTGGTCGGGCGGGCATGACTGGGCCAAGGATTTTCCCGACTGGGAACCGGTGCACCAGATACTTTTCAAGAACGGCATACTCGGCATCGAGAATGTCGGCGGCGATCTTGACGCCGTCACTGGCAAGCGCTGCACCTTCGCCTTCTTCCCGTGGAACTGGGAGCGCGGCGATGGCTGCATCATCCGTCTCGTCGCCATCACCGATCCGGCACAGAAATACCTCATTGAAAAAGGCGACTCCTTCTGATGCTGGTCAAGCGCTTCAAGGATGCGAAGCCGTATGAGGCGCCGAACCACAGGGGTGTGGTGGGCCTGCGCCTGCAAGGGTTCGAGCCGGGCGGGCCCTTGAACCAGTGGGTGGGCCTCAGCCAGTTCCTTCCCGGCGGCGGGGCGGGGCCCGACGCCACACCGTTCGAAAAAGTCTATGTGGTGCTTGACGGCGAGATGGCGGTGATAATCGATGGCAACGAGACCATTCTGGGGGAATTCGATTCCTGCACTATCCAGGCTGGCGAGGTGCGCGAGATCGTCAACCGCTCCAATCACGTGTGCAAGCTGTTGGTGGTCATTCCCTATCCGCCGGGAGCACGCCCATGAAAAATCCGTTGTCGCTGTTCGACATCAATGGAAAGGTTGCCGTCGTCACGGGAGCGTCGGGAGCGTTCGGAAATCTTGCCGCTCAGGTGCTGGCGGGGGCCGGCGCCAAACTCGTCTTGACGGCGGGCAAGAAAGCGGAACTCGATGCCATCCTGTCTGACTGTGCCGAGCTTGGTACGGAGACTGAAGGGGTCAATCTCCGGCCTTCGTCGGAAAGTAACTGCGTCAAGATTATCGACGCCGCGATCAAGCGGTTCGGGCGGATCGATATTCTCGTCGTGGGATCGGGCAAGAACGATGTGGCGAAAATCTCCGATCTGACGCCCGAGCGCTTCCTCGATGTGATGGACGCCAATGTCACCCAGTCGTGGCTGATGGCCAGGGCCGCTTCGGCGCAAATGCTTAAACAGGGCGGCGGCGGCAAGATCGTATTGATGTCCTCGGCCCGCGGCCTCCTCGGCCATCCGGCCGGATACACCGCCTATTGCGCCTCGAAATCGGCCGTGGACGGAATAACCAGGGCGCTCGGCTGCGAACTCGGGCCAACCGGCATCACGGTCAATGCCATAGCACCCACCGTTTTCCGCTCGCCGCTGACGCAATGGATGTTCGAGGATACCGAAAAGGCGGATGCCGTGCGCAAGGGCTTTCTGGCGCGGGTGCCCAAGGGCCGCCTGGGCGAGCCGTCCGATCTCGCCGGGCCGCTTCTGTTTCTCGTATCGCGCGCGTCCGACTTCTACACCGGACATATCCTCTATGCCGACGGCGGCTATACGGCGGGTTAGATGGCAGTGAAACAGAAAATCGCGATCATCGGCGCCGGACTCATGGGCCACGGTCTGGCGCTGGTTTTCGCCTCGGGCGGCCACCGGGTTTCGATCACCGATCCCTTTCCGAAGGTTCTCGACACGGTGAAAACCCGTATCGCTTCGACCTTGCGTTCGCTCGGGGGCGACGAAGCGGCGCTCGATCTGGTTCAAACCGTTCCGGGGCTTCGATCGACGGTGGCGGACGCGGAAATCGTGATCGAGGCGGTGCTGGAAAGATTGCCGGTGAAGCAGGCGGTGTTCGCCGAACTTGAACGCCATGCCCCACCTGAAGCATTGCTGACCTCCAACACTTCGGTCATTCCCATCGGCCAGATCGCGGCGAAGCTCCAATCGAAACACCGGGTGCTTGGCACTCATTGGTGGAACCCGCCCTATCTGGTTCCCTTGGTCGAAGTGATCCAGGCCGAAGAGACGAGCCTCGATTCCATCACCCGCATGATCGTGCTCCTCAAGCAACTGGGCAAGGTTCCGGTGCATGTGAAGAAGGACATTCCGGGCTTTGTCGGCAACCGCTTGCAGCATGCGCTGTGGCGCGAGGCGATCGCCCTTGTCGCCAATGGGGTGTGCGACGCGGAAACCATCGACCTTGTTGTGAAGAACAGTTTCGGGCGGCGTCTCGCCGTGCTGGGGCCCCTGGAGAATGCCGATCTCGTCGGCACCGATCTGGTTCTCGACATCCACGAACACATTCTCGCCGATCTCGACCGGTCGCAAAGCCCCAGCCCCTATCTCCGCGCCCTTGTGCAAGACGGCAAACTGGGCTTCAAATCGAATTCCGGATTCAAGGACTGGACGGAAGAAAAAAAGACCGCACTCAGGGCAAAGGTCGCCGGCCATCTGAAGATGCTGAACCAATTGCTGGACATTTAGAGAGGACACCATGCGCGTTTCCAATTTCACCCGCCGCCGCCTGCTGACCACGGCGGGCGCTGCCATTGCAGCACCTGCGATCCTGCGGGTGACCCGCGCTTCGGCCCAAGACGCGGTGTTCAAGATCGGCTTCGTCAGCCCGCAGACCGGACCCATCGCCGGCTTCGGCGAGGCCGACGGCTATATCCTCGAAGGCATCGCCAAGACCTTCGCCGGCGGTATCGACAATCACGGCAAGCCGGTGAAGGTCGAGATTATCACCAAGGACTCGCAGTCCAATCCGAACCGCGCTTCGGAAGTGGCCTCGGAACTCATTCTCAAGGACCAGGTCAATCTCATCGTCGCGGCCTCGACGCCCGACACGACCAATCCGGTGGCCGACCAGGCGGAACTCAACGAGGTGCCCTGCATCACCACCAATTGCCCGTGGCAGCCTTATTTCTTCGGCCGCAACGGCGACCCGGCCAAGGGCTTCACCTGGACCTATCACTTCTTCTGGGGCCTCGAGGACGTCATCGCCAATTTCCTCGGCATCTGGGATCAGAGCGGAGCCGCCAAGAAGGTCGGCGGGTTGTTCCCCAACGATGCCGACGGAAATGCCTGGGGCGATGCGAAGCTCGGACTGCCGACGCCATTGGGCGCCGCGGGTTACGCGGTCACGGATCCCGGCCGCTATCAGCCGCTCAACAACGATTTCTCTTCGCAGATTTCGGCCTTCAAGTCGGCGGGCTGCGAGATCGTGACGGGTGTCATGATCCCGCCCGACTTCGCCACCTTCTGGTCGCAGGCGGCGCAACAGGGCTTCAAGCCCAAGGTGGCGACAATCGGCAAGGCGTTGCTGTTTCCCTCCTCGATCGAGGCGCTGGGAGATCGCGGCGACGGGCTGACCACGGAAATATGGTGGTCGCCCAATCACCCGTTCAAGTCGAGCCTTACCGGGCAAAGCGCCAAGGACCTCGCCGACGGTTATGTGGCCTCGACCGGCAGGCCGTGGACGCAGCCCATCGGCTTCAACCACGCGCTGTTCGAAGTGGCCGCCGATGTGATCAGGCGGGCCGCCGACCTGTCCGATCCGAACTCCATCCTCGAAGCTATCCTGGCGACCAACATCCAGTCGATCGTCGGCCCAGTGAACTGGCAGGCGGGGCCGGTCAAGAATGTGCAGAAGACTCCTCTCGTCGGGGGACAGTGGCAGAAGCAGGACGGCAAATACGAACTCGTCATCACCACCAATGTGCAGCATCCGGAAATCCCGGTGGGCGGCGAACTGAAACTTCTCGGCTGAGCGGGGGACCGCGTCCTGGCGCTGCTGGGGATCGAGGGACTGACCAAGCGCTACGGCGCGCTGGCCGTAACGCAAGATGTGTCCCTCGATGTCGGCCAGGGCGAAATCACCGGCATTCTCGGTCCCAACGGGGCGGGCAAGACGACGCTGTTCAACCTCATCGCGGGCACGGTGACGCCTGACGCGGGGCGCGTGCTGTTCGACGGCGAGGATATCACCGGCGCCAGCATTCCGGCGCGCTGCCGCAAGGGGATCGCGCGCTCGTTCCAAATCCCGCATCCCTTCGGCGGCATGACGGTGTTCGAGAATGTGCTGGTCGGCGCGACGTTCGGAGGCTCGGAACACGATCCGTTGGCGCGGACCGCGGATGTGCTGCGGCTCACCGGACTCAAGCTCAAGGCCAATGCGCTTGCCGGCTCGCTCACGCTGCTCGAAAGGAAGCGTCTCGAAATGGCGCGCGCCCTTTCGACCGGTCCGAAACTGATGCTGCTGGACGAGATCGCAGGCGGCCTTACCGATCAGGAGTGCCAGTCGCTCCTCGCCGCGATCCGCGACATTCATGGCTCGGGCATAACCATCGTGTGGATCGAGCATGTCGTGCATGCGCTGTTGTCAGTGGCGCGGCGCCTGGTCGTCATGAATTTCGGCCGCATCATCGCCGACGGCGAACCGGCCGCCGTGCTGGCCAACGCCGAAGTCCGGTCAGTCTATATGGGAGAGGACGTCAATGTCTGATCTCCTCCTGGAAGTCACCGCGCTTGAGGCGTTTTACGGCGATTTCCAGGCGCTGCACGGCGTTTCGTTCAGTTTGCGAAAAGGCGAGATGCTGTCGCTGATCGGCGCCAACGGGGCGGGCAAGTCGACTCTGCTGAAAGCGCTGTGCGGGTTGGTGAAGGCGGCGCCGGCCTCGATCCGCTGGATGGGCCGGAACATCGGAGGATTGCCGCCGCACGATATCGTCAGGCTCGGCATCGGGCTGGTGCCGGAGGGGCGGCGGTTGTTTCCATCCCTCTCGGTTGAAGAAAACCTGGTGCTCGGGGGAGCCGTGAACCGCCTCGGCCCATGGGGTCTAAAGTCCATCTACGATCTCTTTCCAATACTGGCGGAAAAGCGTCACGCGCCCTCCACCTCGCTCTCGGGCGGCCAGCAGCAGATGGTGGCGATCGGCCGGACGCTGATGTCCAATCCGGACCTGATCCTGCTCGACGAATTGAGCCTGGGCCTTGCTCCCATCGTCATCCGGGATATCTACGAAACTTTGCCGCGGATTACCGGCAACGGCATGAGCGCCATCCTGGTCGAGCAGGATGTAACGCGCGCGCTGTCGGTCGCCCGGCAATTCATTTGCCTGCAGGAGGGCCGGGTGTCGCTGGCGGGCGAGCCGCACGGCTTTTCGCGCGACCAGATCACCGCCGCCTACTTCGGAACCTGAGCAATGGATTGGGTCAACGCCGTGGTGCAGGGAGTTCTAGTCGGCGGACTCTACGCGTTGTTCGCGGCGGGGCTGTCGCTGATCTTCGGCGTCATGCGGCTGGTCAACATCGCGCATGGCGATTTGATCGTGCTGGCGGCCTTCGTCTCCCTCGTCATGGTCGAGGCGACCGGTCTCCATCCGCTGGCCTCGCTTCTCCTGGTCGTGCCGTTGATGGCGTTGGCCGGCTACGCCCTTCAGCGCGGCATTCTCAATCATACGCTGGGCAAGGACATCCTGCCGCCGCTGCTCGTGACCTTCGGCCTGTCGGTCATCCTGCAGAACGGATTGCTTGAAATCTTCACCGCCGACAGCCGCAAGCTCAATGCCGGAGCGCTGGAAACGGCGAGCC
This sequence comes from Hyphomicrobiales bacterium, assembly GCA_031402975.1. Taxonomy (GTDB): domain Bacteria; phylum Pseudomonadota; class Alphaproteobacteria; order Rhizobiales; family Aestuariivirgaceae; genus Aestuariivirga. The sequence goes on from JANNSP010000279.1 coordinate 7,596, forward strand.
TCAGTGCAGGCGCCGGGATCGATATCGGCGTGCTGCCGCTCCTGATGTTCGCGACGGCTGTCGGCGTCATCGCCGGGCTCCAGTTCATCTTCTACCGGACCGCCTGGGGCAGGGCCTTCCGCGCCACCTCCGACGACAAGGAGGTGGCACAACTGATGGGGCTCAATATCGGCCATGTCTACGGATTGGCCATGGCGCTGTGTCTCGCGGTCGTCGGAATTGCCGGAGTATTCCTGGCGATCCGCTCGAATTTTGATCCCTCGCTCGGACCCGGCCGCCTGATCTTCGGCTTTGAAGCGGTGATCATCGGCGGTCTCGGTAATCTTTGGGGAACGCTGGCGGGAGGCGTCATCCTCGGCGTGGCGCAAGGGTTGGGCGCTCAGATCAATCCGGGCTGGCAGGTGCTGGCCGGTCATCTCGCCTTTCTCCTGGTGCTGGCGATCCGCCCCAAGGGTCTGTTCCCGAGGATCGAGGGATGAGCGAGTTCTCGATTTCGCGCGCCACCACCATCAGCCGCGCCGCTTCGCTGTTGGCGCTTCTGCTCATCGTTGGTCTGGCGGCAGCACCTTGGTGGGCAACGCGCGCCGACCTGCACCTCATCGGCGAGTTCGCCACCTATGTGGCGCTTGCCAGCCTGTGGAATCTGCTGGCGGGCTATACCGGGCTCGTCTCGGTCGGCCAACAGGCCTATGTCGGGCTCGGTGGTTATGTGCTGTTCACCACCGCGTTATTTCTGCACATCAATCCGCTGCTCGCCATTCCACTTGCGGGTGTCGTCGCGGCCATCGTGGCATTGCCCATGGCAAAACTGGTGTTCCGTCTGCAGGGCGCCTATTTCGCCATCGGCACCTGGGTCGTGGCGGAAGTGTTCCGGCTCATTTTCGCACAAGTCACCGCCCTCGGCGGAGGCTCGGGTTCAAGCCTGCCGGTCGAGGCGGTTCGCTCGATCGCGGCCTCGCGCGACATGCGCGAATGGCTGATCTACTGGACGGCGCTGGTGCTGGGTGTTGGCTCGGTGGCGCTCGTCTATGGGTTGCTGCGCTCGCGGATCGGGCTGGCGCTCACCGCCATCCGCGACAGCGAAATCGCCTCCGCCAGTCTCGGCGTCAGGATCGGGCAGGTGAAATTCGCCGTCTATGTCCTGGTTGCTGCCGTCACCGCCATGGTGGGCTCGCTCATCTTCCTGCAGAAGCTCCGCATCTCGCCCGACGCCGCCTTCAGCGTCAACGACTGGACCGCCTTCGTCATCTTCATCGTGGTGATCGGCGGCATCGGCACGATCGAGGGACCGATCGTCGGCACCATCGTGTATTTCCTCCTGCGCGAATTTCTGGCCGACCTGGGTTCGATCTATCTGATGATCCTGGGCGGTGTCGCCATCGTCATCATGCTGGTGGCGCCGCAGGGCATCTGGGGATTTGTCGCGCGGCGTTTCGGCATCTCGCTGTTTCCGACCGGCTACCACGTCACCTGGAAATGAGTCATAGTCCGCGAATTCCGGAGGAGACCAGAATGGCAGACGACCTCGGCGCAACCACTCGACATTCCCAACCGATGACGGCGGAAGAATATCTCGAATCGCTGCGTGACGGGCGCCAAGCCTATATCTATGGCGAGCGGGTCAAGGATGTGACCACCCATCCCGCCTTCCGTAACACGGCGCGCATGACGGCGAGACTGTACGGCGCGCTCCACGACGAGAAACGCAAACACAAACTGCTGCTGCCGACCGATACCGGATCGGGCGGCATGACGCATGCGTTCTTCAAGGCGCCGAAAACCGCCGCCGATCTTCTGGCGGGACGCGACGCCATCGCCGAATGGGCCCGCATTACCTATGGCTGGATCGGCCGCGCACCGGACTACAAGGCGGCCTTCCTCGCGACACTCGGGGCCAATTCGGAATTCTATGCACCCTACCAGGAAAACGCCAAGCGCTGGTATACCTACAGCCAGGAGCGCGTGCCGTTCATCAATCACGCCATCATCCATCCCCCCGTCGACCGCGACCGGCCGCCCAATGAGGTGGCCGATGTGTGCGTGCATGTGGAGAAGGAAACCGATGCCGGCATCATCGTGTCAGGTGCGAAAGTGGTGGCGACGGGTTCGGTTCTGACCAACTACACCTTTGTCGCTCATCACGGCCTGATGCCGCTGCAGGACAAGGCCTTCGCCTGCGTGTTCATGGTGCCGACGGCGGCGCCGGGCGTCAAATTCATCTGCCGCACGTCGTATGAGATGACATCGACAGTGATGGGCAGCCCGTTCGACTATCCGCTGTCGTCGAGACTCGACGAGAATGACGCGGTGTTCATCATGGACAAGGTTCTGGTGCCCTGGGAGAATGTGTTCGTCTATGGCGATGTCGAGAAGGCCAACAATTTTTTCCCGCGCACCGGATTCCTGCCGCGCTTTGTGGTGCATGGCTGCACCAGGCTCGCAGTCAAGCTCGATTTCATCGCGGGGTTGTTGCTGAAAGCGGTCGAGGCATCGGGCACCAAGGATTACCGCGGCGTCCAGGCCAATGTCGGTGAGGTGATCGCCTGGCGTAATCTGTTCTGGGGACTGTCGGATGCGATGGTGCGCGATCCCAAACCGTGGATCGGCGACTATGTGCTGCCCAACATGGAGCCGGGCAACGCCTATCAGATCATCGCCACCATGGCCTATTCGAAGGTCAAGAACATCATCGAGCAGACGGTGGCGTCGGGACTCATCTATCTCAACAGCCATTCGTCGGATTTCTCCAATCCCGAAATCCGGCCCTATATCGACCGCTACATGCGGGGCTCGAACGGCTACACGGCGGAAGCGCGGATCAAGCTGATGAAGCTGTTGTGGGACGCGCTTGGCTCGGAATTCGGCGGGCGGCACGAGCTCTACGAAATCAACTATGGCGGCTCGACCGAGGAAATCCGCCGCTACTGCCTGTTCGGCGCGATGGCGTCGGGCAATGCCGACCGCTTCAAGGGCTATGCCGAGGAGTGCATGGCGGAATACGATCTCGGCGGCTGGCGCGCGCCCGATCTCACCGACCCCGGTGAACTGAGCTATCACATCTTGAAGGATCGCAAATAGGTGATGAAGCCGTTCCGCTACGAACCAAAGCCGGCCCGCGTTCTGTTCGGTTCGGGACGTATCGCGGAACTGGCCGGCGCGGTGAAAGAGCTCGGATGCAGCCGCGTCCTGGTACTGTCAACGGCGGGACAGGCGCGACTCGCCGATCTCGCTTTGTCGCATTTGGGCTCGCTCGGCGTGGGGAAGTTCAGCGCCGCCGCGATGCACACGCCTGTTGCTGTCAGTGAACCAGCGGTTGCGCAAGCGAAGGAACTGCGCGCCGACTGTATCGTGGCGATCGGTGGCGGGTCAACCATCGGGCTCGGCAAGGCGATTGCGCTCCGCACCGATCTGCCGCAGATCGCGGTCCCCACGACCTATGCCGGGTCCGAAATGACCGACATTCTGGGGGAGACGAAAGATGGGTCCAAAGTCACCCAGCGCACGCTGAAGGTACTACCGGAAACGGTTATCTACGATGTCGATCTGACGCTCGATCTGCCAGTACAGGTCTCGCTCACCAGCGGCATGAACGCCATCGCCCACGGTGTCGAGGCTCTCTATGCGGCCGACGGAAACCCGGCCATCTCGCTGATGGCGGGCGAGGGCATCCGTCTGCTGGGCACGGGTCTCCCCGCCATCAAGTCCCATCCCCGCAATGCTGAGGCGCGCGAGCAGGCATTGCTCGGCGCGTGGTATTGCGGACTGTGTCTCGGCTCCGCCGCCATGGCGCTGCATCACAAGATCTGTCATGTTCTCGGCGGCATGATCAACCTGCCCCATGCCGAAACCCATGGCGTGATGCTGCCGCATTCGGTCCAGTACAATTCCGTAGCGGCGCCGGAAGCCATGCGCGCCGTGGCGCAGGCGCTGGGTGCCGCGGATGCAGTGGCGGGATTGTGGACACTGAAGCGATCTTTGCTGGGAGATATGTCGCTTGCCTCGCTCGGAATGAAAGAGGATGGAATCGAGCCGGCGGCAAGGGCCGCTAGCGCAAACCAGTATCCCAATCCGCGGCCGGTTGAGTATGCCGCGATCCGCCGGTTGATCGCCAACGCTTATCATGGGTCTCCGCCGGGATCCGGCCTATGAGGTCTTCCGTTGACTGATGATTCTCATCTCAACTACTTCACCGAGGAGAATTCCGAAGCGGTGGTGATCGCGCGGTCGGGACCTCATGCCAACGCCCGCGTCAAGCAGATCGTCAACTCCGTTGTGCGCCATCTGCATGCGGTGGTGAAGGAGACGGAGCCGACGATCGAGGAATGGGCGGCGGCCATCGATTTCCTGACGAAAACCGGTCAGCTCTGCAGCGATTGGCGGCAGGAATTCATCCTGCTGTCGGACACGCTTGGCGTTTCGATGCTGGTGGAGACGATCAACAACCGGAAGCCATCTGGCGAAACCGAATCGACGGTGCTTGGACCATTCCATGTTTCCAACGCACCGAAATACGAGAATGGCGCCAACATCTGTCTGGACGGCAAGGGCGAGCCACTCTTTGTCAGGAGCCGCGTTCTCGATGTCGATGGCCGGCCCATCGCCGGCGCGATGCTCGATGTCTGGCAGGCGAACGAGGATGGCTTCTACGATGTGCAGCAGAAGGGCATCCAGCCCGACAACAATCTGCGCGGCATCTTTCATACGGACAGTGACGGGCGTTTCCATTTCCGTTCCGCCTATCCCCGGCACTATCCGATCCCCGATGACGGCACCGTCGGCCACATGCTGACGGCGCTCGACCGCCAGCCGAACCGTCCGGCGCATATTCACTTCATCGTCAGCGCGGCAGGTTTCAAATCCGTCACCACGCATCTGTTCACGCCCGATTGCCCATGGCTCCGGCACGATGCGGTGTTCGGCGTGAAGCAGAGCCTCATTGCCGATTTCCGCAGGTCGCAGGATGCGGATAGAGCCCAGAAGCTCGGTGTCGCAGCACCCTTCTGGGAGGTGGAGTGGGACTTCGTGCTGAGCGCTCAGCCGACAACGGCCTCGGCGTCGATCTCGACGGCGTAGCCACCGATCAGCGCGGAGACTTCGACCAGCGTGTTGGCCGGCCGTATCCCGCCAAACACGCGGCCATGGGCGCGCGAAACCTCTTCGCAGTCATTTTTGTCACGAAGATAGACGCGGGTGCGAACGACATCCTCCATGGTGCCGCCGAGAGACTCGATACTGGCGCGGATTTTGTCGAGAATGTAAACCGTCTGACTAGCAGCACTCCCGGGTGCTATGATCTCGCCCGCGCCATGCGTCGCCGTGGTGCCACTGACCAGGATGCGGTCGCCCAAGCGCACCGCGCGGCTGTAGCCCGCCAATGGTTCCCAGATGCTGCCTGAATCGATCCGCAGGCGCTCGGGTTTTCCGGGCACGGGCTCGGGCGTGTAGACCTTCGGAAAGCTCGCGAGATGATGGCTCAGGTCGCCCGAGGCGGTGAGGAAGGGCGGCCGGCGATACTCGTCGCCGCAATCGCCCGGTATCGCGGTCGTGCTGGCGAGAGCCTCGTCGAGGATGCGATGATCGTCAGTATCCAGAGCAAAACTGAAAACCCTAAGATTGTCGGCGCGGTGCTCGCGTTCGCCGAGCCTCGCGCCGACAATGACCGCGGCCACCGCGTCTTGTTCAAGCACCCAGCGCGTCGCGACATTGCCGATCGATACGTCGTGGCGGTGGGCAACTTTGTTCAAGGCATCCAAAATACTTTGCAAAACATCCCAGCCGCCGTTCTGATCGACGAAACGCAGATACTTCATCGTGCTCCAGTCACGAACTTCGTCCCCGGCGGGGCGGGGCCTGCTATGCCACTTCCCGGTGAGCAGACCTCCAGCCAGGCTACCATAAGCGAGAAGGTTGATTCCGGACCGGACACAAAATCGGCTCATCTCGCCCGCCGCGCGGCGATCGAGCAGCGAAAAGCAGACCTGGTTGGTGGCGACAGGAATGCCGTGATCGTGGAGCAGGCGCAGGTGGCCGGTGTCGAAATTCGTAACACCGAGATGAGCGATGGCGCCTTCGTCGCGGAGAGCCACAAGCTCCTTCATCGCATCGATCCAGGCTGGATGCTGGAACATCCACCAATGCAGTTGCAAAAGATCGATCCGCGATGTCTGTAACCGCTCCCGCGCGCGGGCAACGGCCGCTCGCACGATATCCCGGGTCATCGGGCCGGGCTGCGGACACCACTTGGTGATAAATCTTCCGCCGCGGTGGAGCGCATGAAACCGGCCCGCGATGATCTCGGCGCTGCCATAGTGGTCGGCCATGTCGAAGGTGTCGAAGCCTGCCTCGGCATAGACACCCATGTCGCGTGCCAACGCATCGGCGTCGATGATGCGCCCGTCTTTCTCCATGTCGGCGATCTGCCACAGGCCGGTGACGATCCGGCTGATCTCAAGTCCAGGCGCCAGCAGCGTGCGGTCGGGCTTAGCGTTCATTGGGGATGTCCAAAAAATGAAGACGCCGCGACAGGCGGCGTCTCCAATGTCAAACCGGCGATCAGTTGCCGATCTTGGCCTTGATGGCGTCGACGTCGGCAGTCGACATTTCGCCCGTCGTGGTGACTTCGCCCTTCTGGATGCGCCACAGGCGGAACGGTCCGGTGATGTCGCCATACTGGTCGAATGAGACGGGCCCGATCACGCCTTCATACTTGATGGGCTTCCCTTCCTTGATCAGCATCAGGGCCTTGGCGAACTCGTCCTTGCCGGCATGGATCACTTCGCCCATGGGGTCGAGAATCTTGGGAATCGCCTCCTTGATCGCCGCTGAATCGGCCTTGCCCGCCTGGGCGATGGCCAGGCCGACGATGGCGCCCGCGTCATAAGAGCGGTCGGCGGCCGGGTTGGTCGGTTCGATGCCTGAAAATTCCTTGTAGTTCTTCATGAAGTAATCCGTAGACGGAGTAGGATTGGTGCCGGACGACGTGCCATAGGCATCGTCCAGATACTGCGCGCCGACATTGGCGATGAAGTCGGCGCTGTTCATGCCGTCATTGAGCAGGAATTTCGGCGCACCGCCTTGCGAAATCCACTGGCGGGCGACGGTGGCGCCATCGACCGGATAGCTGATGAGATAGAGCGCGTCGGGGCCGCCGGACATCGCGGCCGTCACTTCCGCCTGATAGCCCGGCTGCTTTTCGTTATACGGCGTGACCGACACGATCGCGCCGCCCAGCGCCTTGTAGGCCTTGGAGAACTCGTTCACCATGTTGACGCCGAAGTCGTTGTTGACATGGATGATCGACAGTTTCTTCAGGCCCTGGTCGAGGGCGTATTTCGCCGCCGCCACGCCCTGCAGCGCGTCCGACGTGATGGTGCGGAAGAACATGCCGTTGGTCTTGCCGTCGCGCGCCAGCGCGGTGAGTGTCGGCGAGGACGATGCGGGCGATACCTGCACCACCTTGGCGGGACCGGTGACGGAGGTGAGGATGGGGATCGACACCGACGAGATGATGCCGCCGATGATGACCGGCACCTTCTTCACCTGAACCAGTTGCGTCGCGGCATCGACCGCGACAGTGCCCTGGCTCTGCGAATCGCGCGTGTCGGTCAGAAGCTTGCAGCCGTCGATGACGCCGCCCGCCTCGTTGATGTCGCGGAACGCCATCTCGACCGACTTGGCGCCGGCCTGGCCATATTCGCCAGCCGGCCCCGTCAGTTCCATGACGACGCCTACGGTCACGTCGCAATCGGCGGCGCGGCTGGCGGACGAAGCCGCAACCAGGGCCGCGAACGCGGTCATGGTCAGTGTGAAACGCTTCATGGGCCTACTCCCTCAAATCCCTGTTGTTATCCGGCATCCCGCAGCCAGGTTTCGTGCAGGTACCGCCAGACCACTCCGAGCGGCGCCTTCGCGTCAGCCTCGAACAAGACCGTCGATCGGCACCGGGTCGTCCTGCCATCACGATACTGTTCCTCGACATAGTGGAGCAAGGAGGAATTGGGGCTTTCGCGAATGACGCGAATTTCGGAAATGCCGATCCGGAAATCAGGCGCGGCGCGGGCTGCTTCGAGTCCAGCGAGAATCGCGGCGCGATCGATCGCCCGGCCCTCGGGGGTCACCATCGCGAAATCCGGAGCGAAGGCCGCCGCGCAACGGCTGAAATCGCGCGAACGGTGGGTGAATAGCTCGACGAAGGCTGCATGGAGGGCCACGATCTCGGCGGCGGCGGCTGCGCTCAGCGCGTTCATGTCTGCCGGCTCAGATTGTATTTCATGATCGAGCCATGACGCCCGCCGCGGTCGCGTTCGAGCGCGAACGTATCGCCATGTGGACCCTGCCGCAGCGCCAGGATCGCATCGATCCCGGCATGATCGGCGGCGGTCAATTGCAACTTCAAGACTGCCAGGTTAGAGGCAAGATGGAGTGCATTGCGGGCGCCCACAATGACGGCGGCCACTTGCGGGCGATCGAGGATGGCCCGGCTTGCGACCGTGGCGATATCGGTGCCGTGGCGGTCCGCGACACTTCGCAAAGTCCGCAGGAGGGACTGGAACAGGTCCCATCCGCCGAAATCGTCGATGACGAGCTTGTATTTGGTCAGCGAGCGGTTCTCGAAAGGGGGAAGGGGCTCAAGCTTTCCCAGCCAGCCATCCGTCAGGAAGCCGCCGGCGACCGATCCGTAGCACAAGAGATGCACATCGTTCCTTAAGCAAAGTTCGGCGAGCCCATGCTGTGGCCGCGCATCGAGGAGCGAATACTGCACCTGCATGCTCGCCAGCGGAAACCCGGCGGCAAGCAATTGCTCCGTGTGCGGTGTATCGAAATTAGTGCCGCCGAGAAGGTCGATCTTGCCCTCCTGCCGCAGTTCCATCAGCCATCCCGCCGCGTCGAGGAAACCGGGAACCTCATAGTCCCACCAGTGAAACTGCACGAGGTCGAGGCGATCCATGGCAAGACGAAGCAGCGAGCGGTCGATGATGTTACGCACATCGTTCCTGCCGAGAGTGGCAAGGCCGTCGAGATCGGGAACATATTTCGTATGCACTTTGACGCGCGACAAAGCCGCCGCTCCGTGAGCCTCGCGATACCTGGCGCGAAACGCCCCGAACAGCTCCTCGACGCCGGTATAGATATCGGCGCAATCGGATGTCGTGATACCCGCCTCGCTGAAGGCCATGAGATCAGCGATGGCCGCATCGTGCTCGATCGCGCCGTGACCACCCGCGAGCTGCCAACCGCCGCGGATAACTCGGGAGACTTCATATCCCGGACGCAGTTCGAAAAATTCCCCCGCCATCAGGATTGCGGACCATTCGGCAGAGGAACCGCGGTCGTTTCGCCATGGCGGAATAACCGCTTGCCGAGGCGCGTGATGCGGAGACGGCTCGGGCAGTTGGGATCGGGGCAGGCCACCTCGGCGTCGGTCGACATCCAGTCATGGGGATCGCTCACCCGCTGCTTGGCGGGCAACAGCGGCAGGACGGAGGCCAGCGAATAGATCGAGATTGCCTGGCCCGGCGGCAGATGCAGCATCTCGCCCCGGAGTTCGAAACTGTCTCCTGCCGCAGCACCGCAGTAAAGCCGCGCGCCCGGGGGTGCTACCACCTCGACGCGCAGATCGTAAAGCTCGAATCCGTCTCGCGGCAATGTCATGGCGATCCGATCCTTTTGGTCAAGGGCTGGCGATCAAACGGGAGGGATGATAACAGCAGCGGCCTATAAAGGGGAAGGGTATGCTCGATGTCCGCGCGGTTTCCAAACGCTTTGGCGGCGCTTCCGCGGTTGCCGATGTATCGTTTCGCGTGGCGGCGGGCGACATCGCGGGACTGATCGGGCCCAACGGCGCCGGCAAGACGACGCTGTTCAACCTGATCGCCGGCAGCTACCCGGTGACGAGTGGTGAAATCCGTCTCGACGGAACGGATATCACGCCGGAGAAACCCTATCGCCGGATGGCGCGCGGGCTTGGGCGCACGTTCCAGATCGCCCGCCCGTTCGCCGATATGACGCTGCTTGAGAATATCCTCACCGCCGCGCAAAGGCAGGCGGGCGAGCAGATGTTCGCCAACTGGATCGCTCCCCGGCGCGTGGCCCGCGAGGAAGCGGCCAATGTGGAGAAGGCAAAGGAAATCCTCGATTTTCTCGGGCTCATGAAACTTTCGCGCGAACCGGCGCGGGTTCTCTCCGGCGGACAACGCAAACTGCTTGAACTGGGCCGTGTCCTGATGGCCGATCCCCGCATCATCCTGCTTGATGAACCTGGCGCCGGAGTCAATCCAGCGCTGCTCGACACCATCATCGAACGGATTGCCGAGATCAACCGGCGCAAGGTCACGTTCCTCATCATCGAACACAACATGGATCTGGTGGCGCGTCTGTGCGGCCATGTCTTCGTGATGGCGGCGGGACGATTGCTGTTCGAGGGACCGCCCGCCGCAGTGGTGCGCGAGCCCGCGGTGATCGAGGCTTATCTGGGCGGCGCGCTGGAATGAGCGAACCCGTTCTCGCTGTCGACAATCTCAATGCGGGCTATGAAGCGGGCGCTCCCATCGTGCGGGGCGTCAGCCTCACACTCATGCCCGGCGAGATCGTGGCGCTGCTCGGCCCCAATGGCGCGGGCAAATCGACGCTGATCAAGGCGATCGCCGGGTTGGTGCCGAAGTTCGGAGGCACGGTCGAATTCGAGGGTGATGATATCACCGGCACGCAAGCGCATGAACTGGCGCGGCGGGGGCTCGGATTTGTTCCGCAGACGGAGAATGTCTTCGCCTGGATGACGGTCGCCGACAATCTGCGTCTCGCCGCCGATGTGTTGCCCAGGGCGGAACAAGCGGGGCAGATCGAAAGCGTCTATGCGCTGTTCCCCGATCTGGCTCGTCAGCGTGAGCTTGCGGCGGGGCAATTGTCGGGCGGCCAGCGCCAGATGCTGGCGGTGGCGCGGGCCTTGATCGCGCGTCCCCGTCTGCTGATGCTTGACGAGGCCTCGGCCGGATTGTCGCCGTTGCTGGTGCGCCAGGTGTTCGCCAAGCTCAAGGAGATCAGGGCAAGCGGCATCACCATCCTGCTGGTCGAACAGAATGTCAGGGCGGCGCTGAGCTTTGCCGACCGCGCCTTGATCCTGGTCGAGGGGATTGTCGCCCATGAGGGACCCGCGGCGGAGATCGCGCGCGATCCCGCCATCGCCCGTCTGTATCTTGGCGGAAAAGCCGCATGAACCTGCAATTTCTTGCTGACGGCGTGATCATGGGGGCGCTGATCGCCCTGGGCGCGGTCGGCGTGACGCTCACCTATTCGATCCTGCGCTTTGCCAATTTCGCCCATGGCGAATTCATCGCCTGGGGAACTTATATGACGCTGGCGATTGTCGCCGCGTTCGGCGTGTTCACGGGACCCGCGCACCCAATCGGCGCGTTGTCGTTCGGCTGGCAGGTGATCGCGGCGGGGGTCATCGCCGCCCTTTTGACCGGCCTGTTCGCGCTGGCGCTCGACTACCTCCTGTTCTCGCGATTGCGCAATCGCGGCAATGCCATCGTCATGGTGATGGCGAGTTTCGGCGCCTCCATGGCGCTCCGCAGCTTGCTCGAATTCTTCTTCACCTCGCGCCCGCAATATTTCTCGCGCGATATCCAGATGGCGCTTCCCATGGGTCTTGGCATCAGGCTCACGCCTGACCAGATTTTCCTGCTCGTCATGACGGCTGTGATCGTCATCGCCACGGAGCGTTTCATCACGCTCAGTCCGGCCGGCCGGGCGATGCGGGCGGTTTCGGAGAATCCTGTGCTGGCGCGGGTCGCCGGTGTCGATGTCGGTCGCGTCATCCGCGCTGCCTCGATGTTGGGCGGGGCGCTGGCCTGCGCGGCGGGCGTCATGCTGGGCTTGACCGTGCAGATCCGGCCCTTCATGGGCTTCGACCTGCTGCTGCCGCTGTTTGCCGCGGCGATCCTCGGCGGTATCGGCAGCGTGCCGGGCGCTGTACTGGGCGGGCTCATCGTCGGCATCTCGGAATCGCTCGGTGTCCAGATCGTGGGCGCCGATTATCGCGCGGCCATCGCCTTTCTCATTCTCATCGCGGTGCTGCTCTTGAAGCCTGCCGGAATCTTCGGACGGCGCGAATGAGTGCCGATCTGTTGAGCTATGCGGCATTCTTTCTGGTGACGGCGCTGAGCTACGGCATCATCTGTCTCGGCCTCAATGTGCAATGGGGCCAGACCGGGTTGTTCAATGTCGGCGTCGCCGGTTTTGTGGCGATCGGCGCCTACACCTCCGCCATCCTGACCACTCCTGATGCCGTCGGCCGGCTCGGAGGTTTCGATCTGCCGATCTGGATCGGCTGGCTCGCGGCGATGGTCATGGCGGGAGCCGCTGCGGCGGTGATCGGCGCCATCACGCTGAGACTCCGGGCCGACTATCTGGCGATCACCACCTTCGGCGTGGCCGTCGCCATCCAGCTCGTCGCTCTCAATGCCGAAAGCCTGACGGGCGGACCGTTCGGAATCAGCTTCATTCCGCGTCCCTTCGGCGGGTTCGAAGACCGGGCGGCACTTTTCAACGCGGCCAATCTGGTGCTGGTCCTGACCATCACGGCCCTGGTCTATCTGGCGCTCGAACGGCTGGTGCGCAGTCCGTGGGGGCGGGTGCTCCGCGCCATCCGCGAGGACGAGACGGCAGCCGTATCGCTCGGCAAGAACGCCAACCGGTTCCGTCTCCAGGCCTTTGTCCTCGGCAGCGCCATCATGGGACTGGCCGGCGCCATCCAGGCGCATTTCATCGGATTTATCGCGCCCGAAAATTATCTCTCCGCTATCACCTTCCAGGTATGGGCGATGCTCATCATCGGCGGATCGGGAAACAATCGCGGCGCCCTTGCCGGAGCACTCGCGGTATGGGGATTGTGGAGCCTGACGGGGGCGGCGCTCGGCAGCTTCGTTCCGGCCGAACATCAGGCGCGCGCCGCCGCCTTGCAGATTGTCGTCATCGGCGTGGTGCTGGCCGCCGTGCTGGTCGTGCGTCCCCGCGGACTGTTCGGCGAATCGAAGATCGTGTCGCGGTTTCTCGGCGACTGAGGTTCAGATCATTCCGAGTTCCGTCTTGCGTTTCCTCGCCCATGCGCCGATCAACCGGTCGGCGGTGATGCCGATGAAAGCGATGCCGAGTCCGGCCAGCAATCCGCGGCCGGTATCGGCGCCGGGCAGCGCCTTGTAGATTTCCTGGCCCAGATCGCGCGATCCGATGAGGGCTGTAATCGCCACCATGGCCAGCGCCATCATGATCGTCTGGTTGATGCCGAGCAGGATTTCCGGGAAGGCGATCGGCAGCTCGACCTTCCACAGCCGCTGGCGCTTCGTGGTGCCTGCAGAAATCGCTGCCTCCAGGGTGGCAGTGGGGACTCGGCTGATGCCGAGCTGTGTGAAGCGGATGGCCGGCACCGTCGCATAAGCCAGCATGGCGATCACGTTGGAAAAATCGCTGGTCTGGAACAGCATGATGACGGGGATCAGATAGATGAAGCTCGGGAAGGTCTGCAGCGTATCGCAGACGGCGCCGACGGCGCGGGCGGCAAGCGGATTATGCGCCGCCCAGATGCCGATGGGTACGCCCATCAGGATGCACAGCACGGTGGCGCCCGTCACCAGATAGATGGTGAGCATCAGCGGAACCCAGAAGCCGGTGAGCAGCAGAAAGCCGAACAGGCAGACCGGAATGAGCGCCAGCCGCCATCCGCCGAAATGCCAGCCGACGGCGGCAAGCCCGCCGATGACCGCGGGCCATGGCAGCCACAGATAGAAATCGCGCACCGGCAGCAAGAGCCAAATGGTGATGCCGTCGCGGATGGGCTTGACATAGACGAAGAGATTCTTCGAGATCCAGCGCACCACGTCATTGATCGGAGCGCCATAGGAGAACGTGTATTCGCTGGGCAGCACGCCGAGCGAGGGTATGAGACGCGCCGCGATGATGGAAATAATCAGTATACCGATGAAAAGCGCCAGATGCGGGTGACGCCGCGGCCATGGCGCGGACGGATCGCGGCGGGGAGGGGTGCGTCGCATATAGGCCTGCGTCATGCGGTCGAGCACGATGGCGATCAAGGTGATGGCGATCCCCTGTTCCACGGCCTTGCCGATCTGCAATTGCTGCAGTGAAAACAGAAGTTTCTGGCCGAGCCCTGAGGCACCCACCAGCGACGCGATGACGGCCATGGCCAGCGTCTGCATCACCACCTGATTGAGACCGAGCAGCAAGGTCTGCTGGGCCGCGGGCAGTTCGACCTTCCACAGAAGCTGCCGCCTGGTGCAGCCCGACATGCGTCCGGCTTCGAGAATGTCGCTTGGCACGGTGCGGATGCCCAGCATGGTGCAGCGGGCCATGGGCGGCAGCGCGAAGGCGAGCGTCGCCAGCATCGCCGGCACCTGGCCGAAACCGAACAAGATCACCACGGGGCCGAGATAGGCCATGTGCGGCGTCGCCTGCATCACGTCGAAACCCGCGTTGAGGACTCTCTCCGCACGGCTGTCGCGGGTGCCCCAGATGCCGAGCGCCAGACCAACCGCCGCCGCCAGCGGCACGGTGACGATCACGATGGCGAGTGTTTGCATGGCGTCGGGCCACAGGCGAAAGATCGCCAGATAGAAGGCACTCGCACCCGCGAACAGCGCAAGCCGCCGGCCGCCGGTCCAATGCCCAAGGATCGCCGTTCCCGCGACGATGGCAATCCACGGCAGCGGCGGCCACTTCCACGTGAGCCAGCCCCGATAAAGCAAGGCCTCGACGAACGCCAAAGGCTGCGCCAGGAGCCAGGACAGAGCGCGCGTGACCGGTTTCGCAAAAGCGGCGAACCAGGCAAAGAAATCGGTGACCCAGGCGCGGGCCGGAACGATCCACTCGGTGGGCCACTTGTCGAGGAACGGCAGAAACCGCGCCAGGATGACGCTGACCACTATGATGCCAACAAGCACCAGCAGCGCCGAACCCGTCACACCCGGAACAAGACGGCGTGGCGAACTTTGTGCGACAGCGATCGTCATATCCGCGATCCCGGATAGAGCGCATCGATCATGATGTCGCGGGTGATGCTGCCGATCGCCTGTCCACCCTCGTCGATCACCGCAAGGGGCGTGTCGGAGGTCAAGACCCGTGCCGCCGCCTCACCGATCTTGGTGGATGCGGGGATCGCCTCGCCGTTCGCCGTCACGATTTTTCGCGATGCGATGGCGCCGACCGAGACGATGCGGCCACGCGGCGCGTCCTTGGTGAATTCTCGCACATAATCATCCGCCGGATTGGTCACCATCTCCTCGGGGGTGGCGAGCTGCACCAAGCGTCCGTTCTTCATGATGCCGATGCGATCGCCAAGCCGCACCGCCTCGTCGAAGTCGTGGGTGATGAACACGATGGTCTTCTTAAGCAGGCGCTGCAGCCTGAGAAACTCGTCCTGCATCTCGCGGCGAATGAGCGGATCGAGAGCCGAGAATGGTTCGTCGAGAAACCACATGTCGGGGCCGACGGCGAGCGAGCGCGCGATGCCGACCCGCTGCTGCTGGCCGCCCGACAGTTCGCGCGGGAAATAGGCCTCACGCCCTTCGAGTCCCACGAGCTTCAGCATTTCTCTCGCGCGTGACTCGCGCTCGTCGCGCGACGCTCCTCTCACCTCGAGCGGAAAGGCGACATTGGCCAGGATGGTCCGGTGCGGCAGCAGGCCGAAATGCTGGAACACCATGCCCATCTTGTGGCGCCGGAGTTCGATCAGTTCGCTTTCGCTGGCTTTGAGCAGGTCCTTGCCGTCGAACAGAATCTGGCCGGAGGTCGGATCGTTCAGCCGGGTGATGGCGCGAATGAGGGTGGATTTTCCCGAGCCCGACAGGCCCATGATGATGAGGATTTCGCCGGCATGGACATCGAAGGAGACATCGCGCACGGCGCCGATGTAATTTTCGGCGAGGAACTGCTCTTCCGTGGGCGATGGTCCGTGGCGCGAGAGGAAGCCCAAGGGATCGGGGCCGAAGATCTTCCAGATGTTGCGGCAGGATATTTTCGCGGTTGGTTTCATTGTCGCGCGCATGAAAGAGAAAAGGACCGGATGCAACGCCGTGGTTGCGGCCGGCCCTTCTCGGGAGCTGTTCTTACTGCAGCCAGGTCTTCCAAGTCGCTTCGTTTTCGGCAATCCACTTCTTGGCGGCGTCTTCCGGCGTCATGCCGTCGACATCGACCATGGCGGCGGCCGCGGCGATCTGCGGATTGGTGAAGTTCGCCTTTTGCATGATGGCGGCGGCTTTCGGCCATTTTTCGGCCAATTGCTTCGAGCCGACCTTCTTCAGATAGCCCTTGGCGGGCGCGCCGCAATCATAGACGGCGTCGGGGTTGGAGCCCCATTTCGGATCGGTCATGCAGCCCGGCTCGTAAGTGGGAAACTCCACGAACTGGCCTTCGAACTTCGCTTCGATGAAATTGGGTGTCCAGTTGAACAGCACCACCGGTTCCTTGCGGTCATAGGCGGCCTGCAACTCGGCCCACAGCGTCGCCGCCTGGCCGACCGGCACTTCCTGGAAGTTCATCTTCAGCGCTTGGATGCGCTCGGAATAATGCTTGCCCCAGTCGGCCGGCGGTCCGACGAAACGGCCCTTGCCGCCGGTCTCGGCGGTGGCGAGTTTCGCCGCGCAGGCATCGAGCGCCTTCCAGTCCGGCAGGCCCGGGCACATCTCGTTCATGTAACTGGGATACCACCAGTCTTCGCGCGTCACCGCGTCATGGGCGCCCATGTCGACGGCCCCGGCGGCGACTGCCTTGTTGAACGATTCGGCCTGCGATCCTTCCCACACTTCGACCTGGAAATCCATGTCGCCGGCGGCGATCGCCGTATACTGGAGCTGCGTGTCGGACGACTTGTATTCGACGTTGAGACCCTGCGACTGCAGGATCTGGCCTACCACATTCGACAGGACGAGCTGGCTCGTCCAGTTGTTGGTCACGATCTTGATCGGATCGGCGGAATCTTCGGCGAACGCCAGCGGCGCCATCGAGGTCAGCAGGCAAACGGCGGCAACCGTGCCCAGGAATTGCAAACGCATGATATGAATCCTCCAACTGTTCTGGTTTTTAGGAGCGTGCGGCCTCAAGCAATGAAAGGCCAAAGCGCCTCCCACGATACCTTATGGGGAAACCTCCGCGCTAGGCAAGCACGCTGTGTCAGCGCTCGGCCGTCATCCAGGTCAGCATTTGAATCCACAGGCGGCGATAACCCTCCCAGGCGCAGAATTCGGGCGACAGCCAGTGCGGCCCGATATCCGACATCCAGGCGACGCTCCGGCCGTTGCCGTAAGTTCCGGTGACGAGTAGCGGATGGCCACCCTGATCGGAGGGGAGTGAGGCAACGACGCTGACATGCGGGCCCGATTTGGCTGAGACCTCGTTCAAGCCGAGCACCGGCGGCCAATTGTCGCCCAAGCCCGCCACGATCGGATGCCGCGGAAGGTTTATGATAGCGCTTGCCCCTTCCGGAATTTCCACCCGGTCGTCATAGGGCAGACACGTCACCGGCAGGACGTCTTCAACCGGCGTCCGATGCCAGCGCGCCTTGCCGTCGATGCCCTGGAAGCTCAGATAGCCGCCGATCATGGCCAGGCCGCCACCGCCCGCCACCCAGTCGCGCAACAGCTTCAGGCGATTGGGAAAGGTCTTCGACCTCAACCACACATCGGGATGAAGCAGAATGGAATTCGATCCGATGTCGGACAGCAGCACGGCGTCATAGGCCGAGAGCTCCGCCAGGCTCGACGGAAATTTTTCCGGCGCGTCGTGGCCTGGCATGTAGTGCAGCGTGAAATCGCTGCCGTCCAACGCCCGAACCAGCGGCTCGGCGCCCAGATGAAAGGTGACGCTGCCGAACTGGTCGAAGCCCTTGTAATGCGTCGCCGCCGACACCCAGCTTTCGCCCACCAGCAGAACCTGTTTTTTCATGATCGCTCAGCCTCGCCCGATGAACGGCATCTTGGTCGCCATCACAGTCACGAACTGCACATTGGCATCGAGCGGCAACGATGCCATGTGAACGACGGTGCGCGCCACGATCTCGACATCCATCGTCGGCTCGGGCGCCATGGCGCCGTTGGCCTGCGGCATGCCGGTCTTCATGCGCTCCGTCATGTCGGTTCCGGCATTGCCGATATCGATCTGGCCGACCGCGATATCGTATTTGCGGCCATCGAGCGAACCCGATCTCGTGAGGCCCGTCACCGCGTGCTTGGTGCACGTGTAGGGGGCGGAATTGGGGCGCGGCGCATGGGCCGAAATCGAACCGTTGTTGACGATGCGGCCACCGCGTGGAGTCTGTTCCTTCATCAGGCGGAAGGCTTCCTGCATGCAATAGAATACGCCGGAGAGGTTGGTGTCGACGACGGCGCGCCATTGCGCCACGGTGAGATCTTCCAGATTGATCGTGCCGGGCGCCCCCGTGCCGGCATTGTTGAACAGGAGATCGAGCCGCCCGAATCTGTCCTTGACCGCCTTGAACAAAGCCGCAACCGAATTGTGATCGGTGACATCGGTGGCGACGGCGAGCGTTTCGCCTTCAATTCCACGCGCGGTTTCGGCCAGCGCTTCGGCGCGGCGGCCGGCCAGCGCCACTTTGTAACCATCCCGTCCCAGTGCCGTTGCGACGGCCCTGCCGATCCCCGATCCAGCACCCGTCACCAATGCGAATTTCATTCCTTACGTCCTCTTCAATGCTCGCCATGCGGATACGAATGCGCTTGCGGCTTCGCTCACTTGTAGGATGCTCCGGCCCGGCTTGTAAATGTTGGAGCCGATGCCGAAGCCCGCCGCACCTCCGTCGATCCACGACTGCATGTTCGCCGGCGTCACTCCGCCCACCGCATAAATTTTCAAATGACGCGGCAGCACGGCCCGCCACGCCTTGATGACGTGTGGTCCGGCGGCTTCGGCCGGAAACAGTTTCAGATGTCTGGCCCCGGCGCGGATGGCGGCGAAGGCTTCGGTCGGCGTGTAAACGCCGGGCAGGGGTTCTAACCCCAATTCGACCGCGCGTGCGATGACCGCCGGATTGCAGTCGGGTGAAACGGAAATCGTTCCGCCATGGAATTTCAGCCGGTCGATATCGCCGAGATTCAAAACAGTTCCAGCGCCGCAGACCAGCCTGCCTGCAAACGCATCGGCGAGACGGCGTATCGAAATGAACGGCTCGGGCGAATTGAGCGGGACTTCAACGACGCGGATTCCGGCCTCATGCAAAGCGCTCGCAATCTCCACCACTTCATCGGAAGTGACGCCGCGCAGGATGGCGATCACGCCGCATTCGGCGATTGCGTCCTCGAATGTCATGCGAGCAATCCGGCTCTTCGTGCAATGCGCGCGAGTCCGGACACGATGGCCGCCGGGTCGCCCATCTGTCCATTCACCCCGGCAGTCCGCATGGCAGCAAGATAGCGCTGGGCCAGCCCCGGCGACGCCAATACGATATAGTTGGCGTCCTTCGGATAAAGCGTCAGCGCGTGCGCGACTTCGCTGCCGATCACCTGGCCCGACAGAAATGACGCAAGCGACGCCGGCGGCATTTCGCCGAACAGCGCCAGCGTACGCGCCGCGAAAATCCGGTGCAGGAAGCCGGCCGGATCGGCAAGCGCCGCCCTGACGCCCCGCTCGAACGCCGCTTCATCCTCCGGCCCCTCGACCATCATCCGGCCGAGGATGGTATGGTCCTTGAGTGCGGCGAAAACTTCACCCGTGGTGTAAGTGGTAAAGCGCGTGATGCGGCTGTCCTCCACCGCGATCCATTTCGAATGCGTGCCGGGCGTCACAAAATATCCTTGCGCCCCCGCGAGATTGCCGAACACCTGGGTCTCCTCGCTCCGCATGACATCCGGCACGCCGTTGGGCGCGCGGTAATCGAGACCGGTCGAGAAGGCGATGCGGCGTCCTTTCGCCGTCCGGTGATAATGAAGCGCCGCCGCCAGTTCATCGAGCCCGGCGGGGCACGAGACATACGGCACTTCGATCCATCCCTGGCGGCTGGTGATCATGCCGGCGGCGAGCACGGGCAGCGTCGCATCCCACTTGCCGATCAACCGCTCTAGCGTTGCCTCGAAATCGCGATCGGTGACGCTCAGAATTCCTTCCGGCCCGGCGATCGTTTCGACAACCTCTCCCGCGGCCGTGACGAGATAGGCGCGGAACGAGGTGGTGCCCCAGTCGAGGGCGATGAAATTCCCGCTCAAAGGGCCTTCACCCCGGCCGGTCTGAAGCGTTGGGCCACGTCCTTCATGGGATTGCGCAGCGCCGCCCCGAACGGGGCCGCCGAAATTTCGAACTCATCGCCCGATTGAGGTTTGATGCCGTCGGCGATCGACAGCGTGCTGGTGCCGAAGAAGTGGATATGCAGGTCGCCCGGCCGGCGGAAGCCGTCATACTTGAAATGGTGGTATTCGAGATTGGCGATGGTGTGGCTCATATTCGCCTCGCCGGTGAGGAAGGGTTTCTCCCAGATCACCTGGCCCTTGCGCCGAATGCGGCTCATGCCTTCGATATGGGCTGGCAACGCTCCCATCCGCAGTTCGGGGCCGACGGCGCAATGGCGCAATTTCGAATGCGCGAGGTACAGATAGTTCTGCCGTTCTGTTACATGATCGGAAAATTCATTGCCGAGCGCGAAGCCGAGACGCACCGGCCGCCCCTTCGGATCGATCAGATAGAGGCCCGTGATCTCCGGTTCCTCGCCGCCATCGAGCGCGAAAGATGGCTTTGGCAAAGCTTCGCCGGGGCCAACAAGAAAACCGCCATCGCCCTTGTAGAACCATTCGGGCTGGACACCGGCCTTGCCCTTGTCCGGTCTGCCGCCTTCGAGACCCATCTTGAACATCTTGAGCGAGTCGGTGAGTTCGTCCGTCTCCCCCGCCAGCTTCTGGTGCATCTTGTCGCGCGCCGAGGCCGATCCCAGATGCGTGAGGCCGGTTCCGGTGATGAGGCAATGGGCGGGATCGGGATGATCGACGGGCACTAGCACGCGGCGTTCTTTCAATGCCGCAGCATAGTCCGCAACCGTGCCGGAAGCCAGGTCACGCGCGGCATTCGAGAGCTTCTTGCCGTCGCGCAGCGCCATCGCCGCGAGATCGAGAGTGCGGGAAACTTTCTTAAGGACAACGATGTTTCCGCCATCGACGATGCCGACGCGCCGCTTGTTTTTCTCGTCGATAATCTGAACGATATTCATGGCTTCCCCCCGGTTGCGCCAACGCCCTTGTATTCCAGTTATTTCATGCGCCGTCCATCGGCCATGTATCGGAAATCCTGTACCCCTCGGGCCACGGATCGTCGGGGTCGAGCATCAGCGTCGTCTGGCCGGTGATCCAGGCGCGACCTGTGATCGAGGGAATGATCGCCGGCAATCCACCGACAGTGGTTTCCGCCTCGATCCTGCCCCAGAACCGGCTTTCGATGATCGACCGGCCCAGATAGCGATCGCCGGTTTTCAGCCGGCCCTTGGCATGAAGCACGGCCATCAATGCCGAACAGCCGGTGCCGGTGGGCGAGCGATCAACCTTGCCCGGATTGACGATACAGGCATTGCGGCTCGACAGCACGCCATCGACTTGTTGCAGCGGACCGGTCAAAAAGCAGAAGGAAAAATGTTTCCAGCCGGGGAGGTCCGGATGCGCGAAGGAGAGCTGCTCATTGGCGGCCCTGACGATCTTCCGCCCCGCGACCGCAATGTCGCGCGCTTCCGCCGGCACAAGATCGAATCCCAGCGCCCCCGCATCCGCCATCACGAAACTGTCGCCTCCGAAGGCGGTATCGACGCTGAGCGTGCCCATTCCCTCGACTTCGAGGGGGACCGCAATCGCGCTGGCAAAAGACGGCACGTTGCGGAAGCTGATCCGCTCGGCCTTGCCATTCCGGCATTGCGCTGTCACCTCGATCAGCCCCGCGGGCGCTTCGAGAACGAGGCGGGTCTCGGGCTCCGTCATGGGGACAATCCCGGTATCGAGCAGCACAGTCGCCACGCAGATGCAATTCGACCCCGACATGGGCGGCGTATCCTCCGGCTCCAGGATGATGAAGCCCATCTGGGCCTTCGGATTTTTCGGCGGCACCAGCAGATTGAAATGGCGGAACACGCCGCCGCGCGGTTCGTTCAGCACGAAGGCCCGCAAGCCTCCGTCGCCGGCGATGAAGCGCGACTGTTCCCAGATTGTTTCGCCGGGCGGGGGTGCCACGCCCCCCACGATGACGTCGCCGACCTCGCCTTCGGCATGGCAGCCGACGATTGTGACCGCTATTTTCGAGCGCATGGACCAAACCCTAGTCCATGCGCTATCAAGGTGGCAAATCGAGGCCAACCGGAAGTCCCATGAAGAAAATCGAGCATTTCATCGAAGCCGTCATCCTCGGCTCGCGCTGGCTCTTGGTGGTGTTCTATCTCGGTCTGGCGCTGGCGCTGGCGCTCTATGCGGTGTCCTTCGTCCGCAAGCTCCTCGAATACCTGTCCAAGATCATGGAGCTTGACGATACCGAAGCCATTCTCAAGATGCTGGGCCTGATCGACGCGGCGCTGGTCGCGAGCCTCATCGTCATGGTGATCATTTCGAGCTACGAGAATTTCGTCAGCCGCTTCGACAATGCCGAGGGCGAGTTGTCGTGGCTCGGCAAGATCGACGCGGGCTCGCTCAAGATCAAGGTGGCCTCGACCATCGTCGCCATTTCCTCGATCCATCTGCTGCAGGTCTTTCTCAACGCCAATCAGTTCACCGACAGCAAGCTCATGTGGCTCACCATCATGCACATGGCCTTCGTGTTCTCGGCCCTGTTCCTCGCCTATGTCGACCGGGTGATGGCGCTGACCAAGAAGGACAAGGACTCTGGCCATTAGAACAGCCGGGCGTTGACGAACAAGTGAACCGCGATGCTGGCCGCGTAGCCCAGTGCGATCGCCCAAGTCCAGCGCAGGTGGCTGGAAAACGTGTAAAGTCCTCTGGCCTGGCCCATCAGCGCCACACCCGCCGCCGAGCCGACCGACAGCAATGATCCGCCGACTCCCGCCGTCAGCGTGATCAACAGCCACTGGCCATGCGACATGGCCGGATCCATGGTGAGCACCGCGAACATCAGCGGGATGTTGTCGACGATGGCGGAGAGAGCGCCGATGATGATATTGGCTTGCGTGGGGCCAAGGTCCGAATAGAGAAAATCCGAAGCATAAGCGAGATAGCCCAGAACGCCGAGGCCCCCCACGGCGAAAATGATGCCGAAGAAAAACAGCATGGTATCCCACTCGACCCGCTGCACCTGGGCGAAGGAGTCGAGCACCATGTCGCGATCGTCGCGCCGGCTGCCCCGGCGTTGCAGGTGGTAGGACCACATCTGCAGATAGCCGAGCCCCAGCATCATGCCGAGCGTCGGCGGCAATGTCAGGAAATTCTTGAACGAGACGGCGGTCACGATGGTCGCCGCGAACAGCACGACGACGCCGATGGCGCCCGGTTTGAGAAACACCCGGTCGGTGCGGGGCTCCGGCCGCGCCTCGGGCACGGCGAAGTGCATGAGGACGGCGGGCACCAGCCAGTTCACCAATGAAGGAACGAACAGCACGAAGAATTCCCAGAAGGTGAGCTTGCCCTTCTGCCACACCATCAGCGTGGTGATGTCACCGAAGGGCGAGAACGCGCCTCCGGCATTGGCGGCGACCACGACGCTAATGCAGCCCAGTGACACGAATCTGGGCGACTGCGAGCCGACCGCCATGACCACCGCCCCCATGATCAGCGCCGTTGTCAGATTGTCGAGAACGCCCGACAGGAAGAAAGCGAGAATGCCGGTCAGCCAGAAAAGCCGCCGGTAGGAGAAGCCGCGATTGACCAGGCGCGCCCGCAATACGTCGAACACGCGGCGTTCCTCTAGCGTGTTGACATAGGTGATGGCGACCAGCAGGAACAGGAACAGCTCGGCGAATTCCTCGATGACGCGGACGGCGAGTTCATGCGCCTCGGCACCTCTGCCCGCTTGAGCATAAGCAATACCGATCAGCACCCAGATCAATCCCGCCGCCAGCATCACCGGCTTCGACTTCCGCATCCGGGTCAGTTCCTCGAAGACGACGAAGACATAGGCGGCGATGAAGATGGCGAGCGAGAGATACCCCGCCCAATGGGCTGTGAGGTCCAGCGTCATACGGTCCTGAGGTACCATTCGAAGTCGCGCGCCGTGGGCTCGGCGTTGAAGCGATCGGCCTCGACTTCCTTGAGCGTGGTGTAAGTCTCGATGAACCGCGCGCCGAAATACTCGTTGAGGATCCTCGCATGGCGAAACGCCTTCATGGCGTCGAACCAGTTTGTCGGAAAATCCACCGTCTGATTGTTGTAGCCGTTGCCGCTCACCGGCTGGCCCGGATCGATCTTCGCCGTCAGCCCGTGATGCATGCCCGCCAGCACCGCAGCCATCGCGAGATAGGGATTGGCATCGGCGCCCGAAGGCCGGTGCTCGATGTGGCACGCCTCGGAACGGCCCGCCGGAACGCGAAGAGCGGCGGTGCGGTGTTGATGCCCCAGCTCGCCGAAACCGGCGCGTAGGAGCTGCGCCGGAAACGGCGGTAGGAATTGGCATTGGGCGCGAAGATCAACATCGACTCCGGCATCGCCGCCTTGAGCCCGCCCAAGGCGTTGAGAAGTTGAGCGTTCTCCATCGGATCGTCGGCGGCGAAAAGATTTGTCCCGTCCTCGCCGGCGAGACTCACATGGATATGCATGCCCGAGCCCGTCCATTGCGCATAGGGCTTGGCCATGAAGGTCGCCGCCAGACCGTGCCGCTCGGCGGCCGCCTTGACCGCGCGCTTCAGCATCACCGCCTCGTCGCAGGCCTGCACCACATCGGCGCGATGGCGGAGAACGATCTCCATCTGTCCCGGCGCATATTCCGAGACCAGCGTCCGGGCTGGAATGGCTTGCGCCTCGCACCAGGCATAGAGATCGTGAAAAAACGGCGCGAAATCGCCGAGGTCCTGCAGGTAATAGGGCTGGAAATGATTGGGGCGATATTCGTTGATCAGCGCTTTTGGTGGCACCGGCCGGCCGGCCAGCGCCTGCTCGCGGTCGAGCAGAAAGAATTCAAGCTCGATGGCGCCGACCGGCGTCATCGCCAGCTCGCTATTGAAGCGGGCCACAAGCTGCTCCAGCACATTGCGCGGATCGAAATAATGCGGAGTGCCGTCGAGGTCGCGGAGTGCCGCGATATACTGCGCGGCCGGATCGTCAGCCCACGGAATGTGCCGCAAGCTATCCGCTACCGGCCACAGCAGCAGGTCGCGGTCGCCCTCGTCGAAGACCAGCCCCGTCTCAGGAACATCCTGTCCCGTCACGTCGAGGACAAGCGCCGAGATCGGCATGAAGCGCCCGTCGGTCCACGCCGCCACCAGTTCGTTGCGGCGCAGGATCTTGCCGCGCGCCACGCCGCAGGCATCGGTCCACACCACGTGGACGCTTTCGATCGCAGGATGAGCGTCGAGGAAGGTTTGCGCCTCGGCGCCGCGCTGGGGATATTTGGGGGGCATGGTGTTTCCTAGCACGAGGGATGGGGGCGGCCACAACCCCCATGGATTTCGATAGCCGGATATGGTTTAGCTCGCGCAATTGCATCCCTAAGAGGTTTCGATGAGCCGCATCGTCTATGTGAACGGGGATTTCGTTCCCGAGGAACAGGGGAAAATCTCGATCTTCGACCGGGGCTTCCTGTTCGCCGACGGGGTCTATGAGGTGACTGCGGTCATCGGCGGCCGCCTGGTCGATTACGATCCCCACATGGAGCGGCTCGAACGCTCGCTGGCTGAAATCCGCATGGGCTGGCCCCGCAGCAAGGACGAATTGCGCGCCATGCATGTCGAATTGGCAGAGCGCAACAATCTGCATGAAGGCATCGTCTACATGCAGGTGACGCGCGGCGCCGCCGACCGCGATTTCAAATTTCCCAAGGATGCCGCGCCGACGCTCGTCGCCTTCACGCAAGCGATGAGCCTTGTCGATAACGCCAACGCGCGGACCGGCGTCAAGGTCATCACCGTTCCCGACATCCGCTGGGAGCGGCGCGACATCAAGTCGGTGATGCTGCTGGCGCCCGTCCTCGGCAAGCAGGCGGCGTATGAGGCGGGCGCCCATGAGGCGTGGATGATCGAGGACGGTTTCGTCACCGAGGGCACGTCGTCGAACGCCTATATCGTCAAGGACGGAAAAGTCATCACGCGGCAACTGTCGAACAGCATCCTCGCCGGCTGTACCAGACGCGCGCTGTTCCGTCTGGCGGCGGAGCATGGCGTCATGATTGAGGAGCGCCGCTTCACGATCGAGGAAGCCTATAACGCCGACGAAGCCTTCCTCACCAGCGCCTCGCAATTCGTGATGCCCATCGTCGACATCGACGGCCACCGCGTCGGCGGCGGGCAACCGGGACCGCTGACGCGGAAGCTCCGGGAGATGTTTCTGGAGGAAGCGACGGCATAACTCCCTCTTCGTGCGCAGCACGGGGAGGGTGGCAGTTGAGCAAGCAACTGACGGGTGGGGTCCGGCCGCGCGGATAGACCCCACCCGTCCGCTTTCAGCGTCCACCCTCCCCACGCTACGCGTGGAGAGGGAGTTTACCGCTGGCTCGTCCTCCACCTCGGATTGATCCACGGCTCCTGGTTTGATGGCGGGAGGGGGTCGCGGCCGAGAATGTGGTCGGAGGCTTTTTCGCCGATCATCAGGGTTGGCGCGTTGAGGTTGCCGTTGGTCACCTGCGGCATGATCGACGAATCGGCGACGTAAAGTCCCTCGATGCCGATCACCCGGCATTGCGCGTCGACCACCGAATTGGGATCGTCGGCTGACCCCATCTTGCAGGTGCCGCAGGGGTGATAGGCGCTTTCGCAATGCTGCCGGATGAAGCTGTCGATCTCCTCATCGCTGTTGACGTGATTGCCCGGCTGGATCTCCGCTCCGGCATATTTCGTCATCGCGGGCTGCTGAAAAATTTCGCGCGTCAGGCGGATTGAGGCGCGGAATTCGCTCCAGTCGTCTTGATGCGACATGTAGTTGAACAGGATCGAGGGATTGTCTCTCGGATCATTGCTCCTTATACGGACGAAACCCCGCGACTTCGTCCGCATCGGGCCGACATGGACCTGGAAGCCGTGGCCGGGAAAGGCCAATTTCCCGTCATAGCGCATGGCGGCGGGCAGGAAATGATACTGGATGTCGGGATATTCGATCCCCGCCCGCGAGCGGATGAAGCCGCAGGATTCGAAATGGTTGGTGGCGCCTAGCCCCCTGCCGAACAACTGCCACTGCAATCCGATCAGGCCCTTCGAAAACAGGTTCAGCTTGGAATAGAGCGTCACCGGTTTCTTCGACATGAGCTGGAAATAAATTTCCAGATGGTCGTGCAAGTTCTCGCCGACGCCCGGCAATGCGTGGCGCACCTCGACGCCCGCCGCTTTCAGAACCTCCGGCGGGCCGATGCCGGAAATCTGCAGGAGCTTGGGAGAGTTGATCGACGAGGCGGCGAGAATAATGGCACGCCGCGCGTGGCCCAGATGCACCTCGCCGCCGATATCGTATTCGACCGCGACCGCGCGCTTGCCGTCCAACAGGATGCGGCGGGCATAGGCATAAGTCACGAGCTTGACATTGCGGCGTTTGAGCGCTGGGCGGAGATAGGCATTGGCGGCGGACCAGCGGACGCCCCGATGCACCGTCATCTCCATGGCGCCGAACCCCTCCTGCTGGTGGCCGTTGTAATCCTCGGTCACCGGATAACCCGCCTGCTGGCCCGCCTCGATGAAGGCCTGGTACAGGGGATTGGCCCTCGAGCCCCGCTTCATATGCATGAGCCCCGAGGTGCCGCGCCAACCCTCCTCGCCGCCATGCGAATGTTCCATGCGCTTGAAATAGGGTTGCACATGACGAAAACCCCAGCCCTTGGCGCCCATCTCCTCCCAGGCATCGAAATCGCGCGCGTGGCCCCGGACATAGACCATGCCGTTGATCGAGGACGAGCCGCCCACCACCTTGCCGCGCGGCGTCGCCAGCCGCCTGCCGCCCAGATGCGGTTCGGGCTCGGTTTCGAAGCCCCAGTTGTAGAGAGTCATGTTCATTGGGTAGGCGAGTGCTGAAGGCATCTGGATGAACGGCCCCCAGTCGCTGCCGCCGAATTCCAGCACCAGCACGGAGTTCCGGCCGTCCTCCGACAGGCGGTGGGCCAGGACCGAGCCCGCCGAGCCCGAGCCTATCACGACAAAATCGAAATATTCTTCCATGGCCGGCAATCTAGCCAACTTTGACAGCAAATGTGCAATCTGAAATGATCTCACGGCAAGGGGTGCGAAGGGGCGGCATTGGGATCATCGTTGCTGGACGGCGAAGACGGGCCGGTGATCCTGCTGAATGAAGCGGGCCGGTCGCGCTATGTGCTGATTTGCGAACACGCCGCCAACCGCATTCCGCGGAAGCTTGGCAATCTGGGACTCGACCCAACCGATCTCAGCCGTCACATCGCCTGGGATTTGGGAGCCGAGCGCGTCGCCCGGGTGTTGTCGCGCCTGCTCGACGCGCCGCTTGTGCTGCAGCGTTATTCGCGGCTGGCCTATGACTGCAACCGGCCGCCGGAATCGCCCGATGCCATGCCGGTGATGAGTGAGACCACGCGCATTCCAGGCAACGAAAATTTGCCAGCCGTCGATCGACTGGCGAGAATCCAAGCGATCTACCGGCCGTTTCACGCCGCCGTGGCGGAGCTTCTTGACGCCCGCGCGGCCCACCGCCAGGACACGATCGTGGTGTCGATCCACAGCTTCACCCCCGTTTACAAGGGCAAGCCCCGCACCGTCGAACTCGGCATCCTGTTCGACCGCGATCCAGCACTTGCCCACCTGCTGATCAAGGGCTTTCCCAATATCGCTGCGCGCCTGAACGAACCCTATGGTCCCGCTGACGGCGTGCTGCATACGCTCAATC
Source organism: Hyphomicrobiales bacterium (assembly GCA_031402975.1). GTDB lineage: Bacteria > Pseudomonadota > Alphaproteobacteria > Rhizobiales > Aestuariivirgaceae > Aestuariivirga. Next base: position 36,575 of record JANNSP010000279.1, read on the forward strand.
TGCATGCGAGCCCACGCGGGCTTCGCCATGCGATGATCGAAATCCGCAACGATCTCATATCCGATGAGCGCCGCCGGGACGAATGGGCGCAACGCCTTTCGGTCCCGCTCATCCAGGCCGCGGCAAAACAGGAAGCACTCAAATGACCACAGGAATGCTCACCCTCGCCGAACTGAAAAAAGAAGTGGCGTCCGGCGCCATCGACACGGTGCTGGTGTGCCTCGTCGATATGCAGGGACGTCTCATCGGCAAGCGCTTTCACGGCCAGTATTTCGTCGACGGCGGCCACGAGGAAACCCACGCCTGCAACTATCTTCTCGCCGACGACATCGAGATGGAGACGGTGCCGGGCTACGAGGCGACGAGCTGGGCCAAGGGCTATGGCGATTTC
>JANNSP010000280.1:0-2282 GCA_031402975.1 Hyphomicrobiales bacterium
CCGACCTATGTCGAACTGAAGCTCGCCGACATTGAGCGGCTGTTCGGCCGGCGATAACCAGACAAGACGCCGAATATTAATGCCCTTCCCCCCTCGCTGGGGAAGGTGGCGCGAAGCGCCGGATGAGCACAAATTGTGCACGAAGTGATTCGCTGAACGAACCCCTCATCCGTCTCGCGCCTGCGGCGCGATCCACCTTCCCCCGCGAGGGGGGAAGGGGAGATTGGAGAGGATTTAGATTCAAGAATCATGCAAATCTTAGCCAGCTCAGAGCGGCGCGACAGAATCTGCCTTGCGTATTCGATAACTTGGGAGGACTCATGAGTTGGCGTGATCTGCAACATAATCCCTTTGTATTCTGGGGATTGGCGATAATCGCGGTAATTGGTTTCGTTTTCAGTTTTGGGACTTACTGGCACGACCGGCCCAGCCGGGAAATCTCCTACTTTTACGGTACAAGCGAAATCCTCGACCTCGATAAGTATGGCCCTACTGAGCTGGTGATTGATGGGCATCGCATCACCCAAGGGAGCGTCTATCTCAGCCGGCTCTTCATATGGAATAGCGGTAACCAGCAAATCACGATCGATGATCTAGGCAATCCCCTTCAATGGGCCGGCGCGCCGATGACGACGAAAACGACCTACCATGGCATCAGGAAAGATCAAGTTGAAGGCGACATTCGAACAGGACTGCGGTTCAAGTTGCTATATCCCGATACGGGTGTCGTGCTGACCTTCTTTACAAACAATATGCCAGACATTTCGCTGACCGGCTCAGTGAGCGGCGGCACCGGTAGTAGTGGGTTGCTCAAACGAGATAGAGCGAAACTTGCCGATTTTAGTTCCTATCTTCTGGGGCTATGGGTGTTCATTTCTCTTGTAACCATTGCGGTTATTAGGCAATGGGGACGCCCGAATGACTTCGGCGGCTACGCCGGGGAGATTGTGGTTTCAATAATTGTTGGATTACTTCCAACATTTATTGTCTTCGTGATCGTTCCAGTCTGGTACGATTATGGTTTGCCACCGTTTTGAAAAAAGGCCCCGGCTAGAGTCAAACGTTAGAGCCAGCCCGATAAAACTTAACCTGGGTATCGCCATAGCTGCGTTTGTCCAGCAGTGCCAGCCCTGCGGGATCGGCGATTTGCGTTTTCTCGGCCTCCTCCACCACCATCACGGCGCCTGCGTTGAGCCAGCCGCCTTCCGTCACTGACGCGATCGCCTTCGCGGCCAGGCCTTTGTCGTAAGGGGGATCGGCGAAGACCAGATTGAAGCCGGGCTGCGGTGCGCACGGCCCCAGCTTCGCCGCATCGCGCCGCCAGATTTTCACCTGTCCCAGAACGCCCAGCGCGTCGGCATTGCGCCGGATCAGTCCCCGCGCTTCTACGCTGTCATCGACGAACTGGCAGAACACCGCACCCCGCGACAGCGCCTCGAAGCCGAGCGCGCCGGTGCCTGCAAACAAATCGAGCACGCGGGCGCCGTCGAAGGTGAAACCCTCGATGCCGTGCGCCAGGATGTTGAACACCGCCTCGCGCACCCGGTCGGCGGTCGGCCGCGTCGAGGCATCCTCCGGCGCCTCGATCCTATGGCCTCGGAATTTTCCCGCGACGATCCGCATGTTTCGTTCCCAGTTGTTCGTTCACCACTTTGGGCGGCACTTCCTCGACGCCGCCGCGCTTCAACTCGCCCAAGACGAACGGCCCGAACGAGGTGCGGATGAGCCGGTTCACCGTCAGGCCCAGATGCTCGCACAGTTTCTTCACCTCGCGGTTCTTGCCCTCGCGGATGGCGAAAGTCAGCCAGCAGTTGTCGCCCTGCATCCGGTCGATCTTCGCCTCGACCGGGCCATACTGGACCCCCTCGATCTCGACGCCGTGCTTGAGTTTCGCCAGCGCCGCGTCGTCGGCCTTGCCGTAGGCTCGCACCCGGTAGCGCCTGATCCAGCCCGCCGCCGGAAGTTCGAGCTGCCTGGCCAGCCCGCCGTCATTGGTCAATAGTAGCAGCCCCTCGGTATTGAAATCGAGACGCCCGACCGACACCACGCGCGGCAACTGTTCGCGCAGCTTGTCGAACACCGTCTCGCGCCCCTTGGGGTCCTTGTGGCTCACCATCAGCCCCGCCGGCTTGTGATAGCGCCACAGCCGCTGAGCCTGAAGCGTGGGGAGCGGTTTGCCGTCGACCAGGATACGATCCTGCGCCGTCACATTGACCGCGGCCGATTGGAGTTTGCCGCCGTTCACCGTCACCCGGCCCTGGGCGATCATGGCTTCGGCGTCG
>JANNSP010000281.1:0-5291 GCA_031402975.1 Hyphomicrobiales bacterium
CGTCGTGCTGGAACGAGGCCGCACCTTGCAACATCACGCTGATGCGCCAGGCCCAGGCGGTGAAGAAGGGGGTCGCCGCCGCCAACGGCACGCCGCGCGAATTCTGTACCATCACGGTCACCGACGGCATCGCCATGGGCCACCAGGGCATGAAATCGTCGCTCGTTTCGCGCGAATGTATCGCCGACTCGGTCGAGCTCACCATGCGCGGCCATTGCTACGACGCGCTGGTCGGCCTCGCCGGCTGCGACAAGTCGCTGCCCGGCATGATGATGGCGATGGTCCGCCTCAACGTGCCCTCGGTCTTCATCTATGGTGGCTCGATCCTGCCCGGCACATTCAAGGGCAAACCCGTCACCGTTCAGGACGTGTTCGAGGCGGTCGGCAAACATTCGGTCGGCGCCATGTCGGACGAGGATCTGGAGGAACTGGAGCAAGTCGCCTGTCCCTCGGCTGGGTCGTGTGGCGCCCAGTTCACCGCCAACACCATGGCGACCATCGCGGAGGCGATCGGCCTCGCTCTGCCCTATTCCTGCGGGGCGCCCGCCCCTTACGAAATCCGCGACACCTTCTGCTTCGCGGCGGGCGAAAAAGTGATGGAACTCATCGCCCGCAACATCCGCCCGCGCGACATCGTCACCCTCAAGGCGCTGGAAAACGCCGCGACCGTGGTGGCGGCTTCCGGCGGCTCGACCAATGCGGCGCTGCATCTTCCGGCCATCGCGCATGAATGCGGCATCAAGTTCGACCTCTTCGACGTGGCCGAGATTTTCAAGAAGACGCCCTACATCGCCGATCTCAAGCCCGGCGGAAAATATGTCGCCAAGGACATGTATGAGGCGGGCGGCATCCCGCTCCTCATGAAAACCCTGCTCGACCACGGCTTCCTGCATGGCGACTGCCTCACCGTGACCGGCCGCACCATGGCCGAGAACATGGCGAGCGTGCAGTGGAACCCCGACCAGGACGTGGTCTATCCCGCCGACAAGCCCATCACCCGGACGGGAGGTGTCGTGGGGCTTCGCGGCAACCTCGCGCCAGAAGGGGCGATCGTCAAGGTGGCCGGCATGACCAATCTCAAATTCGAGGGCCCGGCCCACTGTTTCGATTCGGAGGAAGCCTGCTTCGAGGCGGTCAAGAACCGGCAATACAAGGAAGGCGAGGTTCTGGTCATCCGCTATGAGGGACCGAGGGGCGGCCCCGGCATGAGAGAAATGCTCTCGACCACGGCGGCGCTTTATGGCCAGGGCATGGGCGACAAGCTCGCCCTCATCACCGACGGGCGGTTTTCCGGGGCCACGCGTGGCTTCTGCATTGGCCATGTCGGCCCCGAAGCGCAACTCTGCGGCCCGATCGCGCTCATCAACGACGGCGATATTATCACGATCGACGCGGTCGAGGGGACGCTCTCCTGCAATGTCAGCGAGGCCGAATTCACTTCCCGCAAAAAAGCCTGGAAGCCGCGCCAACATGGCTACAATTCCGGCGCTTTATGGAAATATGCCCAGCAGGTCGGACCCGCTGTGGCGGGTGCGGTGACGCATCCTGGAGGATCGGAAGAAAGTGCATGTTACGCTGACATCTGACGGCGTGGCGGGTAGGGCGGTGCGTGTGGTCGTTCATGCGGTGCTGGCCATGCTGGGCTTGGCTGTGCTTGCCTTGGCGCCGGCCCGCGCCGACAGCGAAGGCCCGCTCGCAGAGTTTTATTCCTATCTTCCCGCCGCCCCCGACCTGTCCCTTCCGGAGATCAGCATCCCGTTCTGGACCGACGACTTCAAGAAGGCCAAAAGAGCTTACAAGAACGGCAATTACGACCGCGCCCTGAAGTTCTTTCGCAGCGCCTCCGAGGATGGCAACATCGTCGCCGACTGGTATCTGGGCCACATGTACCGGATCGGCCGCGGGGTTGGCCGCGACGATGCAACCGCGTACTCCTATTACTCGCGGGTGGCGGAGTTCTACGATCCCGACGAGAACGACCAGAACCGCCTGAAGATCACCATCGACGCCATGGTCCGCATGGCCGATTACCAGCGCTCGGGCGTGCGCTCCGCCGGAATCCCCCAGAATGCCCGGCAGGCCGCCAGCACTTATCTGAAGATCGCCACCATCTACGGCCACCCTTCCGCGCAGTTTGCCTTGGGTGTCATGAACATCCAGGGCCAGGGCATGAAAAAGAACCCGCAGCAGGGTTTGAAATGGCTGATCGCCGCCGCCCGCAAGCGCCACGCGCTGTCGGAAGCCTATCTGGGCGATCTCTACTGGCAGGGCGATGTGGTGAGGATGGACCGCACCCGGGCGCTCATGTGGTATCTGCTCGCCCGCCAGTCGGCGGTGCCGAGCGAAAATCCCGAAATCTTCAACCGCCTCGATGAGATGACGGCCAGCATCAGTGCCGAGGAAAGGTTGGAAGCCGAAGCCCGAGCCCGGGTCTGGGCCGACCAGTATCCGCACGGCAAGCAAAGCGCGCTGGCTTCGGGACAGTAGGCGGCTATCGTCGATTCGCGTCGGGGACGAGTTTCCTCACAAGATCCGCGAAATCTTCAGCGACGACATCAAACTCGTCGGCAAATCCGCTGTCGGTATAGTCATCGCCCGGATCCTCGAGTCTCGGCACGACATAGGCCGAGCGGTAGCCAGCCGCCATGGCGGCGCGCAGGTCGCTCGGATGCGAGGCGACCATCATGATTTCGTCCGGTCCGCAGTCAACGATCTCCGCCGTCCGTGCGTAGCAGCGGGGATCGGGCTTGTAGACGCCGAGGATGTCGCAGGAAAGAATGCTGTCCCAGTCGATGCCGTTCCGGCGCGATGAGCCAACTGCCATCGGCCAGCTCAGGATGGTCAGCGGCGCCACGATATAGTGTTCCCTGAGCGAGGAGATCGCCTGCCGCGCCCCCGGCCAGGCCGGCATCCGGCGCCAGGAATAAGCGAGGTCGAGCCGGTCATTTTCGGTAAGATGCCGCAATCCGTTTCGATTGCAGCATTCGTCCATGACCGATTGCAGAATTTCGTCCGCAGTCATCCAGGGTTTTTCGCCTCGCATCACCCGCCCGTTCAGGTCGAGGAAACCGGCTCGGCAGGCTGTGGCGAATTGCAGACGGTCCGGCGCACTCATGACCGCCTCGGGTACCAGACGGTTCAGGGTTTCGACGATCGCCGTATTCCAGTCGAAGACCGTGCCGCCGATATCGAAAATCAGCACTTTGATAGTCATGCGCGCCGGTCTCAGGTTCTATTTCTTCTGCAGCGTCTCGAGATAGGAGGTGATCGCGGCGATCCGCTCGCGCACCACCATTTCGCGCTCCTCGGGCCTGAGGCCCGGCTGCTGGGCTTCCGAGTCGAACCAGTCGCCCCATACCGGCATGTCGCGGGGCCCGTGCACCTTGACGACGTCGCGTCCGTCGATCACGCGTTCCACCTGTTCCACTGGAAACTTGCCGCCATATTTCCGCGCGAGCCCGGTGAGGTCGGCGGCTTCAAGCGCCAGGAATTCCGCGACCGGACCATCGCCCGCGGCGCTTTCGCCGTGGCACGAGGCGCAATAGGTCTCGAAATCCTGCTTCCCGAGCGCCAGCCGCAACGATTCGGTGCCTGCCGCCGCGGCGGCGCCAGTCCCCAGGGCGGAGGCAACAACCAGCCCCGCCAGCATTCCCGTCCATCGCCTGCCCGTCATGGTGAGTCTCCTTGTGCCTGCGGCTTGCCATCGCCGCTGACTTCATGCAATCAACTGCCCCGCATGGCAAGGCAGGATCCGCAGAGGGGCGACGTAATCGCCGCCGAATTGAAGCATCAGGGCTCGTTCTTGGGCAGGCTGCGCGCTTATTTTTTCACCGGCCTGGTGATCACCGCACCCATCGCCATCACCATCTGGGCCACCTACTGGTTCGTCACCTTCTTCGATGCCTGGGTCAAGCCGTTCATTCCGGCGCTGTACAATCCCGACAACTATCTGCCGTTCCAGGTGCCGGGCTTCGGACTGGTCTTCGCCCTCGTCGCCATCACCCTGATCGGGGCGCTTGCCGCCAATCTCGTTGGCCGCACGCTGCTCGGCTGGTGGGACCGGGCGCTGTTCCGCATGCCGGTGGTGCGCTCGATCTACAAGGGCTCGAAGCAGATTTTCGAGACCATCTTCTCGCAGAAGGGCGCTTCCTTCCGCAATGTCTGCCTGGTCGAATGGCCGCGCAGGGGCGCCTGGTCCTTGGCCTTCGTGTCGCGCGAGGTCGATGGCGGACAGGTGGGGCTTGAAGCGGGGAGGCGGATGTATGCGATCTATGTCTCGACCACGCCCAACCCGACATCCGGCTATGTGTTCTTCGCCGACATCGACGAGGTCAAGATCCTGGCGATGAGCGTCGAGGACGGATTGAAGCTGGTGATCTCGATGGGCCTCGTCTTCCCCGACGCACCACACCCGCCCGGCGCTCTAGAACCGCGCGATTCCTAGATCGTCCCTGAACATGACGAGCGCGTTGGCGAGGATCAGCAGGCTTTGCACGGTGATCGCGGTTTCGTGTCGCATGGTTCTCGCATTCCGCAGGCGGCGCGCCATGAACAGCGCGCAGAAAACCGAGTTGAGCAGCAGCACCTGGAACACCAGCGGGGGCTGGCCCTTGGTGAAAAAGCCATAGAGCTCGTTCCACGGCGCGCTGAGAAACAGATCGATCATTCCGGCGCGCATGATCGAGGGTATTCGTTAAGGCTTTCCTGCTTCTTCGCCGGGCACTGGAATCAAATTATCGGGCCGTGTATAGAGCGGACCCTTGACCGGGCGTGTTTGGAGTATGAGGAATGTTGACGAACTGGACACCTGACAGCTGGCGGAGTTTCCCGGTGGTGCAGGTTCCCGTCTATGACGACCAGGCGAAGCTCGCCGTCGTCGAAAAACGCCTGGCCGGATTTCCGCCGCTGGTGTTCGCCGGCGAAGCGCGGAAGCTCAAGCGCAAGCTGGCGCGCGTCGCCGAGGGCAAGGGTTTCCTGCTGCAAGGCGGCGACTGCGCCGAAAGTTTCGCCGAGCATTCGGCCGATAACATCCGCGATTTCTTCCGCGTCTTCCTGCAGATGTCGGTGGTGCTGACCTTCGCCGGAGGGCAGCCCGTGGTGAAGGTCGGCCGTATCGCCGGCCAGTTCGCCAAGCCGCGCTCGTCGCCCACCGAATTGATCGATGGCGTCGAATATCCGATCTATCGTGGCGACGAGCGCGGCTTGGCGAACTGGCCGGCGATGCGGCCGACCTTCACCACGGGCTGCCCTCCGGCGAAGGTCAGCACCACCGACATCTGCAGGAAGACGCG
>JANNSP010000282.1:0-5458 GCA_031402975.1 Hyphomicrobiales bacterium
ACTCGCGCGGCGAATTTTACTCGATCGCCATCTCCAACGGCCGCCAGCAGGTGGATTCAGGGACGAAGATGATCCATCTCGGCAGCAACACGTCGAGCCGCATCATCTCCAAGGGGATCGCGGCGGGCCGCAGCGACAACACCTATCGCGGCCTCGTCTCGGCGCACAGGAAGGCGACGAACGCCCGCAACTTCACCCAGTGTGATTCGCTCCTGATCGGCGACAAATGCGGCGCCCACACCATTCCCTATATCGAGGCCAAGACCTCGACCGCGCAGTTCGAGCATGAGGCGACGACGTCGAAAATCTCCGACGACCAGATGTTCTACTGCCGCTCGCGGGGGCTTTCGCAGGAAGAGGCGGTGGCCTTGATCGTCAACGGCTTCGTCCGCGACGTGCTGCAGCAACTGCCGATGGAATTCATGGCGGAAACGCAGAAACTGATCGGAATCTCGCTCGAAGGAAGTGTTGGATGAACGCCATGCTCGAAATCAACAATCTCCACGTCAAGCTGGCCGACGAAGACCGCGCCATCATCAATGGGCTCACCCTCTCGGTGAAGGCCGGCGAGGTGCATGCGATCATGGGGCCGAACGGCTCCGGCAAGTCGACGCTGTCCTATGTGCTGGCGGGACGCGCCGGCTACGAAGTGACCGAGGGTTCCGTCACCTACAAGGGCGAGGACCTGCTGGCGATGGAGCCGGACGAGCGCGCCGCCAAGGGCGTGTTCCTGGCGTTCCAGTACCCGATCGAGATTCCCGGCGTCGCCACCATGCAGTTTCTGAAAGTGGCGCTCAACGCGCAGCGCAAAGCGCGCGGCCAGAAAGACCTGTCCACGCCCGATTTCATGCGCCTGGTGAAGGAGCGCGCGGCGAGGCTCGACATCGGCCAGGACATGCTCAGGCGGGCCGTTAATGTCGGTTTCTCCGGTGGTGAAAAGAAGCGCGCGGAGATTCTCCAGATGGCGGTGCTCGAACCCTCGCTCTGCGTACTCGACGAAACCGATTCAGGGCTCGACATCGATGCACTCCGCGTGGTCGCCGACGGTGTGAATGCGCTCCGCTCTCCGGACCGCGCCATGATCGTCATCACCCATTACCAGCGCCTGCTCGACTATATCATTCCCGATCACGTGCATGTCCTGTCGCAGGGCCGCATCGTCAAATCCGGGGATAAGGAACTGGCGCACGAGCTTGAAGCCAAGGGTTACGCCGAATTCGCAAAGGCTGCGGCATGAATGTCGCCGTCGCCAGAACTCCGGCCGAACTCGCATTTGGCGGCGAGCTGCTGCCCCATCCCCGCATGGAGGACTGGAAGTGGACAAACCTCCGGACACTGATCGACAAGCCCTATCCGCCGCGCCAGAAAGTCTCGGCGTCCGCCGCCGATATCGCGCGCCTGATCAAGTCCTCGCCGTTTGCGAAAATAGCCGCGACCCGCATGGTGTTCGTCAACGGGCATTATGACGCTGTCCATTCCAAGCTTGCCAATGGAACGCTTGAACCGCGGGTCAAAGCCGACGAGCCGGTGCTGCGGCTCAACCAGGCCTTCGCCACCGACGGCGCGAAACTCACTTTGTCCGGCACTGCCGACACTCCGGTCGAGCTTCTGTTCATCGCCACCCAAGCGGAGCCCCGCGCGATCGCTACCCGCAACGTGATCGAGATTGCCGCCGGCGCCTCGGCCACGTTGATCGAAACCCATCTGGGCGAGGGTTCCTACCTCGCCAACAGCGTCACCGAAATCCGCTTGGGCGAGGGGGCCCGACTCGACCGGGTAAAACTCGAACACGAGGCGGCGGACGCCATCCATCTCTCCCATGCCCACATGACGCTCGGCAAGAACGCCACGCTGCGTGACCTGACGCTGACCTCGGGCGCCCGTGTCAACCGTCAGAACGGCACTTACGCCATTGACGGCGAAGGTGGCGACGCGAAGATTGCCGGGGCCTATCTCCTCGCCGGCAGGCAGCATGCGGATACCCGTCTCGTCGTCGATCACCAGGTCCCCCACTGCACCAGTCGCGAACTGTTCAAATGCGTGATGGACGATCGCGCCCGGGGCATCTTCCAGGGCAAGGTGATCGTCCGTCCCCACGCCCAGAAGACCGACGGAAAACAGTCGAGCCACGCGCTGCTGCTGTCCGAAACCGCCGAATTCGACGCCAAGCCCGAACTCGAAATCTTCGCCGACGATGTGGTCTGCGGCCACGGCGCGACCTGCGGCGACCTGAACCGGGATCACATCTTTTATCTGAGATCGCGCGGCATCCCGGAGGCGCAAGCCAAGTCGCTGCTGATCGCCGCCTTCGTGGGCGAAGCCTTCGAGACGATTGCCCATGACGGCATCCGCGAAGCGCTCGAAGCCTACGCCGCCACCTGGCTCACCGATCACCGGAAAGCGCCATGACCATCGCCCAGAGAAAACCGGTGCCGGCCTTCGACGTCGCCGCCATCCGCCGCGATTTCCCCATCCTGTCACGCGAGGTTTACGGCAAGCCCTTGGTTTATCTCGACAACGCTGCCTCAGCGCAGAAGCCCAACGCCGTGCTCGACGCGATGAACAAGAGCTATACCGAAGGCTACGCCAACGTCCATCGCGGGCTGCACTATCTCTCCAACACGGCGACGCAAGCCTTCGAGGACGCGCGCGAGAGTGTGCGCCGCTTCATCAATGCGCCATCCAAGGAGCAAATCGTCTTCACCCGCAACGCCACCGAGGCGGTCAACCTCGTGGCGCAAAGTTACGGCGGCCTCGTCATCGGCGAGGGCGACGAGATCGTGCTGTCGATCATGGAGCATCATTCCAATATCGTGCCGTGGCATTTCCACCGCGAGCGGCGCGGCGCCGTTATCCGCTGGTCGCCCATTGACGACGACGGGAATTTCCTGCTCGACGAATTCGAGAAACTGCTCAGCCCACGGACGAAGATCGTGGCCATCACCCAGATGTCGAATGCGCTGGGCACCATCGTTCCGATCGCCGATGTCATCAGGATCGCCCACGCGCGGGGAATTCCGGTGCTGGTCGACGGCAGCCAGGCGGCGGTGCATATGGCGGTGGATGTGCAGGCGCTCGATGCGGATTTCTATGTCTTCACCGGCCACAAGACCTATGGCCCCACCGGCATCGGCGTGCTTTATGGCAAGGCCGAACATCTGAAGCGCATGCCGCCCTATCAGGGGGGCGGCGAGATGATCAATGAAGTGACGACCGAGGCCGTCACTTACAACGATCCGCCGCACCGCTTCGAGGCGGGAACCCCGGCCATCGTCCAGGCCATCGGCTTGGGCGCGGCGCTCGACTACATGTCCGCCATCGGCCTCGACAACATCGCCGCGCACGAGGCCACCCTGCGCGACTATGCCACCGAACGCCTCTCGGCGATCAATTCGCTCCGCCTCTTCGGCTGGGCCCGCGACAAGGGCGCCATCGTCTCTTTCAACATGGAAGGGGCGCATGCCCATGACATCTCGACGGTGATCGACCGCGCAGGGGTAGCGGTGCGCGCCGGGACCCATTGCACCCAGCCGCTGCTCGCCCGCTTCGGCGTCACCGCCACCTGCCGCGCTTCCTTCGCCATGTATAATACACTGGAAGAGGTTGATGTTCTGGCCGAAGCGCTTATCTCGGCCCGGAGGATATTTTCATGATGGACGCAATCGAACAGACCGTGGTGGACGCGCCGCCCAACCCAAGCGCCATCCCGCCCGACGATCTGGCGCGGATGACCGACGACATCGTGGCGGCGCTCAAGACCGTCTACGATCCCGAAATCCCAGTCGACATCTACGAACTGGGCCTCGTCTACAAGGTCGATATCGACGACGACCGCAATGTGGCGATCGAGATGACGCTGACGGCTCCCGGCTGCCCGGTCGCCGGAGAAATGCCGGTCTGGGTGGAGAATGCGGTGTCGACGGTGGCGGGCGTCCAGAGTGCCAAGGCAAATATCGTCTTTGACCCACCCTGGGATCACAGCCGGATGTCGGATGAAGCGCGCGTCGCGCTCAACATGTGGTAGAGTGAAGTGATGGCAACAGCAAATCCCCGCCCCCGTCCCCAGGCGATGAAACTGACCGAGGCCGCCGCAGCCCGCGTCCGCCAGATCATGGAGCGGTCGGAGAAACCCGTGGCGGGGCTCCGCATCGGGGTCAAGAATGGCGGCTGCGCCGGCATGGAATACACCATGGAATGGGCGGCCGAGCAGAAGCCCTATGACGAGGTGGTCGAGGACAAGGGCGTGAAAGTGCTGATCGATCCCAAGGCGGTCATGTTCCTGCTCGGCACCGAGATGGATTTCCAGCAAGGAGCGCTCAAATCCGGCTTCACCTTCAACAACCCTAACCAGACCGGAGCCTGCGGCTGCGGCGAAAGCGTGCAGTTGAAGCCGGCGTCTTCGCACTCATCTTGAACGGGCATGACCCGGTCAGCTTCTCGAACCGGGCGCCACCCGCGCTTGACCGGAAGCGGGGCATCAAGCGCGGGCAAGATGAGAATTTAGCCGGCTGATGGCAGCCTGCCATCTGGCGTATATTGATCGACAGCCTCGGGCAGGGTCCGCGACAGGCGGGTGAGCAGTTCCTCGCGCGACAGGCCGGTCTTCTCGCTCAATTCCCGCAAGTCGTCTTCGCCAAGCGCCTGTTCGAGCTGGTTGGGACTGACCGGCTGGTTGGGGCCGGTTTTCACCCAGGAGTCGGCCGTGTCGCCCTGGCCCGCCTGCTTGAACCGGTCGATCAACCCGCCGAGGCCGCCGCTCAGCACGCCGCCAGCGCCAGCACCACCCAGCATGCCGCCGAGGTTATCCAGTACGCTACCGCCCGCAGCCCCGCCGTCTGGCCCGGTGCGCCGATTGGCGTTGCCCAGCATCTCCTTGATCTTGTCCCGGTTCTGATAGCCCGCCACCGCGAGCAAACCTAATAGCGCCAACATCGAAGGGGTTCCGCGTGCCATGATCATCTCCATTGTCCAAGATCGATTAAACTGCGAGACTAAGGGTAAGGTTCCACCGAGTCGAGGGAACCTTTCAGGGGCAACACCAAAGGAGAACGACACCATGGGTATCATCTGGACCATCATTATCGGCTTCGTCGCCGGTATCGTGGCGAAATTCCTCATGCCGGGGGCCAACAACGAACCCAGCGGCTTCATCATGACGACGATCCTGGGTATCGTCGGCGCCTTCGTCGCCAGCTATCTGGGCCAGGCCATGGGCTGGTACAGCGCGGGCGAAGGAGCGGGCCTGATCGGCGCCATCGTCGGCGCGGTGATCGTGCTCTTCGTCTGGGGCATCATCTCGAAGAACAAGACGGCCTGACGGGGCGGCATGGCTGCGAACGAAACGCTGACTTTCCGCGTCTCGCTCGAGCCGAAAGTCTACCGGGACATCGAAATCGCGGCTTCGGCGACGCTTTACAAGCTCGCCGAGGCGATCGTGATGGCATTCGTTTTCGATTTC
>JANNSP010000283.1:0-1567 GCA_031402975.1 Hyphomicrobiales bacterium
AGGAAAGTCCAGTATGCGGATGAACTTCCAGCCTCGTCAAGGGAAGCCCATGCAACATCTCACCAACTCTCATCATGCCCGGACTCGATCCGGGCATCTTCTTCGTGCCAAATGTGCGACGATGGCCGGGTCGAGCCCGGCCATGATGAGAGTGGGGTACCCGATGCGCGTAGGCGTCGCTTTCATCCTCCTGGCGATTTCTGCAACGGTTGCGCTCGCGCATACCGGCCAGCGCGGTCATGTCATGCTGTTGCCCACCCATCTTTACATCCTGGGAGGCGCCATCGCGGTGGCCGTGTCCTTCGCCATGCTGGCTTTCGTGAAGACGGGACGAAATCCCACGCAGGGCTACGAAATCAATTTCAGTCCGCCCCGCGCTCTCTGCCGCACACCGGGTCTCGTCAGCCTCGCACTGCTGGCCGTCCTGATCGCCGCCGGATTTCTGGGTCCGCCCGATCCCTTGTCCAATCCGCTTCCGGGTTTCATCTGGGCTCTGTGGTGGGTGGGCTTCACGTTTCTCTGCGTGGTCCTGGGAAATCTCTGGCCACTGGTCAATCCGTGGAGCGGGTTGGCCGGATTGACAAACGCCCGGCCAATTTTCGCCTATCCCGCCTGGCTCGGCCAATGGCCGGCGGTCGTGTCCTTTGCCCTCTTCGCCTGGTTCGAACTGGTGCATCCGGCACCTCAGGATACACGCATCCTGGCCACCGCCGTCTCGGCCTATGTCATCTTGACTTTCGCCGGGATGGCTATGTTCGGCGCCCGCGACTGGCTCAACTCGGCCGAAGGTTTTTCGGTGTTCTTCCGCATGATCGGCAGTCTCAGTCCGCTCCAGTGGCACACCAACGGCCTGCGCATCGTCTGGCCGGGATCGGGCCTTCTCACCTTCCCCGTGCCCGACGCGAGCGCTATGGCGTTCATCCTGCTCAGCCTGTCGGCGGTATCCTTCGACGGATTGTCGCGGACCTTCGCCTGGGCCGGTTTGATCGGCGTCAACCCGCTGGAATTTCCCGGAAGGTCCGCCGTTCTGTCCGCCAACACGCTGGGACTAGCAGCGTCTTTCCTCGCGCTGTCGGCGGCCTATTGCATCGCCGCCGCCTTGGGCCGCCTACCGCTTCGGGGCTTCGCGGTATCACTCATTCCCATCGCCGTCGGCTATCATCTCGCTCATTATCTGCCGACCTTTCCGGTCGACGCCCTGCACGCGCTCAAGGCGCTGTCCGATCCGTTCGGCACCGGCCTCGATCTTCTCGGAACCGCCGCAATCGCGCCACCTACCTCGTTTTTCGCCGGCAGTACTGCGTCCACGTTTCTGTTTCAGGTCCAGACAGCTCTCATCGTCCTGGCCCACATCGTGGCGGTGCAGACGGCGCGGAGGCTCTCCGGCCCGGGCGGAGCCATGCGCGAAGTGCCGCTCACCCTCCTGATGATTGCCTACACCATGTTTGGATTGTGGCTGTTGTCGGCGCCGGTGTTGGGCTAGGTCCTCCGCCCATGACTCCCGTTCGGACGATTTTGACGGCACTGCTGCCTTTCGCCTTCGGTTATTTCCTGTCCTATCTGCTGC
>JANNSP010000284.1:0-1608 GCA_031402975.1 Hyphomicrobiales bacterium
AGGGGGCGGTTCAGCGAGTCAATCGCATGACATGACTCGCTGCATCGCCCCCTCATCCGTCTCGCGCCAAGAGGCGCGATCCACCTTCCCCCGCGAGGGGGGAAGGGGAGGGGCGTCACAGTCCTACAGCCCCTGCTTGGTATAATCCGCCGGTGCCTCGTACATGCCGTCTTCCGGCTTCGTCGTATGCACCACGTTGAGCTTGCCGCCTTCGACCTTGGAGATGAACTGGCGGCCGAAACTCTGATGCGACTTGCCGATAAACGTCTTGGTGCCTTGCGGATATTCGTTGCTTTCCGGAAAGCTCGTCACCGCCTCCAGCGCCTCGATGAATTTCGCTCTGTCGTTGCCGTCCTTGTAGCCGCTGGCCTCGACGCCCTGCTTGATCGAGTAGAGCGATTCCCAGCAGCCGAACATATGCGACGCGGTCGAGATGTCGCCCGGATTGGCGGCATCCGCCCCGTTGTCGTCGAGCCCCACGGCGGCGCGGTAATTTTTGGCGAAATCGGTGGGAAGACTGGAGGCGAAACGCGGGAAGGCTTCCCACAGATGCGAGCCTTCGAGAAATTCGAGACCGGGCGAAGCGAGATCGACGGCTTCGAGCGAATCGATGAAGCCGAAAAGCTGCGGCCCCTTGCCGTTGAAATATTCGCCAAGCTCGCGCACGAAAGTGAGAACGCCGGGCCCCACCATCACATGATAGATGGCGTCGGTATCGGCGGGGATCTGCGAGAAATATTTGGTGAAGCTCGATTCCATGGGCGAGATGGCGATGACCGCGTTGACCTCGCCGCCCGCCGCCTTGGCGGCGACCGAGAACACGTCGCGATGTTCATAGCCGAACACATAGTCGGGGATCACCATGGTGATCTTCTTGCCGGCGTTGGCCACGACCCAGGGCGAGATGGCGGTGACCTGGGCTCTCACATTGCTGTTGCTGGTCTGGAACACGTAGCGATTGAAATTGCCGGCCGCCAGTTCCGAGGTTTCACTCGCGATGAACAGCGGCATCTTCAATTCGCCGGCCCGCGCCGCAGCGCTGGCCGCCACATGGCTGAACAGCGTGCCGAAGACGAAATCGGTCTTGTGCTGGCTGGCGAATTTCTCGATCAGTTCCGAGGCGCGCTTGGGATCGGTCGCGTCGTCCTCGACGATGAGTTCGACCGGCCTCCCGCCGATGCCGCCTGCATCGTTGATGGTCTTCACCGCCGCCTTGCTGACGATCTCGTACCAGTGGCCATAACTGGCGCCGATCCCGGTCAGATGCGCCTGCAGGCCGACCTTGATGGGCGCCCCCTGGGCATATGCCGACGGAACGAGTGCTGTCCCCGCGAGAGCCCCCGCCCCCAAGAGCAGCCCGCGCCGCGATACGTTCCACTTGTTCATGACGTTCCTCCTGCTGCCCAAGCGTGCCGCTTGTGACGGTTTAATCCGCAGTCAGTATGCGGAGGAAGTTCGAGCCTCGTCAAGGGAAGCCCGTCCTCCCAAATCTCATCATGCCCGGACTCGATCCGGGCATGATGAGTAGTAGTGAGAGACGCCGCCGCTAATCGTTCGCCTTGACGCTGACGCCGAGCCTGGTGATCGCGGCACCCGGATCGCTCGGGT
>JANNSP010000285.1:0-4864 GCA_031402975.1 Hyphomicrobiales bacterium
CCAGAAGCATCGTCCGAACCCTTTCCCGTGTGCTGATTCATTGCAGAGCCAACATACAGGCGAAGCTCAGCCGATGCTTCCAAAACCTCCTCAAACGGCGGAAAATTCAACTCGCCAATGCAATTTTGCAAGTGGCTCGAATAACGTGGTATTTTTGAATCGGCACCTATGAAGTGGGAAAAGTAAATGGTTCCAGCCCCATTTGAATATAAATCATTCTCAAATTGCCCCCCAGCTGTACCGATTTTGTGTGGACCTTGATATTTTAATGCTCCCTTGAATACGCTTTGCAGCCTGTTTTGGATCTTTCGCTTTTCGCCCTTAGCTTCCACTAAATTAAGCATTTCAGACTCCGTTATCGCCCCTCGTTTCAAGCCGCTTTCATCACATTGATTTCCATCGTCCTCCCGAGCGCCGCCAAAGCTGCCTCTATCGCTTCAAGTTTCGAGGCATGGTTGAGGTCGAGCAGGCGGTCGATCTGCGGCAGGTGCCAGCCGAGCTTTCGAGCAAGGGCCGCCTTGCCGATGCTGTCCTCGCGCATCGCCCAGTAGAGCGAAAGCTTCGCCGCCGTCAGAGCGGGAAGTGCCACGAAATCTCTGCCCGTCTTGCCCGGCTGCGGAATCTCCTCTCGGGCAGCGATCCTGCCCATCAGCGCCGTCTCGATTGCGTCAACGGCCCGCGCGAGCGCATCGTCGCGGTCTTCGCCAAAGGTCACGACCTCCGGAAAATCCGGTGCTGCGACCAACACCGTATCGTTGTCATCCTGCGTGAGCTTGACCGGATAGCGCATCAGTCTTCCTTCAATCCGAGTTGCTTCAAGATCTCTTGCCAAAGTCCCTTGCCCAATTCCTTCGAACCGCCATGCATGGGAAGTACGCTTCGTTTGCCGTTCAGCATGACCAACAGATGACCTCCCTTGCCCGGCGCGAAGGTGCAGCCCCGCTTTGCAAGATAACGCTTGGCCTGGCTGCTGTTCACGGTAACACAACATAAGTGTTGTGATGGGCAAGGTCAACAAAAATGTTGTTTCCTTGTGGAAAACAACCGTCGTCCCTTGCCCCCCGCCCCGTTCCTCCCTACACCCCCGGCTTTAATGACTGCTCCCAGCCGTACGCCGATCCTCTCTGCCCAGCATCTACTGGCGATCGGCGACCTGTCCCATGCCGAAATCCTGAGCCTCCTCGATTTGGCCGGCAAATATGTCGAGGTCAGCCGCCAGATCGACAAGCGCCACGCGATGCTGCAGGGGCGGACCCAGGTAAATTTGTTCTTCGAGGCCTCGACCCGCACCCAGAGTTCGTTCGAGATCGCGGGGAAACGCCTCGGCGCCGATGTGATGAACATGGCGGTCTCGACCTCGGCGCTGTCCAAGGGCGAGACGGTGCTCGACACCGCCATGACCATCAATGCCATGCATCCGGATTTTCTCGTGGTGCGGCATCCCTCATCGGGCGCCGTCGAATTGCTGGCGCAGAAAGTCTCGTGCTCGGTCATCAATGCCGGTGACGGCCAGCACGAACATCCGACGCAAGCGCTGCTCGATGCCCTCACTATCCGCCGCCGAAAGAAGCGGATCGAGGGCCTCACCGTGGCGATCTGCGGCGATGTTCTCCATTCGCGCGTCGCCCGCTCCAACATTCATCTCCTCAACAAATTGGGGGCCGAGGTGCGGGTCGTGGCGCCTTCGACTCTCCTTCCCACCGGCATCGGCAATTTCGGCGTCTCGATCTTCCGCACCATGGCGGAGGGGCTGGCGGGCGCCGATGTCGTCATGATGCTGCGCCTGCAGCTCGAACGGATGAGCGGCGCCTTCGTGCCTTCGGCCCGGGAATATTACCGCTTCTTCGGTCTCAACGCGGAGAAGCTCAGATACGCCAAACCCGATGCGCTGGTGATGCATCCCGGTCCGATGAATCGCGGCATCGAAATCGACTCGGATGTGGCCGACGGCGCGCAGTCGGTGATCCGCGAGCAGGTCGAGATGGGGGTCGCGGTGCGCATGGCGGTGCTCGATGCGCTGGCCCGCAACATTCCCAAGGGCGGCAACGCATGATGACACCGGCGAAACCGGCTACGGGCCGCCGCGCCTATGTCAATGCCGCGATCGTGGCGCCCGGCCAGGGCCTGTCCGGGATCGGGGGACTTCTGGTCGAGGATGGCTGGATTCTGGCGGCGGGTGCGAAAGTATCCCGCGCTTCCGCTGGAAGTGGCACGTCGATCATCGATTGCACCGGCCTCACTTTGATGCCCGGCCTCATCGATATGCGGGTATTCACCGGCGAACCGGGCACGGAATATCGCGAGACGCTGGCGACCGCGTCCGAAGCGGCGGCGGCGGGCGGCGTCACCACCATGATCGTCATGCCCAACACCCAGCCCATCGTCGATGACGCGGCGATCGTCGACTACATCCTGAGGCGGGCCCGCGATACCGCACTGGTGCGCGTCGCGCCCATGGCCGCCATCACTAGGGGCCTTGCCGGCGAGATGATGACCGAGATCGGCACGCTCAAGGAGGCGGGGGCCGTCGCCATCACCGACGGCATCAAGGCGGTGGCCAATGCCAACCTGTTTCGCCGAGCGCTGAT
Organism: Hyphomicrobiales bacterium; assembly: GCA_031402975.1. Lineage (GTDB taxonomy): Bacteria > Pseudomonadota > Alphaproteobacteria > Rhizobiales > Aestuariivirgaceae > Aestuariivirga. The sequence continues at coordinate 2,589 of JANNSP010000285.1, forward strand.
CTACGCGCGCGATTTCGACATGCTGGTGGTGCAGCATGTCGAGGAGTCCTCGCTCTCCTCGGGCGTCATGAATTCGAGCGAGATCGCCGGCAGGCTCGGGCTCGCTGGCATTCCGGCGATGGCCGAGGTCATCATGCTCGAACGCGATCTCCGCCTCGTCGAACTGACGGGAGCGCGTTATCACGCCTCGCAGATTTCCTGCGCTTTGTCGCTTGACGTGATGCGCGCCGCCAAGGCGAAAGGCCTCCCCGTCACCTGCGGCGTCTCGGTCCATCATCTCACCTTGAACCACAATGACATCGGCGCCTATCGCACCTTCTTCAAGCTGTCGCCGCCGCTGCGCTCGGAAGAGGATCGCCGCGCGCTGGTCGAGGGCGTGACTGACGGCGCCATCGATGTCATCGTCTCGGGCCACGATCCGCAAAGCGCTGATACGAAGCGCCTGCCCTTCGCCGAGGCCGCCTTCGGCGCAGTGGGACTCGAAACGATGTTCTCCGCCGCGCTGTCGCTTTTTCACAGCACCGACATTTCGCTGGCGCGCCTCGTCGATGCGATGTCCTCGGCGCCAGCGAAAATTCTCGGTCTCGAGCAGGGCCGTCTGGAGGCCGGCGCTCCGGCCGACTTTGCTCTCGCCGACCTCAATCTGAACTGGAAGGTCGAAGACCGGGCGTTACGTTCGCGCTCCAAGAATTCACCCTTCGAGCACCGCACGCTGGAAGGCCGCGTGGTCGAAACCGTGGTTGCGGGCAAGAGCGTTTACACTTACGCTCGCTGAACTTCGGAGGGGTATGGGCATGGGCCTCGAAACGCTGGTTGCGCTGGCACTCGGATATCTATGCGGCAGCATTCCCTTCGGCCTGATCCTCTCGAAGTGGGCCGGCCTCGGCGATATCCGCGGCATCGGCTCCGGCAGTATCGGCGCAACCAATGTGCTGCGCACCGGCAACAAGACGATGGCCGCGCTCACTTTGCTCCTCGATGGCCTCAAGGGCGCGGCGGCGGTTCTGGCGATGACCGCCGCGTTTGATCGGAACGCCGGTGTCATTGCGGGCATCGCCGCGTTCATCGGCCATGTGTTCCCGGTGTGGCTTGGCTTCAAGGGTGGCAAGGGTGTCGCGACCGGCGCCGGTGTCTTGCTCGCCTGGCACTGGCCGCTGGCCCTTGCCTGCCTTGCGGTGTGGCTGGCAATGGCGGTTGTCTTCCGCATCTCTTCTCTGGCGGCGTTGACGGCAAGCCTCTTGGCGCCGCTGGGCGCCTGGGTTCTTGGCCGCCACGACCTGGTGTTTCCCACAGCCTTTCTCGCAGCGGCGATATGGTTCGCTCACCGCGCCAATATCGTTCGCCTCAGCCGGCGCGAGGAGCCGAAGATCAATCTGTCGAAGCAGGCATGACCGCCCGCGAATTGAGTTTCGCCGAACGCCGCGACTGGCTGAGGCTCAGTCTCAGCGAAAATGTCGGGCCCGCCACGTTCAAACAGCTCCTGGCGCGATACGGAACGCCCGAAGCGGCATTGGCAGCGCTTCCCGCGCTCTCATTGAAAGGAGGATTGTCGCGGCCCCTACGTATCTATTCGAAGGATGCCGCCGAAGCCGACCTCGAACGCGCCGCAGGACACGGCGCAAGTTTCGTGACACCGGGCGAGACAGGCTATCCGGACCTCCTCACACATATCGACGCTTCACCTCCCATGCTGTGTATCAAGGGTGTTCACGCAATGGCCGAGCGGCCCGCCGTCGCCATCGTCGGCGCCCGCAACGCTTCGGCGGCGGGACGCAAATTTGCGCGGCAGCTGGCGGCCGAGATCGGCGAGGAAGGATTTGTCATCGCCTCGGGGCTGGCGCGCGGCATCGATACGGCGGCGCATGAGGCGTCATTGCAAACCGGGACGGCCGCCGTGCTGGCGGGCGGCATCGATGTGATCTATCCGCCGGAAAATGACAACCTGCATCGCGCCATCGGCGAGACGGGACTTCTCATCACCGAGATGACGCCGGGAACCGTTCCGCGCGCTGAGCATTTTCCGCGCCGCAACCGCATCATTTCCGGCATGGCGCGGGCGGTGATCGTGGTCGAGGCGGCCATGCGCTCGGGCTCGCTCATTACCGCGCGGCTCGCAGCCGAACAGGGCCGCGAAGTGTTTGCCGTGCCGGGCTCTCCGCTCGATCCCCGATCCGAGGGCACCAACCGGTTGATCCGCGACGGCGCCACGCTGGTCACCCGCGCCTCCGACATTCTAGTAGCACTCGGCTCGCAGCAGATGGTCAAGCGCGGCGGAG
>JANNSP010000286.1:0-4979 GCA_031402975.1 Hyphomicrobiales bacterium
CGCGGTCGCCGCCCGCGCCGAACACCACGATGAGCCGTCCCGCGACATAAGGCCGGAGCGCCGTGATCGCGGTTTCGAGCGCGTCGGGCGTGTGCGCAAAGTCGACGAAAACCGGCGCCCCCGTCCGGCTCCGCGTCACCAGGTCGAGGCGGCCTTTCGCGCCTTTGAGCGATTCAAGCCCGTGCATGACGAGCGCCTCCTCGCCGCCGGTTGAAATCACCAGCCCCGCCGCCACCAGCGCGTTCGAAGCCTGGAAATCGCCGGCCAGCGGCAGGATCACCGAATGCCGGCCCGCCGGTCCCTCGACATCGAGGCGCTGGCCAAATCCGTCGCGCTCCACCTGGAGAAGCCTGAGACCCGCGCCATCGCGCCCCACGGTGAACACCCGGAGCCGCCGCGCCTTGGCATGCGCCACCACTTCGCCGGCGCGCGCCGCATCGGCATTGATGACGGCCGGCGCGCCCTCCGGCAGCAATTCGTCGAACAGCCGCATCTTGGCGCGGAAGTAATCCTCGAAATCGGCGTGGTAATCGAGATGATCGCGGGTGATGTTGGTGAATGCCCCGGCAGTGAGGCGCAACCCGTCGAGGCGGTATTGCGCCAGCCCGTGGCTCGAGGCTTCGAGCGCCAGATGGTTCACATGCTCGGCGCGCAAACCCGCCACGGTTTCATGCAGTTGGACCGGGTCGGGCGTCGTATGGTCGAGGCTCCGGTGCCCCGACGGCGACACCACGCCGACCGTGCCGAGGCTCGCGGCGCGAAACCCCATGCTGGTCCAGATTTCGCGCACGAAGGCGGCGACCGAGGTTTTGCCGTTGGTGCCGGTGACGGCGACGATGAGATCGGGCTGGCGGCCATGGAAGCGCGCCGCCATCAGCGCGAACAGCCGGCGGGGATTGGCGCTGACGACAACCGGCGCGCCCGCCGCCGCCGGTTGCTCGGCGATGACCGCCACGGCGCCGGCCGCCACCGCCTGGCCAATAAATTTTGCTCCGTCCACGGAGCTTCCAGGCAGTGCCGCGAACACGAAACCGGGTTTGACCTCGCGGCTGTCGGCGGTAAGGCCAGTAACCGCGATCTGCTCCGCCCCCGGAGGAATTGCGGCATCCCCGCCGATGAGCCGCGCCAGTGTCGCCGCCACAGGTCTAGCCTTCCTTTTTCTTCTGCGTCTTGGCCTGCTTGGCAAGTGTCTCCAGGTCTTCCGGCGTGAACAGAGGCTCGACCCCGAGCATGGGTGCGATGCGTTCGATGATCTTGCCGGCGGTCGGCACGGCATTCCACCCCGACGTGGCGAAGCCATAGGTTTCGGGCGTGGCCTTGGGTTCGTCCAGCATGACAATCAGAGCGTATTTTGGCTTTTCCATGGGGAACGCCCCAATGAAGGACGTCAGGTTTCTGGTTTTTGAATAGCGGCCGTTGATCACCTTTTCCGCGGTTCCTGTCTTGCCTCCGACACGGTAGCCGATAACATCCGCTTTGCTGGCGGTGCCCTGCGTCACATTGAGCCGGAACAGATAGCGCATCTTTTCGCTCGTTTCCGGTTTGACAACCCGGTTGGCGAGGCTGTCGGCTTCCGCCGGCCCCCTCTTCAGGAAGGTCGGGGGAATCAGATTGCCGCCATTGAGAAGCCCCGACACCACGGCAACCCCCTGTAGTGGCTGCACGGCAAATCCATTGCCAAAGGCGGCCGTCGCCGTAACCAGCCTGCTCCACCGGCGTGGCAGCAGCGGCTTGGCGCTTTCCGGCAGTTCCGTCACCATGCGTTCGAACAGGCCAACCCGCCGGAGAAACTCCTGGTGGCGCTCGATCCCGACATCAAGCGCCATCTTCGCCGTGCCGATATTGGACGAATAGGTGAACACCTCCGGCACCGTGAGCACGCGGCGCTCGGCGTGGAAATCGTTGATCCGAGCATTGCCGATGACCAGGGGAAAGCGCGCGTCGTAACGCCCGTTGAGATCGGTCACGCCATAGTCGAAGGCCATGGCGAAGGTGATCGCCTTGATGACGGAACCCAGCTCGTAGACGCCGCTGGTCATCTTGTTCATCTGGTCGGTGGTGAAATTCTTGTTCTCGTTGTTGGGATTGAAATCGGGCAGCGACGCCAGCGCCAGCACTTCGCCCGTTTCGATGTCGATGACGATGGCGCCCCCCGCGATCGCCCGGAACTTGGCGATCGCTAGAGCCAGTTCGTCGGTGAGCGCATGCTGCACCCGGATATCGATCGACATCTGCGCCGGTGCTGGTTGCTGCAGCTCGTCGCCTGCGAGCGAGGCGGTATAGATGGCGCCTTGCGTGTCGAGGAATTTTTCGATGCCGGCGATCCCCTTGGTATCGAGATCGACATAGCCCACGGTATGCGCGGCGAGCCGCCCCATCGGATAGACGCGGCGCCGTTCGTTGACGAAACCCACGCCCGGAATGCCCAGATTGTAGACGGCGTCGCGCTCCTCGGGCGTCACCTGGCGCTTGAGCCAGACGAAAGCCCGGCCCGGCTGCGACAGCCTCGCGCGGAGCCATTTCGCGTCGAGATCGGGCACCGTGGCGGTCAGCGCCTCGACCGCCTCGTCGAGATCGATGATCTTGCGCGGGTCCGCATAGAGCGAGGCCACCGCCACATCGGTCGCCAGCAGCACGCCGTTGCGGTCGACGATGTCGGGGCGCGGCAACCGCGTTTCGTGGGCGACGCGATTCTTGTCCGGGTCCGGATCGGCGGGCCACAGCGTCAGATGGGCAAGTTGCGCGGCGATCGCAACGAAGGCCGCGCAGAAGCACAGGCTCACCAGGCGGAGCCGGTTCTGTCCGCCAAGCCTCGGCGCTTGGGGTTCGGCGATATTTGTGTCCTCGTGGGTCATTGCATCTTCTTCAGGATATCGCCGATCGGATCCTTGCCCTCGGCTTCGAGCTTGATGATGGGTTCGGCCGGAACCTTCTGGCCGAGTTCCTCGAGCTTGACGATCTGCGAGGCGGTGACGGTCGAAAGGCCCAGATGCTCGCGCGCCAGGCGCTGCAGCCGCTCAGGTCGCGTCAGGCTCGCCCATTCGGCATTGAGCAGCTTGATCGCCTCCTTCTCGTCGGCGATGTCGCGCTTGAGCCGGGCGATCTGGCGTTCCGCGCCCCGCGTCGAATGTTCGAGCGAATAGAGCGCGAAGCCCGAGATCAGAACGGTCAGCACAAGGATGGCATTGAACAGCTTGAACATCAGTTGGTCACCGCGTTCATGGGCGGAGCCGCCGTGCGGATGGCGGCCCGGAGCTTGGCCGAGCGGGCCCGCGGATTGGCGCGGATTTCCGCTTCGCTGGCTGTCCGGTGTCCCTTGAACAGCAATTCGAAACTGGGTGCGGCACCCTGGCCACGCTCCGGCGCATGGCGCGACGGCGAAGGTTCCAACCCGGCATGGGCGATAAGGAAGCGCTTGACGATCCGGTCTTCCAGCGAATGGAATGTCACGACCGCCAACCGTCCGCCGGGCATCAGTACCGTCTCCGCGGCGGCAAGGGCATCCGCGAGTTCGTCGAGTTCGCGGTTGATGTGGATGCGAAGCGCCTGGAAGGTCCGTGTCGCCGGATGGATGCGGTCGGGCCGGGGCCGTCCCGTCACCCGCTCGATGGCGTCCACCAGTTGCAATGTCGTGGTGATCGGTGCCTCGTCCCGGCTGGCCACGATGGCACGCGCGATGGCCCGGGCGCGGGGTTCCTCGCCGAACTCGCGAAGGATACGGGTGAGATCGTCGACCTCCAGCCGATTGACGGCGTCCGCCGCCGTCGCTCCTTCGCCCGACATCCGCATGTCGAGCGGCCCGTCGCGCATGAAGGAAAATCCGCGTGCCGCGTCGTCAAGCTGCATCGAGGAGACCCCGATATCGAGCACCACGCCATCGACGCTGGCCACGTCCAGCAATTCCGCCATATCGCCGAATCGCCCCTCGACCAATCTCAGCCCGTCCTCGAAGCGCGCTCGCAACCCCTCGCCTGCCTCGATCGCCCGGGGATCGCGGTCGATCGCCACAACCTTGCAATCGGCAGCCTCCAGAATAGCCCGCGTGTAACCGCCAGCCCCGAAAGTCCCGTCGACATAAGTCAGGCCATCGCGCGGAGAAAGCGCCTCCAAAACTTCCGTCAACATGACGGGAATATGATTCATCTCGCTCATCTCCCCTTCCCCCCTCGCGGGGGAAGGTGGATCGCGCCCCTTGGCGCGAGACGGATGAGGGGGCGGTGCAGCGAGTCAAATCGCGGCGATGACTCGCGGCGCCGCCCCCTCATCCGGCGCTGCGCGGCACCTTCCCCCGCGAGGGGGGAAGGGCAAGGCAAACTCCGTGTGCTGACTTCAGCTACGATCATCGCAATCAGGGTGAACAAGGCGTTAATGAGGTCTTGGACATTGCCAAGCCCGCCTTAACAATTCGTTTCAAATTTGATTCATCCCCGGACGGAAAATGCCAGCCGGCCTGTAAGCCGGGTTCTGTCCATGAGGGATCAACCTCACTGGATGACCATTCATCTGGAACGTCCGTCGCCGGACGCTTCGCGCGACCTACCCGGGGGGCGGACTGGAAACAGCCCTGGAACCTGCGCTCCGCGCCACTCAAGCGCGGATCGTTGTCGCTATAGCTCTTGAGCTCGCTCAACGCCGCCGGCGCGGCGAGGCGCGCGCGTACGGTCTGCACGATGTTGTTGCGGTTGAACAGGCTCTGCACCACCGGCAGGTCCGCCCAGATTTCGGATTCGAACACGCTGCCACCGGCTTCGAACACGCCGACCACGGTCCAGCGTGTGGCGCCGAACGAGACCGTACTGCCAAGCTCGAAACCTTCGAATTACCGCAGCAGTGCCTTGACGACCACGACCTCGTTACTGCCGCGGCTGAACATGCGGCCCGCGGTGATGGCAACGCCGTTGCGCAGCGTCGCGCCCTGCTCACCGATGCCGCGCAGCGGAAGGTTGGCCTTGGTCCGGGTGGAACGCTTGAGGCCGTCG
>JANNSP010000287.1:0-12322 GCA_031402975.1 Hyphomicrobiales bacterium
CCAGAAATCGAGCTTTTTGAAGTTGAAATTGGGAGCACTCTCAATGGGACGTTGCCAATTCAAATTAGCTTCTCACCGAAGGGCTTCGATGCATCAATTGCCAAACAGGGTCGAGGCCACAAAACCCTCAATTTGAAAAAAGTCAAGATAATCGCATTTGTAGCGCAGAGGACAGATATTCAGTACATCCCTGCCGTGAGAACGGCAGACCATGTTAACGAAATTATTGAGCGGTTGGTTGAACGTGAGTTACGACCAGTCGAAAAGAGTCCTGAGTTTCAAAAGGCCATGATGAAGGTTCAGGAACTTCAGGCCCCAATTTTGTCTGCATTAAGCGCAAGCATCGGTTCCACAATTGCCAAATTTATTCCTACGCTTAAATCTGCCCATATCGCCAACACTAATGAGCGGCGAATTTCAGCAATACGTTCGAGCATCGACGTAATTATAGACGATGGCGTACCTACGCCTCTTCGATTTAAAGGTGATGGAATGCAGAGTCTAGCCGCCTTGGCAATGATGAGACACACATCAACCGGGCGTTCTTAAACAGAAACCATTATTGCGTTGGAGGAGCCCGAGTCACATCTTCACCCACGTGCAATTCACGAACTCAAGGCGGTGCTAGAAGAATTGGCGGGAGTTAATCAAGTAGTCCTTACAACTCACAATCCTCTCTTCGTCAACCGTTCCGCAATATCCAGCAACATAATTGTGAATCAGAACAGAGCTTTTGCTGCGAAGGATATCACTGAAATACGGAGTGTCTTAGGAGTTGAAGTGGCAGATAATTTGCGCGGAGCCGAGCTGGTTTTGATTGTCGAGGGTGACGAGGATGCGATTGCCTTGAGGGGGATATTGTCTCACAAGTCCGAGTTATTGAGGGAAGCATTGACATCAAATCGGTTGAGCATGGATTCACTAGGGGGGGCAGGAAATCTTAGATATAAAGTTGGTTTGCATCGATCCAATCTCTGCCGTGTCTATGCATTTCTCGATTATGATAAAGCAGGCAAGAACGCGTACGAGAAATGTGAGAAGGACAACTCACTGGTCATTGCAGATGTGAACTTCGCACGATGCCCAGGACTTGAAGAATCGGAGCTTGAAGATCTTTACGACGAGGGAGTAGTCAATCAGTTTCTGGCTGGCGACGGTATTGATCTTGCCAATTGTAGAACTCCCAAAAAGAAATGGTCCGACCGGGTCCGATCAGCATGCCAAGTTAGCGGTAAGCCACTAACTGATCTGACGCTCATGCAAATGAAGCGTGCAATTGCTATTCATGTTGCAAAAATTGGTTATTCTTCGCTTCATGAGAAAAAACGTGGTCCGATTGAAGCACTAGTCGAAGCTCTTGTCCGTCGTCTAGCTGGTCAAACCTAATGTATCGAACGGTAGATCTCTTAAGATTCACTCCCCTGCCAGCAACCGCAACTCAAACACCCTCGCCTCAGCCGCCGCCGCACTCACGTCGCCGCGCCGCAGCGCCCGCGTCACTCTATCGAGCTTTTCGATGTCATCCGGCCCTATAGTCGGGCTCCAGTCGATTTCGTCTTCGTAGTGCAGCGTTACTTCCACCTCGGCGGCAGTTTGGCCTTCGTGGACTTTTTTGATGGTCTTCTTGTCGTAGCCCGTCATCATTGTCACCTGCGGTGGAGGAAGTCGATGCCAACCTGACCATGGATCGGCAAATGAGTCCATGGCAACTCCGGCGGCGTTTAGCCCAACCTCGCTTGCCCCCGTCACCCACCCCGCAAATCCTCTGAACTCCAGATTTGACACTCCGCGCGCCATCGCGGATGACACGGGCCATGACTCTCTCCAGCTATTTCATCGGCGTCGATACCGGCGGCACCTATACTGACGCGGCGGTGATCGAATCCCTCGGCCACAAGGTCATCGCCACTGCCAAGGCGCTCACCACCAAGGGCGACCTGGCGTTGGGCGTGGCCGAGGCGATTTCCGCCGCCATCGCCTCGCTGCCGCAAGGCCTTGAGCCCCAGGACATTTCGCTCGTCTCGGTGTCGACGACGCTCGCCACCAATGCGGTGGTCGAGGGCCATGGCTCGCCGGTCGGCACCATCCTGATCGGCTTCGACGCCGCGATGGCCGAGCGCACCGGCATCGCCCAGGCCTTTCCGGACATGCCCTTGGCGATGATCGGCGGCGGCCACGATCACAATGGCGAGGAACTCCTGCCCCTCGATACGGCCGCACTTCTCGCTTCGATCGCGCTTATGCGGGTCGACGCCTTCGCCATTGCGTCGGCCTTCGCGGTCAGGAACCCGGCGCACGAGATCGCGGCCCGCGACTTGATCGTTCGCGCCACCGGAAAACCCGTGACGCTATCGACCGAACTCACCTCCGCCCTCGATGCGCCGCGCCGCGCCTTGACCGCCGTGCTCAATGCGCGGCTCATCTCGCGCATCACGATGCTGATCGAGGCGGTCAGGCGCGCCATGGCGGGGCTTTCGATTGATTGCCCGCTGATGATCGTCAAGGGCGACGGCACGCTGGCTCTGGCGTCGAAGGTCGCGGCCCGGCCCATCGAAACCGTGCTGTCGGGGCCCGCCGCCAGTCTCGTCGGCGCTGCCTGGTTGTCGGGCCTCTCCGATTTCATTCTTTCCGACATGGGCGGCACCACCACCGATCTCGGCATCTTCGCCCATGGCCGGCCCCGCGTATCGCCCGAAGGGGCCGAGGTCGGCGGCTGGCGCACCATGGTCAAGGCCAGCGATATTCGCACCATCGGTTTGGGCGGCGACAGCGAGGTGTCGTTCGGGCTCGATGGCGCGATGCGGATCGGGCCAACCCGCGCCGTTCCCGTGTCGCTCATCGCGCAACGCTATCCCGAAGTCATCGCCATGCTCGAAGCCGATCTCGCCGACAGCGAGGGCGGCTCGCTGCATGGCCGGTTCGTGCTCAAGCCGTTCGGCGCCCAGGCTGGACCAGCGCTCGAACTCTCCGCCCGCGAGCGCGAGATCATGGCGCTGGTGGGCGACCGGCCCGTGCCCATCCGCAAACTCGCGGTGTCCGCCGCCGCCCAGCGCGTTGTCGCTTCCCTCAGGCGCAAGGGCCTGCTGCAGACTGCGGGCTTCACGCCGTCGGACGCCGCCCATGTGCTGGGCCTTCAGGACAACTGGAAAGCCGAAGGCGCGCGCCTCGCCGCCCGACTCCTGTTGCGCTTCCGCGACATGCGGCCGCCGGACGAAGATCGCGTCGCCGCGTTCTGCCGCGACGTGTGGAGCCGGACGGTCGGCTTGAGCTGCCGCGTCATCCTCGAAACCGCCATGGGCCGGCCGCTTGCGGGCGATGCCCTGGCCGAGGCCGTCTGTTCGGGAGAGGGCCGCCTCGGCCAGGCGCTGATCCGCCTGTCGCCCGCGCTGCCCGTCGTGGCGGTCGGCGGCCCCGTCCCTGTGTTCTACGGCGAGGTCGGACGCCGCCTCGATTGCGCGGTGGTGTTTCCGCCCAACTATGCCGTGGCCAACGCGGTGGGCGCTGCCTCGGGCGTCATCGCCCAAAGCGTCACGGTCACCATTGAAGGAGACGGCAGCGGCGTCTTCCGGCTGCACGGGCCGGGCGGCGTCAAAGTTTTCGCTTCAGCCATCTCGGCCTTGACGGAGGGAACCCGATTGGCGGTAGAATCCGCCCGCCGGACGGTTGAGGACATGGGTGCGGAAGATCCGCAGGTGACGGTCGAGGTCGAGAAGCATCTGCTGCCCGATGCCGCCGGCGACGATGGTCTTCTGGAAGCGGTCATCCGGGCCGAGGCCATCGGCCGGCCGGTTTCCATGGCCCGGGTCCCGTTAACCGGTTCTTAATCATAGACCCCACGTTTCGGGCCGGAAGGCTGGAGTTCGGCGGATTAACCTGTCGTGGCAAGGCTCCGTTAACCGCGGTGTCGATAATCGGCAATCGCAACTTTGCGCGAAAGTCCGCCATGACACCGCCGCCCAATGCCGCCACCCTGAACCAGCCTTTCACCGGCTGGGATGAGCTCAGATCGGGCGGAGCGGCCTGGAAAATCGAGAAGCAGGAACGCAACGACGACAATTTCATTCCCTTCTTCACGGGCCAGACCGGCCGGGTCTACGAGCAGATGCTGCACAATCTCCCGGTCATGCTGCATTGCATGGATGGGGCAGGGCGGCTGGTTTCGGTCAACCGGCAATGGGCCCTGTCGCTGGGCTATCTGCAAGGCGAGGTCGCGGGGAAGCCGTTCAACGAGCTGCTGCTGCCGGCGTCGCGGGTTCATCTGGTGCAGTCGGTCTATCCGCGCTACCTGCAGTCGGGCATCTGCCGCAACGAGCCGGTGACTATCCTCCGCAGCGACGGCTCGATGGCCCATGTGCTGCTCTCGATGAATGCCTATCGCGGCGACAAGGGCCGCATCCAGTCCTCGGTCTGCATGTTGAGCGAAGTGGCGCAGCGGCCGAATGTCCCGAACGAAAGCCCCAATCCCGACCGGCTGTTCCGCGGCGCCTTCACCGGGGCCGCCCAAGGCATGGCGCTGCTGACGCCCACGGCCCGCATCGAATTCGCCAACCAGGCGTTCTGCGACTATCTCGGCCTGACCGGCGGTCCCGGTATCGCCTTCGACGGCCTGTTGCATGTGGGCGACCGCAACCAGTTTGGCGCGGCGCTGCGCCGCCTGGTGGCCGGTGAAATCGCCAGCACCAGCCACGACTTGCGCTTCCTGCATGGTGACGGCCGCGTGGTGGACGGTTCGGCCAGCGTCACCCCCATCCGCAACGAGTCGGGCGAGATCGACCGGCTGCTGCTGGAGATCGTCGATCGGGGCGACAGGAAGGAAACCGCCAACCATCTGCAACGGGCCCAGAAGATGGAAGCCATCGGCCAGTTGACCGGGGGCCTGGCCCATGATTTCAACAATCTCCTGACCGTCATCATCGGCAATCTCGAACTCCTCGAAAACCGCTTTGACGGCGATGACCGGGGATCGCACCGGCTGGCCGAGGCCATCGACGCGGCCCGCAAGGGCTCGGGCCTCACCCGCCAGATGCTGGCATTCGCCCGCAAACAGGTGCTGGAACCGCGCGAAGTCCGGATCAACGACATGGTGGACGGCATCTCGCCCTTGATCGCGCGCACCATCGGCGAAACCATCCGTCTGAAGACGCTCACCATGGCGGGCGAACCCAAGGCGGTGATCGATCCCTCGCAGCTTGAATCCTCGATCCTCAACCTCGCCATCAATGCCCGCGACGCCATGCCCGACGGCGGGGCCCTCACCATCGAGACCGAACCCGCCTATCTCGACGAAGCCTATGCGGCGAAGCATCCCGAAGTGGTCCCCGGCTATTATGTCATGGTGGCCGTGTCCGACACCGGCACGGGCATGGACGCCGAACTGCTGGACAAGGTTTTCCAGCCCTTCTTCACCACCAAGACGCAAGGCAAGGGCTCGGGGCTGGGCCTGTCGATGGTCTACGGCTTCATCAAGCAGTCCGGCGGCCATATCAACATCTACAGCGAGCCAGGCCACGGCACCTCGATCAAGATGTACCTGCCGCGCATTTTCGCTGAAGCCGAGGAGCGGCCGAACGTCGAAGGCCTGACACCTCCCGGCGCGGCTGCTACCGTCATTCCTCGGGTCCCGAAAATCCTCGTCGTCGAGGACCAGGAGGCGGTGCGCGCGGTGGCCTGTGGCTTCCTCTCCGATTTCGGTTATGAGCTGATCGAGGCCGAAGACGGTCTGCAAGCTTTGGCCAAGCTCCAAGAGCATCCAGACATCGACCTCATGTTCTCCGACGTCGTCATGCCCGGCGGCATGAACGGCTTCGACCTGGCCCAGGCGGCGAAAGGCATCCGTCCGGCGCTGAAGATCGTTCATACCTCGGGCTATCCCAAGGGCGCCATGGTGCATCAGGAAGAACCGCGTTTCCGCGAAGGCTTCATCATCATGAAACCCTACCGCCGCGACGATCTGAAAAAGATCATCCAGGACGCGCTGCAAGCCCCGGCGTGATCGTTCACACCATCTTCGACGTTCTGGCCGCCCTTGTCGCGCTGGCCATGACATTCGCCGTCCATCGCTGGCGGCTTGGCCCCGCCACCATCAAGATCGAGCAGGCGGGATTGTCCTATGCGTCGTCCCTGGTTTTGGGCGCCGCGATCGGTGGATACGGTGCTGGCACGCTCAATCTCTGGCTGACCGGTGTTCCCGGCATCGGGCGCAGCATCCTGGGCGCTCTGGCGGGGGCGATCGTGGCGATCGAACTGTACAAGCAACTGCGCGGCATCAGGGGATCGACGGGCCTGATCTTCGTTCCGGCCTTCGCCACCAGCGTCGCCGTGGGGCGCTGGGGCTGTTTCCTGTCGGGCCTTGACGACCAGACCTATGGGACACCCACCTCGCTGCCTTGGGGCGTGAATTTCGGCGATGGCATATCCCGCCATCCCGTCCAGCTCTACGAGTCATTGGCGATGAGCGCCTTCCTGGTCTTGGCGCTCGTCCTGCTCGGCCGCCGCAATTCCGCCTTCCTGCGCAACGGCTTCTACATGCTTGTCCTGTTCTATGCCGGCCAGCGCTTCGCCTGGGAATTCCTCAAACCCTACGGCACCCTGATCGGGCCGTTCAACTTGTTCCACTTGGTCTCCGCCGCGCTCATCTGTTACAGTCTCGTCATGATGAGGACGGCAGATGAACGTAGCCCTTCGTAAGATCACGCCCTATATTTTCTACGGGCAGACCACGTCGCTGTGCGAAACCTGCCTGACACTCGTTCCCGCCAAAATCATCATCGAGGACGGATGTGTCTACTACCTGAAACGCTGCCGTGCCCACGGCGTTCAGAAGTCGCTGGTTTCGACCGATCCCGCTTACTACAAACTCTGTCACGACTATCTCAAGCCGGGTGACCGTCCCTTACAGGTCCAGACCCGCACCGAGCATGGCTGCCCCTACGATTGCGGCCTGTGCCCCGACCACGAGCAGCATTCCTGCCTCGCTCTCATCGACGTCAACGAGGCCTGCAACCTCACCTGTCCGGTGTGCTTCGCCGATTCGTCGACGGCGAAGACCGCGCATCGCCCGCTGGCCGAGATCGAACGCATGATGGACGCGTTGGTGGCGAGCGAAGGCGAACCCGATCTCCTGCAATTGTCGGGCGGCGAGCCCACCATCCATCCGCAGATCCTCGACATCATCGCCGCGGCGAAACGTCGGCCGATCCGCCACATTATGCTCAACACCAATGGCATCCGCATCGCCCAGGAGCCGGAGTTTGTCGAGCAGCTCGCGAGGTTCAAGCCGGGCTTCGAGGTCTATCTGCAATTCGATTCGCTGCAGCCCGAGGCGCTCAAGACCCTGCGCGGCGCCGACCTCACCCGCATCCGCAGGCAGGCGCTGGAAGCCCTTGAAAAACATGCGATTTCGACGACCCTCGTGGTCGTCGTAAAGCGCGGCGTGAACGATGGCGAACTGGGCGACATCATCAACTACGCGCTGCAGTGGAAATGCGTGCGCGGCATCACCTTCCAGCCCATCCAGGACGCCGGCCGGAACGAGAATTTTGAGCCCAGACGCGACCGGATCGTGCTGTCCGACATCCGCCGCCGGATCATCGAGGCGGGAACGCCGTTCGGCGAGGGCGATATCATCCCCTTGCCCTGCAACCCCGAATCGATCGCCATCGGCTACGCGCTGAGGAAGGGCGACAAGATCGCCCCCATCACCTCGTTCTTTCCCCGCGACATGCTGGTCGAGGCGCTGCCCAACGCCATCACATTCGAAAAATTTCCAGCTCTCCACAAAGAGATCATGGGGTTCTTTTCGCTGGCCACGGCGGAATGCAACCATCCCGAAAAGCTCGATGCGCTGCTGTGCTGCCTGCCGGAAATTCCGGTGCCCGAGGGCATGGGCTACGAGAACATCTTCCGCATCGCCATCGTCGAATTCATGGACGCCCACAATTTCTGTTTGGGCCGGGTGAAACGAAGCTGCATCCATTTCGTCACCCCCAACGGCCAGATCATCCCCTTCGAGACCTACAACCTGTTCTACCGCGACGAGGCGGCGCGGGCGCGGCTCAAGGTGTCGATGGCCGCATCTTGAAGATCGTTCTGACCATCCTCTGCGGGTTGATGATTCTCCTGTCCGGCGGCTGCGTCATCTCCGTGGGCGGAGGGATGGACACCATCGGCCTGATCAACCTCGCGGTGATCGTGCCCAATGCCCTGCTGATTGCCGCGATGTACGGGTATTCCGGTCCCATGCGCCCGGTGTTTATCGGTCTTGCCATCACCGATATCGTCATTGCCCTGGTGCTCGGCGGATTGACGGTTTCGCTGGCCGGACCCGACCTCCAGTTCCTGTGGCTGGGACTGCTGATCACCTTCGCCTTCCTGCTCAAGGGCGGTCTGACCTGGTCGATGTCCAACAAACTGAAGCAGCGGGCCGGGGCCACGCCAAACACCAGCAAGGACACCTGATGTCGTTTTCCCTCGTCGCTCTCCTCATCATCGCCACCGGCCTCGTCTGGTACGCGCTCGAGCGCCGCGAAAGCCGGCGGCGCGCGGCGGGCCTCCCGAATCACGGCGGCATCCGGCTGATCTTCGCCGCGGGCGCGATGCTCCTGATGATTTTCGCCGGCGGCTGCTCGGCCATTTTCCTGTTTTCCTGGATCGCCGACGGAGCGTCCTCCAGCGGCTATGTCACCTGGCAGGCGGTCGCCGTTCTGGGCGGTCCTCCCTTCCTCGTGGGCCTCCTCGTCTGGTGGCTTTCCATGCGAAGGAAGCCGGGCTAGACCCTCCGCGAAACTGCTTCCCGGGGACTAAGCATGGCTGACCTCTTTACCGCCGAGAATCTGGTGACGCTTCTGGTTCTCACCGCGCTGGAAACGGTGCTGGGCTTCGACAATCTTCTCTATATCTCGATCGAGGCCAAGCGGGTGGCGCCCGAGCGGCAGAAATACGTCCGGCAGGTGGGCATGGTGCTGGCCATCGCTTTGCGCATCGTGCTGCTGTTCGTGGTGCTGCAACTGATCGCCATGTTCCAGCAGCCGTGGTTCACCATCGACGTGGCGCTGATGCATGGCATCATCAACGGCCACAGCCTCATCGTCATGGTGGGCGGGTTGTTCCTGATGAAGACGGCGCTCACCGAAATCCGCCACATGATGTCGATCGAAAATCTGGAGCATGGCGACGGTCAAGGCCCCAAGCACCGCTCGGTCGCCATGGCGCTGTTGTGGATCCTCCTCATGAACATCGTGTTCTCCTTCGACACGGTGCTCTCGGCGGTGGCGCTGACCAAGAACTTCGCCGTCATGGCGCTGGCCATCGTCATCTCCGGCGCGATGATGGTGCTGCTCGCCAACCATGTGGCGCGCTTCCTGGAGAAGAACCGGCTGTACGAGGTGCTGGGCCTGTTCGTGCTGCTTCTGGTGGGCATCATGCTGCTGTCGGAAGGGGCGCATATCGCGCATCTCGATCTCTTCGGCTATGAAATCCGTCCGCTGGAGAAGTCGACCTTCTACTTCGTGGTGGCGGCGCTGGTCATCGTCGACATCGTGCAGGGCCGCTATCAGAAGAAGATCACGGCCGAGGAGAAAAACAAACCGGCCTGACGGCGTTGCGCTCGTTGGTTGGGCGGGCTAGAACGCCGCCCGGATCATCCCCCAGATTTCAGGACATTAAACGCTTATGGCGCGTCAGTTCATTTATCACATGCAGGGCCTGTCGAAATCCTATGCCGGCGGCAAAAAGGTTCTCGACAACGTTCACCTGTCTTTCTACCCGGACGCCAAGATCGGCGTGCTCGGCCCCAACGGCTCGGGCAAGTCGACGCTGCTCCGCATCATGGCCGGCATCGATACCGAGTGGAACGGCGAGGCGTGGCTCGCCGACGGCGCATCTTGCGGCTATCTTCAGCAGGAGCCGCAGCTCGATCCCGCCCTCGACGTCATGGGCAATGTCATGGAAGGGGTCGCCGCCAAGAAGGCGATCCTCGACCAGTACAACGCCCTGATGATGGACTATTCCGATGAGAATGCCGAGAAGGCCGGCAAGCTCCAGGACGTGATCGATGCGCAGAACCTGTGGGACCTCGAAACCCAGGTCGAACAGGCGATGGACGCCATGCGCTGTCCGCCCAGCGATGCCTCGATCGACAATCTGTCGGGCGGCGAGAAGCGCCGCGTGGCGCTGACCCAGCTCCTCTTGCGCAAGCCCGATCTCTTGCTCCTCGACGAGCCCACCAACCATCTCGACGCCGAATCGGTCAACTGGCTCGAACATCACCTGAGCGACTATCCGGGCTCGATCCTGATCGTCACCCACGACCGCTATTTTCTCGACAACGTCACGGGATGGATTCTCGAACTCGACCGCGGCCGCGGCATTCCCTACGAGGGCAACTACTCGGCCTATCTCCGCCAGAAATCCAAGCGTTTCGCCCAGGAAAAAAGCGAGGACCCGGCCCGCCAGACGGTGATCGAGCGCGAGCAGGAGTGGATTTCGTCCAGCCCCAAGGCGCGCCAGGCCAAGTCCAAGGCGCGCTTCAAGGCCTATGACGAACTGCTCAAGATCAACGACGCCAGGCTCAAATCGACGAGCGCCCAGATCATCATCCCACCGGGCGAACGCCTGGGCGACAATGTCATCACCGTCGAAGGCCTGAGCAAGGCCTATGGCGAGAGGCTGCTGATCGACGATCTCTCGTTCAAGCTGCCCGCGGGCGGCATCGTCGGCATCATCGGCCCCAATGGCGCCGGCAAGACCACATTGTTCCGTATGCTGACGGGTCAGGAAAAGCCCGATGGAGGAACGATCCACATCGGCGAAAGCGTGCATCTGGGTTACATCGACCAGAGCCGCGACTCGCTCGATCCCGACAAGACCGTGTGGCAGGAAATCACCGGCGGCAACGATGTGCTGTATCTCGGAAAACGCGAGATGAATTCGCGCGCCTATACCGGTACCTTCAATTTCAAGGGCGCCGACCAGCAGCAGAAAGTGGGCACCCTGTCGGGCGGCCAGCGAAACCGCGTGCATCTCGCCAAGATGCTCAAGACCGGCGCCAATGTGCTGCTCCTCGACGAACCCACCAACGATCTCGACACCGAAACGCTGGCGGCGCTAGAGGAAGCGCTCGAAGATTTCGCCGGCTGCGCCGTCATCATCAGCCACGACCGCATGTTCCTCGACAGGCTGGCCACCCACATATTATCCTTCGAGGGCGACAGCCACGTCGAATGGTTCGAAGGCAATTTCCAGGATTACGAGGACGACAAGAAACGGCGGCTCGGCGAGGACAGCGTGATGCCGAAGCGCATCAAGTACAAGCAGTTTACGAGGTGATAATTCTTCCGCTCCCGGTTGTTGGAGTGGAAGGGAGGTGTGGAGCGCGCGCCATCGCCAAACAGGCCGGATGGATTTGAGGAGTGTCCCATGACCTATTACATCGGGCTTGTTCACAAGGAGAGTGGCTCGGCCTTCGGCGTTCAGTTTCCGGATGTTCCTGGCTGCTTTTCCGCTGCCGATGAGATGGATCACGTCGTGAGCAATGCCGCCGAGGCCTTGAGCCTGTGGGCGGAAGACACCACGCTTCCCGCGCCGCGCAGTATTGAGAATATCGTGTCGGACAAGGATGTCGCTGCCGAACTGGCAGGCGGCGCGTTTCTGATTTCGGTGCCGCTCAATGAGAACGACACGCGGGTTGTCTCGGCCAACATCTCTCTGGAGCGCGGAATGCTCAAAGCCATCGATGCGGCGGCCAGGCGCCGCAGACTCACGCGTTCGGCATTTCTTGCACAGGCGGCACGGAACGAAATTAAGAGATAGGCGGCCAGGGAAACCGCCTGCATCTCGCGAAGATGCACAAGACCGGCGCTCAAGGATTTCGCCGGCTGCGCCGTCATCATCAGCCACGACCGAATGTTCCTCGACCGCCTCGCCACCCACATATTGTTGTTCGAAGGCGACAGCCACGTCGAATGGTTCGAGGGCAGTTTCCAGGATTACGAGGACGACAAGAAACGGCGGCTGGGCGAGGACTCGGTGATGCCGAAGCTCATCAAGTACAAGCAGTTTAAGAGGTGGGGAACCTAAAACGGCGGGTCGATGCCTGTATTCGCTATGACTTCTAACTGTCTCTTGTGTCGTGGTGCCTTTGAATGAATTGAGCTCGTTCAAAGAGCTCGTCGAATGTTAGTATTTCGAGCCACTTGCAAAATTGCATTGGCGAGTTGAATTTTCCGCCGTTTGAGGAGGTTTTGGAAGCATCGGCTGAGCTTCGCCTGTATGTTGGCTCTGCAATGAATCAGCACACGGGAAAGGGTTCGGACGATGCTTCTGG
>JANNSP010000288.1:0-46741 GCA_031402975.1 Hyphomicrobiales bacterium
TATGGCCGCCGTGACGATGTCTTCCGTCCTGTCATTGACGAGGACGGTGGCGCCCGCCCGGTGAAATGCTTGGGCGATGGAGAAGCCGAGCCCCCGCCCGGCTCCCGTCACCAGCACCACTTTTCCGGAATAGTCGAAACTGATCATGAACTGCCATCCACACCCCTTCGATATCTCATCCGCGAGGTGTAATTGGAAGGTGCTATGTGCAAGGACGGGTCGAGACCATGAGTGACATGCGGCGCGAGGCGTTGGAGGCTCCCGAGGCCGTGGCGCGGTTTCTGGAGCGCAACCGGGTGCTGCTGGAAGAATTGGGCGCAAGGCTCAGGCTGGCGCCGCCGCCCGCCGTACTCACCTCGGCCCGCGGCAGTTCCGACAACGCAGCCGGCTATTTCAAATATCTCACCGAGATACTTACCGGCGTGCCCTGCGCCTCGATCGGCGCGTCGGTGGTTTCGGTCTATGGCGCCGAACTCAAGGCCAGGGGCTGCGTCTCGCTCACCATCTCGCAGTCCGGCCAGAGCCCCGATATTGTTGCTCTGCAAGAGGCCGCAAGGCAGGCCGGGGCGCTGACCGTGGCGCTGGTCAATGACGAGAGTTCGCCGGCGGCCCTGAACGCAGACATCTGCCTGCCTCTGTATGCCGGCCCCGAACGGAGCGTCGCCGCCACCAAGTCCTTCATCGTCTCGCTTGTGGCGGGTGCTGCCATCGTCGCGCACTGGCGGGACGACCCGCCGTTTCTCGCCGCGGTCGCGGACCTGCCCGAGCGCCTCGCTGCGGCTTCAATGATCGAATGGCCGGACTTCGTCACGCTCGCGCTTCCCGCCGACTCGCTATACGTGCTGGGGCGCGGGCCGTCGCTGCCCATCGCCATGGAAACCGCTCTGAAGCTTAAGGAAACCTGCGCCATCCATGCCGAGGCGTATTCTTTGGCCGAAGTCATGCACGGACCCTTGGAACTGCTCGGCGAAGGCTTTCCGGTGTTTGCCTTTTCGCCCGGTGACCAGTCACGCGAATCGGCGTGTCTCGCCATCGCAAAACTTCGCCGAACGGGCGCCAATGTGCTGGTCGCCGGGCCCGGCGGATTGCCCCATGCCGCGACCGGCGATCCCCTCCTCGATCCCATTGCCATGATCGAAACAGCTTATCTCGCGATCGAGCGCGTGGCGCTGGGCCGTGGCCGCGATCCCGACCGGCCAAGGCACCTGATGAAGGTCACCCATACGACCTGAATCCGGGGGCCCGCGCCATCGTGGTTCGGGATACTTTCGGCGGGCCGCTCCCACCGAGAGGCCGCCAACCTGGTCCATCCGGACTCTGGACTGAGGCCTGGAGAAAGTGTCGAAGTAGGCGTCGTGGCGCCGCTCTGCTAGGATTCATCCGGCGAACGGTAACGTTGAGGACAGTCATGGCGCAATTCATCAATTCCAGGGACATGCTCGTGGCCGAAGCTCTGGACGGCGGCTTGCGCGCGGCCGGCAGTGCCAAGCTGGCCCGGCTCGACGGCTTCCCCTCGATCAAGGTGGTTCTCGACACCGATCACAATCCGGCGCGGGTCGCGGTCATCTCCGGCGGGGGCTCCGGCCATGAACCGGCGCATGCGGGTTTCGTCGGCAAGGGCATGCTGACCGCCGCGGTGTGCGGCGAGGTCTTCGCGTCGCCCAGCGTGGACGCGGTTCTGGCGGGGATCCTCGCGGTGACCGGCAAGGGCGGATGCCTGCTGATCGTCAAGAATTATACCGGCGACAGGCTGAATTTCGGACTGGCGGCGGAACGGGCGCGCGCACTCGGCAGAAGGGTCGAGATGGTGATCGTCGCCGACGACATCGCGTTGCCTCATCTCGCACAGCCGCGCGGCGTCGCCGGCACCCTCTTCATCCACAAGATCGCGGGCTACCACGCCGCGAAGGGTGACAGCCTGGCGCGCGTCGCCGAAATCGCCAGGCGCGCCGCCAAATCCGTTGTGACGCTCGGCATCTCGCTCGGCTCCTGCACCGTTCCGGGCGCTGCCCGCGACGATCGCGTGCCGCCGGGCAAGGCGGAGCTCGGTCTTGGAATTCATGGCGAACCGGGAGCCGAGCTCATCGATTTCGAGGGCGCGAGGCAGACCGTGTCCATCCTCTCGGAAAAACTTTTCGCGGCGGTTTCGCCGGCGCGGGGTTACGCTCTGCTTCTCAACAATCTGGGCGGGACCACCGCCCTTGAGATGGGCGTGATCGCCCATGAATTCCTGTCCGGTCCTTTCGCCAAGAAGATAAAACTTCTCGTCGGGCCAGCGGCGCTCATGACATCGCTCGACATGCATGGGCTGTCGGCCAGCCTCTTGCCACTCACGCCCGACATCGAGAAGGCACTCAAGGCGCCGGCGGCCCCCGAGGCCTGGCCCGGTATTTCCGCGCCGGTGAAACCGGCACTCCGCAAGCTTCCGGAGGAAATCCGGCCGCCGCGCGTCAGGGCCAGCAAGAACCCGGCGCTGCGGAAAATCGTGGAAACCGCCTGCGATGCGCTCATCGCCGCCGAGACCGCTCTCAACCACCTCGACAGCAAGATCGGAGACGGCGACACAGGCACGACCATGGCGAGCGCGGCGAAAAGTGTCAAAAGCGCGCTGCCGCAAATGCCTTTGGCGAAACTCGATCTGTTCTTCGGCGCGGTCAGCGATTGCCTGACCAAGACCATGGGCGGCTCCAGCGGCGTGTTGCTTGCGATCTTTTTCGCTGCCGCCGGCACGGCTGCATCGAATGGCCAATCGTGGGGCCACGCGCTGCAATCGGGTCTGCGCAAAATGCAGGAATATGGCGGCGCCAATCCTGGCGACCGCACCATGATCGACGCCCTCGAACCGGCGCTTGCGGCGCTGGCAGGCGGCTCGACGTTGGCCGAGGCGGCGGCGATGGCCCGCAAGGGCGCCGATGCGACGGTGCAAATGCAGAGCGCCCGCGCCGGCCGCGCCAGCTATGTCTCGTCCAGTCATCTGGACGGGGTCGCCGATCCCGGTGCCGAAGCGGTTGCCATGCTGTTCGAAGCACTCGCCGGTCCGGAGCGGCCGTCCTAGGACCCAGGGATCATCTGGGGACAGACCTTGCCATCTTGCTGACGGCGCTCGATTCCGCCATCGGGGATGCCGATCACGGTCTCAACCTGAAGCGCGGCTTCGCGGCGGTGCTGGGGAATGTAGCGCGGCTATAGTGTCGCGCCCACGTGCCAGGGCGCGAACTCGTCGTCGCCATAGCCCAGTTCCTCGCTCTTGGTCGGGCGGCCAGACGCGGTTTCGACGAGCCGATCGAAGATGCGCTGGCCCATTTCCGCGACCGACGAAGCTCCGTCGGCGATCTCGCCGCAGTTCAGGTCCATGTCGTCTTCCATACGGCGGTACATGGCGGTGTTGGTGGCGAGTTTGAGACTGGGCGATGGCTTGCAGCCGAAACACGAGCCCCGCCCCGTGGTGAAGCAGATGAGGTTGGCGCCGCCCGCGACCTGACCGGTCACCGAGACCGGATCGTAACCCGGCGTATCCATGAACACGAAACCCGGCCTGGTGACCGGTTCGGCATAGAGATACACGTCTTCTAGATTGCTGGTGCCGCCCTTCGCCGCCGCGCCCAGGGATTTTTCCAGAATGGTCGAAAGTCCGCCCTCCTTGTTGCCGGGCGACGGATTGTTGTCGAGCGAGTCGCCGTTGATCCGGGCGTAGTCCTCCCACCATTTCAGCAGCGCCAGGAATTTCTCGCCGGTGGCGCGGCTCGCCGCGCGGCTCAACAGCATGTGCTCGGCGCCGTAGATCTCGGGCGTCTCGCTGAGGATCGAGGTTCCGCCATGGCGCACCAGGATGTCGGATGCGACACCAAGGGCTGGATTGGCGGTGAGGCCCGAGAAGCCGTCCGAGCCGCCACATTGCAGGCCGAGTTTCAGGTGGCTGACCGGCAAGGCCCGGCGCCGCGCCTCATTCGCGCCGGGCAGCAATTCACGGATACGGTCGACGCCGCCCCGCACGGTCTTCGCCGTGCCGCCCAGTTCCTGGATGACATAGCGATGGACCCGGTCATTCGCCGCCAGTCCCTGTTCGTCGAGGAGGCGATCGATCTGGTTCGATTCGCAGCCAAGGCCTACCACCAGCACGGCGGCGAAATTCGGATGCCGCAAATAGCCGCCCATGGTGCGGCGAAGCATGTCGGCCGCCTCGCCATCGCTGCCGGCGGCGCAACCGAGCGCATGGGTCAGCGCCACGACGCCATCGACATGAGGGAAATCGGCAAGCGCATGAGGCCCGCGGAACTGCTCGGCGATGAGCCGTGCCGCGGTGTTGGCGCAGTTGACCGAGGTCACCACGCCGATATAGTTGCGGGTGGCGGCTTCGCCACCGGCGCGGAGAATGCCCTGGAACTCCGCGCGCCGGGCCTCGGGCACGAATTCCGTCGGTCTCGCGGCCAGCCCGATACTGTGGTCGGCGGTACTGGCAATGAAGCTGAGATTGTGCGTGTGCACATGCTGGCCGGGCCCGATGGCGGCCGTCGCCTGGCCGATGATCTGGCCGTATTTGCGCACCGCCTCGCCGCGCGCAATATCGCGCAACGCCACCTTGTGGCCGCGCTTGACCGGCTCCGCCGCCGTGACACGGCCGATCCCCAGCGCATCACCCGGATTGAGTTCGCGCAGCGCCACGGCGACATTGTCGGTTGCATCGAGTTGCAGGGCGGGCGGGCGGTTTTCCATGTCAGATCCTGATCGCCACATTCTTGATCTGCAGGTAATTGCGGATGCCCGCAAGGCCTCGTTCGCGTCCGATGCCGCTCTCCTTCATGCCGCCGGTTGGCGCCTGGACACCCCCCATCCACCAGCCATTGATCCACACCGAACCATGATCCAGTCCGCGCATCAGCTTCATGGCCCGGCCGATGTCCTTGGTATATATGCCGGCGGCCAGGCCATAGCCCAGGCCATTGGCGATCTGGACGGCTGCCACCTCATCGGCAATCGCGATAGCCACGCCCACGGGGCCGAATATCTCCTCGCGCGCAATGACCATATCCGGCGCCACCCGGTCGAAAATCGTGGGTTCGATGAAGAACCCCCGGTTGAGATGCGACGGGCGGCCTCCGCCGCGACGCAGTCTCGCGCCTTCCGCCGCGCCCCCCGAAATATAGGCGCGAACCCTGTCATACTGCTCGGCCGAAACCACCGGCCCCAGGTCGTGATTGTCGATGCCCGGCCCGATCGACAGCGCGCCGGCCTTGGCTATCAGGCGATCGAGAAATTCGTCGTGGATCGCGGGCGCCAGCAGGTAGCGCGACGACGACGAGCACACCTGCCCGCAGTTCTCGAACGAGGCCATCGCGGCGTCGGCAACGGCACGTTCGAGATCGGCGTCGGCAAACACGATCATCGGATTCTTGCCGCCAAGTTCCAGCACCACGGGCTTCACTCCCTGCGCGGCGGCGGCCATCACCCGTCTACCGGTCTCGACCGATCCGGTGAAGGTGATACCGCGCACCAGGGGGTGGCGGACCAGCGCCTCTCCCGCCTCTTCGCCGAGGCCGGTTACGATATTGACGACGCCCGGCGGAAACCCCGCCTTCTCGATCAGATCGGCAAAAGCCAGCGCCGACAACGGCGACTGCTCGGCTGGTTTCAATATGCAAGCGCAGCCCGCGGCCAACGCCGGGGCCAGCGACCGCATGGCCATGCCGAGCGGAAAATTCCACGGCACGATATGCGCGGTGACGCCGAGTGGTTCAAGAATGGTGAAATCGACCACGTCCGGGCCGAGCGGAATGCTGCTGCCCTCGATCTTGTCGGCGGCGCCGGCATTGTAACGCAGGGTCGCCACGGCGCCGTCGATATCGCCAAGAGAATCCTTCGAGGGTTTGCCGACATCGAGGGTTTCCAGCCGCGCCAGATGCTCGCGCGAGACTTCGACCTGATCCGCCAGAGCGAACAGCAGACGCCCGCGCTCGGCCGGACTGAACCTCGCCCAGCCGCCGGTCATGGCGCGGTTGGCGGCCCGCGCCGCCTGATCGATATCGTCCGCTCCGGAGCGCGCGAAACTGGCGATCGGCTCCTCGGTGGCGGGATTGATGGTCACCAGATACGAGCCGCCGGACGGCGCCACCCAGCGATTGTCGATGAAATTCAATCCACGATGATCAGCCACGCACGGCTCCGCTCGATATGCCCTGGATGAAGTAGCGCTGCAGCACCAGAAACACCAGCACGCTCGGCAGGCTGAGCACCGTGATGCCCGCCATCGCCGCGGCATAGCCCTCGAGTTGCGTTGCCGTGCCGTGCACCGGCGTGAACGCCGCGATGCCGACGGGCAGCGTCTTCATGGTGTCGTCGAAGGTGACCAGCAGGGGCCACAGGAAGTTGTTCCAGTTGAGCACGAAGACGATCACCGTGGCGGCGATCAGCGGCGCCCGCGCCAGAGGCATGGCGATCTTCCAGAAGATCAGCCCGTGGCCCGCCCCGTCGATCCGCGCCGCATCTTCGAGATCGCGCGGGAAGTTGAGAAAGAACTGGCGGAAGATCAGTACGCTGAACACATTTCCGATCGAGGGCAGGATGAGCGACTGATAGGTGTTGGCCCAGCCGACCTTGATGATGCCGAGCAACATGGGAATCGCATAGACCTCGATCGGCACCATCAGGGACGCGATATAGAGCAAGAACAGGATTTTCTTGCCGGGGAAATCGAGCCGGGCCAGCGCATAGCCCGCCATGGCGCCGGCCAGCACGCACAGCGCCGTGCTCGAGAAGACGACGATCACGCTGTTGAGGGCCCAGCGGCCGATCGGATATTTGGTGAAGATGTCGACATAGTTCTGCACGGTGACCCGGCGCGGAAACCATTCGATGTCGGCCGACATCACGTCGCCGGAATATTTGAACGAGGTCGAAACCATCCATACGAACGGCATGATCCACAGCGCGGCGACCGCCAGTCCCAAAAGCCACGCGGGGATATCGCCGGGCCGGAGATTGTAGCCCTTGAGGAAGCGCCGGAACTTGCCGCGGACGGTGGTTGCCATGTTCAGCGCTCGCGGACGACGGCGCGGCTGAGCAGGGTGACGATCAGGATCACCGCGAACAGCATCATCGACACGGCGGCGGCGAAGCCGAATTTCTGGTTGCGGATCGCCACGGTATAGATTTCGTAGAGCACCGAGGTCGACGACGACGCCGGGCCGCCATTGGTCATCACATAGACTTGGCTGAAAATGCGCAGTGTCGAAATCAGCTGCAGTGTCAGCACCATCGAAAGCACTGGCCGGAGCTGCGGCAGGGTCACGTAGCGGAATCGCTGCCAGCCGGTGGCGCCGTCGATCTCGGCGGCGTCGTAGAGATCGGCCGGGATGTCCTGGAGGGCCGCCAGAAACAGGACGAACGCCAGTCCCATGTCCCACCAGATCGAGGCGATACTGACGCCAACCAGAGCCCAGCTCGTGTTGGTGAGCCACGGTATGTAGTCGAAACCGAGATAGCTCAGATAATGGTTGATGAGCCCGAAGCGGGTATCGAGCAGCCACACCCAGACCAGCCCGATGACGGTGGCCGACACTACGTAGGGCGAGAAGAAACACACCCTGGCGAAGGACGACAGCGGCCAGCGCTGGTGGACATAGAGAGCTGCGGCGAGGCCAAGCACCATGACGCCCGGAACGATGGTCAAGCCGTAAAGCAGGATGTTCTTGAAGGCGATGCGGACCTGGTCGTTGTCCAGCGCGTCGCGGTAGTTCTTGAGACCCACGAAGCGCGGCGATCCGAAAATCCCCCATTGCATGAAGGACAGATAGGCGGAGAACAAAATGGGCAGCACGTTGAACAGCAGGAACGGCACGGTGAACATCGCCACGAAGGCATAAGCCACCCAGTCGGTGGGCCGGTCCAGATCGCGGCGGATGGCCCGCATGGCGTTTTCGCTTTACTCCGGCAGCACGCCGGGAACGCCGGAGTCGATCATCATCCGGCGGCAACGCTCGCGGTAGTCCTTACGGATGTCGCGCGTCGGCGGGCGGCAGCGGCTCGAATCGAGTCCCACCAGTTCCATGCACAGCTTGTCGAGATAGCCGTCGCCGCTGGTAAAGTTCGCCTCGATGCCGAGCCACAGCTTGTAGAACGGCAGGGCATTCTCGGCCAAGGCGATCTGCGCTTCGGCATAACGCCCGGCGTCGAGATCGTCGACCAGTCTGATCCCCCATTCCGGCCAGTAGTTGCAAAGATGCACTTCATAGGCGCGGGCGCCCAGAATGTGGCTCGACGGAAATTTCAGGTTGTTGTCGATGAAGGTGAAACGCTTGGCGAAATTGATGATGATGTCCTCGAATTCCATCGAGTCGGAGCGCGGCGTCGCCCATTTGAGCCCCACCACCTGGGGAATTTCGGCGAGCCGCTCGACCAGCCGGAACGACACGCCGGAACTGGTCCAGAACGTATTGTAGATGATGATGCCGATATCGGCGGCCTCGGCCGCGGCGCAGACATGCTCGTAAAAGTCTTCCTCGGTGTGGCTGAAATAGAATGGACACGAGACCTGGATGAATTCCGCTCCGGCCTTCTGTGCTGCCTTCGCAAGGCGCTTGAGCTCCAGCGTGCTGGTGGTCTGGGCGCCCATCGCCACCGGCACGCGGCCGGCGGTTTCCTCGACAACGGCGTCGACGGTGCGGACCCGCTCGTCGAAACTCATGGTCGAGAAATCTCCCGCAGCACCTCCGGCGAGAAAGACACCGTATTTCTCCGTGATGCCGCGCTCGATCAGGAACCTTACATTGCGCCGCGTGGCCGCCACATCGAGATCGAGATCGGGATCGCGGAACATCGTGGGAATGGTGATGTAACAGCCCTCGAGGCGCTTCTTGGTCTTCTCGATATCCATGGGCGATCCTTTGGGACGGCGCAAACGGCCCGCTCCCTGTCCGGAACGGGCCGCCCGCGAATGACGATGAGGCTCAGCCCTCTTCGAGGGCTTTCTGCCAGCCATCCTGAATCTTGGCCATGGCGTCATCGATCGAGGATTGACCAGCCCACACAAGTTCAAGCGTCTTGGCCAGGAAATTGCCGCCCGAATAGATGTTGAAGTCGGCCCCGTTGATGATCGGGAAGTCGGCGATCGCGGTGGCATAGTCCATGCCATCGACAAAGGCGCCCCTGACCTCCCAGGGCGCGCCCGCCGTCTTGTAGTCGGCGCGCGACACGATCGACTTGCGCGGGCTGGTGCCGCGGCCCCTCGTACACCACAGGAAGCTGTTGTCGGAGAGCCATTTGACCGCGTCCATGGTCGCCTGGTGGCGGGCCGGATCGGTCTGGGTGTAGAGTTCAAGGGCGCCGCGCTCGAAATAGGTGACGCGCTTCTCGCCGATCTTGGGGAAGGCGCGCGACACGAAGGGAAGCTTCTGTTCGAGATAGCCGTTGAGCGTCCATGGTCCCGTCCAGAAGATCGATCCCTGGCCAGCGCCGAAGGCCTTGTAACGGTCGGTCACGTCGCGGGTCGAGACCTTGTGCTTGTCGAACAGGTCGAGCACCCACTGCATGGCGGCCTTGCCGGCGTCCGGATTGACGGCGACGCTCTTGCCGTCGTCACTGATGCGCTGGAAGCCCATCTGCTCGGCGACGATGCCCCAGGTGACGGTTGGCTGCACGCCCGAACCCGTCATCATGATACCCGAGCGCACGACCTTGTCGCCTTCCATCCTGGTCATGGCTTTGGCCCATTCGATCAGCTTTTCACCGGTGTCGGGCCAGTCTTCGATCTTGAGGCCCGCTTCGGTCACATGGGCGGTGTTGATTTCCGGCACGATGCACATCAGGTCGAGCGGCACCTGGTAGAGGGTATCGCCGCCTTGGTTGGGGAACTTCGACTTGCTGAGCGAAAACTCGGAGAAGTCGGCGAGATCGAGGCCGGAGGTTTTCGCCAGATCGTCAAGCGGAACCAGGAGGCCGTCGCGCACGAAGGACGGGCGCGGATCGGTATTCCAGCCGAAATCGGGCGCCGCGCCGGCTGCCGCGGCAGCCAGCACCTTGGTGGTGTAGTCGTCCCAGGGGATCATTTCCATCTTGATCTGGACACCCTTGTCCTTGTGGGCCTCGTTGAAAGCCGCGATCATCTGGCCCCAGACTTCGCCATCGGACGCGGCGAGCGGACTCCAGTGGATGATCTCCGTGGCCGCCGCGGCGCGGCGGATAAACGGCATCGGAAAGCCGGCGGCGATCGCGGTGGCGCCAGCGGTCCTGATCAGGCCGCGGCGGGTCATTCCTGTGGTAAGCATGATCGGTTCTCCCTGGGACTATTGTTGACGGTTTTTTTATTGAGCTGGATGGTGGGCGCGATCGAGGGTTCGCCGCGTTGCCGAATCTGCCATGATCTTGACTGTTTCTGCCAAGTGAAACGCCCCTACCCGCGGCGCTGCGACAGGTGCCACGGAATGATGAGTTTTTCGGCCAAAGTCACCAGCCCGAAAATGGCGAGGCCGAGAATGGTCAGAAAGAAGATGCCCGCGAAGGCAAGATCGGGGCGATTGTTGCCGGTGACGATCTGGATATAGAAGCCAAGGCCCTGGTCGCTGCCGATGAACTCGGCGATCGTGGCGCCCACCGTGGCGTTGATGGCGGCATATTTGAAACCGACGAAGCATTGCGGCAGCGCCGCCGGCAGCCGCACCTTGACGAAGGCCCGCCATGTGCCTGCCCCCGTGGTCCGGATGAAATGCTCGAGCTCGCCGCTCAGCGAACCGAAGGCCAGGATGGAATTGAGCACGATCGGAAAGAAGCACACGAGAAACACGATGATGACTTTCGGCAGCAGACCGAAGCCGAGCCAGGAAATGAACAGCGGCGCGAAAGCGATCTTGGGTGTCATTTCGAGCGACACGAAAAACGGATAGATGGTCCGCCGCAACATGGACGAGAAGGCGATGGCAAGCCCCAGCGGCACCGCGACGGCGACCGCGATGACATAGCCGATGACCGATTCGAGGCCGGTGATATAGGTATAGTACAGCAGCCGGTCGAGGTCGGCTGAGCCCTTGACCACGATCACCGAGGGCTTGGTCAGGATATAGGCCGGAATGCCGAACAGATCGATCGACAGTTCCCAGAACAGGAAGAAGCCGGCGAAGAAGGCGAAGAACGGCCAGGAGCGCAGCAGAGAGGCGATGCGGCGCCTCGGCGGGCGCCTCGGGTCAGATGACGCCGTAACCACGGAACATCTCCTGGATCTCTCCGACATGCGACTGGAAGGCCCGGCTCTGCTTTATCTTCAGATCGCGCGGCCAGGGAAGATCGATATCGATGACGCGGCCGATGGTGCCGGGCCTCGGCGTGATGACGCAGACGCGGTTCGACAGTTGCACCGCCTCCTCGATACTGTGGGTGACCAGCAGAACCGTCGGATGCGATTCCATCCACAATAGCTGCAGGTCGTGGCGGATCGCCTCGCGGGTCATGGCGTCGAGCTTGCCCAATGGCTCGTCGAGCAGCAGAGTGCGGGGACTGTGGACGAGCGTCTGGCAAAAAGCGGCGCGCTGCTGCATGCCGCCCGACAGTTCATGCGGAAAGCGTTGCTCGAAACCGCCGAGATGCACCGATTCGATCAACCGGTCGATGCGCTGGCGGTGGCTCTTCACATCGCGGCCGCGCATTTCGAGTTGCAGTTCGATGTTGCCGCGTACCGTCCGCCACGGCACCAGGGTATTGTCCTGGAACATGATGCCGATATCGGTGCGCGGCGCCACGACAGGCTTGCCACCGGAGAAAATGGCGCCCGCCGAAGGCGCCAGGAGGCCGGCCACCATCAGCAGCAAGGTGGACTTGCCACATCCCGAGGGACCGAGGAGCGAGATGAATTCCCCCGGCCTCACCTCGATGCTGGCCGGTCCGAACGCATGGACCTGGCCGTCCGCCGTGTCGAAATATTTGGCGACGCCTTCGATCGAGATTTCCGCGGTCATGCCTTCCACCAACCGCCTGGACCAGCCACCTCCCGCGTCTTTATCGCGAACCGGCGCTTACTTCGGCAGGAATTCGTTGGTGTAGAATGCCGTCGCCTGCTTGTCGGTCTCAAGGTCATTGTAGGTTTTCATCAGGGTCAGCATGTCGTTCCAGTCTTGCGCGACGTTGAGGCCAAGTACCTTGTCCGTATTGGCTTTGGAGTAAAGCACGCCCAGGGTGACGTCGAGAACCGAACGCGCCTGCGCCTTGCCCGCGTCCTCCGCCATCGAGCCGCCGACGATGTCGGCCATCGAGGCGATGGCCGCGTCCGGATTGGCCGCGGTTTCCGTGTAGGCCTTGACGGTCGCCGCCATGAAACGCTTCACCAGATCGGGATTGTTCTTCACCGTGTCGGCATGGGCGACGACGCAGTAGCCCACCTGGTTCACGCCGAAATCGGAATAGGGGAAGGTCACCGGCTCGGCGCCGCCGCTGGCCTTGATCTCGGCCGGCTTGTCGTCAAGTCCGCCCAGCATTCCGGCGGTTTCGCCCGCGCCCTGCAGATAGCTCGACACCAGGGCGCCATCGGGCACGTTGATGATCTTGACATCGCCTTCCACCAGTCCGGCATTCTTCAACACCAGCGGGAAGAACGTGTTCACTCCGGCATTGGCGGTGGTCAGCAGCGCCTTGCCCTTGAGATCGGCGACCGATTTCACTCCGGCGTCGGGGCGCACGATGATCGCCTCGGTTCCCATGGCGTCGATGACGCCGACCGACACCAAGGTCGCCCCCTTGGCCGCGAGGTTGGTCATCGACGCGCAGGAGCCATAGGAGAATGTGCTGTCGCCATTGGCCACCAGACGATGGGCGGAACCCGATCCGTTGCCCGACCGTATATCGAGATCGATGCCCTGATCCTTGTAGTAGCCTTTGTCCTTGCCGAAGGCGAAGCCCGCATGCGAGCCGTAATACATCCAGTTGAGCCGCAGGCGCACTTCGTCCTCGGCTTGCGCCGGAGTCGAGAACAATGTCGCGGGGATCGCAATCAGCGCCGCCCCGAACAGCATGCCGGTGAACGTCTTCATGGGTCGCCTCCTTGTTTTGCGGTATCGCCCATTGTGGACGCGCGGGCCCAGCGGCCACTTAATCCGCAAAGACGCAAACTTGACGATTTGGGCCAAGAGCGCCATTGCGCTTGGCCCTTTCCTCGCGCTGTGAAATACTGCGGCGCGCAGAGGAGAACGGTGATGGCCAGCGTCAGGATCGCCAGCGTGAGCAAATCCTTCGGACCGGTCGATGTCCTGAAGGATGTGAGCATCGATATCGCCGACGGCGAGTTTCTGGTGCTTGTCGGGCCCTCGGGCTGCGGCAAGTCCACGCTTCTGCGCATCATTTCCGGGCTCGATCAGTTGAGCACCGGGGAAATCTGGATCGGCGGCGGCGATGTCACCGATCTTCCCGCCAAATCCCGCGACATCGCCATGGTCTTCCAGAGCTATGCGCTCTATCCGCACATGACGGTCGCCGAGAATATGGGATTTTCGCTCAAGCTCCGGGGCGAAGGCCGCGACGTGATCGATGAGCGCGTGACCAAAGCGGCGGCGATCCTCGGCCTCGCGGACTATCTCAAGCGCAAGCCCGCCGAGCTGTCCGGCGGCCAGCGCCAGCGCGTCGCCATGGGCCGCGCCATCGTGCGCGATCCCAGGGTTTTCCTGTTCGACGAGCCCTTGTCCAATCTCGACGCCAAATTGCGCGTCGCCATGCGGGCCGAAATCAAGGCGCTGCATCAACGCCTCAAGACCACCACCGTCTATGTCACCCATGATCAGGTCGAGGCGCTGACCATGGCCGACCGGATCGTCGTCCTGCGCAATGGCGTGGTCGAACAGATCGGCACGCCGCTTGAACTTTTCGACGCGCCGCTCAACACCTTCGTCGCGGAGTTTATCGGCTCCCCCGCCATGAACCTGTTTTCCGCCACCGTCCGATCGGGCGAACGCGGCAGCGAAGCGAATTTCGACATCGGCGCCAGCGTGCCGTTGGCCGCGGCGATCCCCGCGCGCGACGGCCAGCGCGTCATCGTCGGCGTCAGGCCCGAACATTTCGCCATCGCCGAAACTGCCGGAGCCATTGCCGCCACCGTCCAAATCGTCGAGCCGCTCGGCTCGCAGATGCAGATCGGCCTGTCGGCGGGCGAAGCACGATTCACCGCGATCTTCAATGAACGCCTGGCGGCCAGACCGGGCGGGCACCTCCACCTCGCGCCGCGCCCCGACAGCATCCATGTTTTCGACGCCATGAGCGGCAAGCGCCTCGCCGCGGCGAATTGATCAAAACCGTCAAGATCGCGGCAAACCCGGTCAACCACGTTGCGTCGCTCCACGGCGATCATGCGTGACCCCAGCAACGAGGTCCGGACATGATCGTGCCCAATAACATCGAACACCATGACATCCACAGGCATCCCCAGCATTGCATCAACCAGATCGCCATGCGGCTGCTCAGCAACGGCGAACTCTGCGCCGTGTTCAACGAGGAGCGCTACCCCTTCCATCATGACAGCGGCCAGACCCTCATCATGCGGTCCAGCGACGGCGGCCGTACCTGGGACGAGAACAGCCTGAAAGTGGTGCTGCCGTGGAGCGACACCGAAGGCAACTGGGATTGCGGCATCTGCGAAACCTCCGACGGCACCCTCCTCGTCAATCTTACCATCACCGGCTTCTTCAAGCGTGGCATCAGGGCCGAGGGCGTATCCTGGTCAAGCCATCCGGTGACCAAGGAGTATGGCGACTGGACCTGGGCCTTCAAGACGCAAGGCTGGCTCGGCACCTATGTGCTGCGATCAACCGACAATGGCGAAACCTGGTCGAAGCCCATTCCGGTGAATGTAAGGCCACTCAAGCATGGCGGCTGCCGCCTCGGCTGCTGGGAACTGCCCGGCGGCTCGCTGCTGATGGGACTCTACGGCCGCATCCGCGGCTACGAGGAGGAAGGCGAGGGCGAATCGACGCGCTCGGCGCTGATGCGTTCGGACGACGGCGGATTCAACTGGGAATATTATTCGACGCTGGCCTACGATCCGGCCAGCATCATCGATTACGAGGAACCAGCGGTGCTGCGCCTCAGGGACGGTCGCCTGGTGTGTTTCCTGCGCACTCACGTCAACCCCACCAGCGACGGCAAGAACATGGTGGTGATCTATTCCGACGATGACGGCTTCTCCTGGACGCCGCCCAAATGGACCAATATCTGGGGCTTTCCTCCCGAGGCCATCCCGCTTCTCGACGGCCGCTATCTGTGCGTCTACGGTTATCGCCGGCCGCCCTACGGCGTGCGCGGCTGCGTGTCCGAGGACGGCATCACCTGGGACCGCAAGAACGAATTCGTCATCCGCGAGGGTGGCGTGCCGGGCGGCACTGTCACCGATACTCCGGGGTCGAGCCGCATGTCGCCCGAAAGCGGCAAGACGCGGGCCGGCGGCGTCGACTGGAACCACCCCGGCATCTACCAGCATATCGGCTATCCGAGCGTGCAGCAGATGCCCGACGGCACCATCGTCGCCGCCTATCACGAATGGAGCGAGGACGCGAAGCCGCTGCAGTATGTCCGTTGCACGCGCTTCACGCTGTAAGCCCGAATGTTAGAGGCGCGGCACGCCCGTCATGCGATCATCCATCGCGATCCCTTTGCCTATTGCGCCCATGCGCATGCGGCTGTCGCTTCGGGTGGCACCTGGCTCGTGGTGTTCAACCGGGCGCCGCGGCGGGACTTCGTGCTGCACCCGCCGGAAGACCCGTTGTTTCACAACGTCATCACGCGGTCGGCCGACAAGGGTGAGAGTTGGAGCAGCCCGCAGGTGATGCCGGGATATGATTTCTCCGGCACCGAATGCGCCGGCCTCACGGTGCTTCGCAACGGCACGGTTCTCATCAACCAGTGGCGCTTCCAGTGGTATCCGCTGGCCTTGGCGCGCGGTCTCGCCGATCAGACCGGGCTCGACTATCCGGCCCGGTTCATGCGCGGCTGGCTGACCTCGCCCGAGCATGACGCGGCGCGCTACGCTGGCGGCGCGCCCGAGGACATGGCCCCCTGGGTGCGGGGCGGTGGTGAAACCTTCGCCCATGTCTCAAGCGACAATGGCGCCAGTTTTTCCGCCAGTGCCTTGATCGCAACGGCGCCGTTCAGCGGCGGCTATGGCATGAGAGGGGCCGCCCAGCTCGCCGATGGCACGATCATTCTGCCGCTCAGCGACGTGCCCAACTATCGCCAGGTCTTCACGGTTCGAAGCTCCGACGGCGGGCGGTCGTGGTCGGGGCCCACGCTTATCGCCGCCGGTCCCGGCCACGCTTTCGAGGAGCCCGCCATTCTCCGCGCGGCATCGGGCAAACTGCTCGTCGTCATGCGCGATAACGAGACCCGCCATCTGCACCAGACCGATTCCAGCGATGACGGCGCGACCTGGAGCGCCCCGCGGCGGCTGCCGATCGAAGGTTATCCCGCGCATCTGCTCGCGCTGGACGACGGACGGCTGCTGATGACCTATGGCTGGCGTCAACCGGATTTCGGCATTCGCGCGGTCATTTCTTCTGACCAAGGAGAAAGCTGGGATATAGCGCAAACGATCCGCATCCGCGGCGGCCTGCCCAACCGGAATCTCGGTTATCCCGCGACCATCGATGCGGGCGGGGGCTCGCTGTTCACCGTGTATTACGGCGAGGACGGCACCGGCGTCACCTGCATCATGGGCACCTGGTGGTCCCTATGAAATAGGCAGGGGCTGCTCCACGCCGAATTTATCCGCCCACGGACGAAGTGCCGGCAGGATGGCGGGGTGCAATCGAACCCCTTCCGCCAGCGCCCGGCGCTTGTTGGCCAGGGCCTGACCGCCGGGCAGGCGGACCGGCGCGCCGCCTGGCACCGGCGGATTGGCGCGACAGGCCTCGGCGATCCATGCGGTCTGCCGGATGAACCCTTCGGTGCCGCCAAAACACGCCGGATCCCAGACCTGAACCAGGACCGATGCGCCCCAGCCCGCCGGCCGATCGGCCCGCCCGAAACCTGAAAGTCCCTGGGTCAGGGCTTCCACGATGAGCGCCATGCCATAGCCCTTGTGGCCGTGATCCTTGCCTCCCGACGGCAGCAGGGTGCCCGGCGGATCGGCGGAGAGAATAGCCGGATCGTCGCTCGCCTCGCCTGTGGCCGTCATCGCCCATGGACCGGGAAAACGCCGGCCTTCGGCGCTGAGGCGCCCGGTCATGGCATTGGTGGTGATCGACGAGCTCATGTCGATGAGGATCGGATCGCCTCCGGTTGGAATTCCGGCGGCGATGGGATCGGGCGTGAACACCGCCCGCAATCCGCCGAATGGCGCGACGCTCGCGGCGGCGGGATCGGAGGAGGCGATCGTCACCATCATGGCGTTCGACGTCGCCCGTTCGAGATAGGCGGCAAGACAGGCGACATGATGGCTGCGGCGGATGGCAAGCGACGCCGTGCCCAGTTCGCGGGCGCGGCCGACGCAGAGATCGACCGCCTTCGCCGTGAGCCATACCCCCGGCAGGCGCCGGCCGTCCCAGCAGATGGCGGCGCCCTTGTCGGCGATGACACTGGGTTCACCCCTCGCCGCCATTTCACCCGTGACGATTTCCTCGATATAGTCCGCCGCCAGAGCCAGGCCATGCGTGGTGTGGCCAAGGAGATCGGCCTCCAGGAGAATCCTCGCCATGACCGCGGGCTTGTCGCCATCGCAGCCGGCGCTGGCGAACAGCCTCTCGGCGTAGCCGGCAAGGTCTTCGGCAGCAAATCGTTGCAATTGGGGAGTCGTCATGAGACGGTGCGGGTTCCGGCGGGGACGGGTTTTGAACAGACTTGGAGTTGCATCATGCAGTCTGGTATCGCTGGTGTAAAGCAGGCCGCGCTCCCCGAACGCGATGCCGATATCGTCCGCTTCAGTTTTCTGCTGTTGCCCGAGTTTCCCCTCTACGCCCTGGTTCCGGCGATCGAGGCTCTGCGCATCGCCAATCAGAATTTCGGCCGCAAGCTCTATGACTGGCGCCTGCTGTCGGTCAGCGGCGCGTCGGTCAGGGCGGGCAACGGCATGTCGCTCAGCGTCGATGCGACAATCGACGAGATCCCGTGGTTTCCGACCGTCATCGTGTTCGGCGGCAATCATCCGGTGCAGCAATTCAGCAAGCGCCTGCTGAACTGGCTGAGGCGGCTGGCGCGCCACGGCAGCGTGCTGGGTGGAGTCGACACCGGCGCTTTCGTCCTGGCGGAGGCCGGATTGCTCGAGGGCCACCAGGTGACCGTGCACTGGGAAACCGTTACCACGTTCCGCGAGCGCTATCCCTCGATCAGGGTCAGCGAGCAGCTTTACCTGCTCGACCGCGACCGCATTACTTGCGCCGGCGGCCATGCGACGCTCGACATGATGCTGACACTCATCGCCAGGCGTCATGGCGCCGCCTTCGCCCAGCTTGTGGCCAATGCCTTCGTGTCGCAACGCCTGCGCCGCGAGGGCGAACCGCAACGGCTCGAACCCGAACATCTGACCGGCGACAGCCATTCACCGTTCACCCGTATCCTGCATGACATGGAGGAGAATATCCGCACGCCGCTGTCGGCCCATCATCTGGCGAAACGGGCGGGCGTTTCGATCCGCGCCCTGAGCCGCGTGCTGCGCGAGCGGATCGGCCAGCCGCCGATGCGCTACTATCGAAAAATCCGCCTGCAGGCGGCGCGCAACGCGCTGTTCTACAGCGACGGCCCCATCCAGGACATCGCGCTATCCTGCGGCTTTGCCTCGCCGGAAGTGTTTTCACGGACCTTCAAGGAACATTTCGGCCTGTCGCCGCGCGAATTCCGCCGGCGTTTCGCCAGCGACGAACTCAAGCGCTTCCGGCCCGAACTCGATCAGCAGCTCCGGGCCGGCCCCTGAGGCGTTGGCCTACTGCGCCAGAAAGCCGCCGTCGACGGGGAGCGTGTGACCGGTGATCATTGACGAAGCGGGACCGGCGAGGAACAAGATCGCGGCCGCCACTTCTTCCGGCTCCGCCAGCCGCCTGAGCGGCGTCATGCCCACGATCTTCTCCACCAGCTCCGGCTGCGCCAGGATCGGCGTGATCAGTTTTGTCCGCACATAGGTCGGCGCCACGGCGTTGACGCGGATGCCATGCCCCGCCCATTCGACGGCGAGCGCCCGCGTCATGTTGACCACCGCGCCCTTCGTCGCCTGATAGGAGATGTTGGGATAGAGGCCGCCTCCCGACAGGCCCATGATCGAGGCGATGTTGACGATGGCGCCGCCCTTGCCTCTGGCGATCATGTGACGCGCGGCGCTCCGCGCACAGAGGAAAACGCCCGTCATGTTGACCGCCACGACGCGTTCCCAGTCGGCGAGCGCCAGCTCGGTCGAGGGCCGGCGGATGGCGATCCCCGCATTGTTCACCAGGATATCGACATGACCATGATGTTCGACGGTGCGTGCGAAAAGCCGCTCGACATCCGCTTCAAGGCTAATGTCGGCGCTGACGGCGAATGCGGAGGGGCCGATCTCCGCCGCCACTTCCTCGGCCGCAGTCACGTCCCGGTCGGCGACAACCACTTTCGCTCCGGCCTGCGCCAGCAGCCCCGCCGCAGCCCTGCCGATGCCGCTGCCCCCACCGGTGACGACGGCGACGGCGCCCGAAAGGCCAAACAGATTATCGAGTGCCGCCGTCACGCGCGCCTCAGCCGATCCGGAGCTCGGTCTTGGGATCGAACACCAGCAGCCGCGACGCATCGATGCCGAGGGTCAGATCGTCGCCAGGGTTGAGGGGCTCGCCCGCTTCGAGGTCGGCGATCACGCTGGTTGAGCCTAAGCGGAACGTGACGATGACGCGCGTGCCCGTGACCTGCACCAGATCGACTTTCACGTTCATCCCGGCCTGGCCTTCCACGGCGCGATAAATGTGCTGCGGCCGAAGGCCCAGGATCACGGGTCCCTCGGCTGTGGAATTTTTCGGCAGGGCCAGGCTGTCGCCGCCCTCGACGACGGCCTTGCCGCGCTCGGCCACCGCCTTGATGAAATTCATTTTCGGGCTGCCGAGAAACGCCGCCACGAATACGCTTGCCGGGCGGTCGAAAAGTTCCAGCGGCGGGCCTTCCTGCTCGATTCTGCCGTCGCGCAGAAGGACGATGCGGTCGGCCAGCGTCATGGCCTCGATCTGGTCATGCGTCACATAGATCATGGTACGCTTGAGTTCTTGATGCAGGCGCTTGATCTCGGCCCGCATGTCGTCGCGGAGTTGTGTATCGAGGTTGCTCAGCGGTTCGTCGAACAGGAACAGTCTCGCGTCGCGCACGATGGCGCGGCCGATGGCGACGCGCTGGCGCTGACCGCCCGAAAGTTCACGCGGACGCCGCTCCAAGAGCGCGCCTATGCCAAGCATCGAGGCCGCCTGCTTCACCCGGCGCTCGATATCGGCCGAGGCGGTCTTGCGCGCCCGGAGGCCGAAAGCGATGTTCTCGTAAACGCTCATATAGGGATAGAGCGCATAGCTCTGGAACACCATGGCGATGTCGCGGTCGCGCGGCTTCTCCCAGGTGACATCGCGGCCGCCGATCTCGATCCGTCCGCCGTCGGCCTCCTCAAGTCCGGCGATGCAGCGCAGCAGCGTCGACTTTCCGCAACCCGACGGCCCGACCAGCACGGTAAATTCGCCCGACGCCACTTCGAGGTCGATGCCGCGCACCGCATGCACCGCGCCGTAATGCTTGTGAAGCTGCAAGATTTTAAGATCCGACATGATTTACCCTTTGACCGCGCCGAGCGAAATTCCGCGCACCAGATAGCGTTGCAGCAGGCTGACGGCGATGAAGACCGGCAGCGTGCCCAAGACCGACATGGCGCCGATCTTGGCCCAGAAGGTCGACTGCGAGCCGAAATACTGGCTGATCTGCACGGTGAAGGTGATCACCTCGGTGCGCGTCAGGACGAGCGCGAACAGGAACTCGTTCCATGAGAACACGAAAGCGAAGATGGCGGTGGCGATGAGCCCGTTGCGCGCCATCGGCACGGTCACGTTCCACAGCACGCTCAGATGCGAGTGGCCGTCGACGAGGGCTGCTTCCTCAAGTTCGATCGGCACATCCTGCAGGTAGCCGCGCATCATCCATACCGCATAGGGCAGCGCGAAGGCGGTATAGAGCAGGATGAGGCCGGCATAACTGTCGGCCAAGCCGATCAGCGCATAGGCGAGGAAAATCGGAAACACCACGGCGATGGGCGGCAGCATGCGCTGCGACAGGATCCACACCGCCAGATTGTCGCCGCCGGTCTTGAACCTGACGATGCCATAAGCGCAGAGCGTGCCCAGAACCATGGCGATGAGCGTGCTGACGCCGGCGATCACCAGGCTGTTCCACAGCGACCACACGTCGCCATCCCTGAACAGGGCGGTGAAATTGCCGAATTGCGGCTTCGACGGAAACCACACCGGCGGAGACTTGAAAATCTCCTCCGGCAGTTTGAGCGACACCGCGAACATCCAGTAGATCGGAAACAGGGCGATCACCAGAACGACGACCGACACCGCATACCAGATGACGCCACGGAGAACGGAGTTGCGCTCTCTCACCGCGCGATCTCCATGCGCTTGAGCACGAGAGTGACCGCGACCGAAAGCAGGATCAGGAGCACGACGACCAAAGCCGCCGCATAGCTCGTCTCGAAACTCTGGAATCCGCGGATATACATGAAGATCGAAATGGTCTCGGTCTTGTTGCCGGGCCCGCCTCTCGTCAATTGCCACACCGCGTCGAAAATGCGGAACAGGTCGAGGGCGCGGATCAGCAGCGCGATCCCGAGAACAGGTGCGATCGCCGGCAGCACGATGCGGAAGAACACCCGGAAGCGGCCCGCTCCGTCGATCGCCGCTGCTTCAAGCTGCTCGCGGTCGACATTGGCCAGTGCCGCGAGCAGGATGATGAACATGAACGGCGTCCACTGCCACACTTCGGCGATGAGGATCGCCCAGAAAGCGAGATGCTGCTTGATCACCCACAGCAGCACGATGGGCTCGCCAACGATCCAGCCGATGATCTGGTTGAACGGTCCGAACTTGTGGTCGAGCATCAGCCGCCACATCGAACCCGCCACCATCGGCGAAACCACGGCGGGCAGGACGAGTAGTGCTACGAACAATTTCTTGAACGGCCGGTCAGCCTGGAAATGCAGAGCGAGGAGCAGGCCGAACAGGAATTCCAGTGGCAATGCCACCGCGAGGATGAGGAGCGTGCGTCCGAGCGCCGCCCAGACGCGCATGTCGAACAGTAGTTTCTGGTAATTGGCGAAGCCGATCCAGTTGCCGGCGCGGTTGGAGCCGGTCAGGTCCTGGAAGCTGACCGCAACCGACCACAGGAAGGGAAAAAGTCCGACGAGAAGCATGACGAAAACCGCGGGGCCGACGAACATCAGCCCCGCGGCGCGCCGGCCGCCCCAGAAGGGACGGCCGGAAACTGGCGTTACGGCGGCTGCCGTCACTCGCGATAGGCCGAGGGTTTCGCCGCCCAGACCTTGTAGGCTTCACGCTGCTTGTCGACGCCGACGGACTCGGTGATCTGGTCCAATTCGGCAGCCAGAGCGTCGAGGGCGGTTTTGGGATCTTCGCCGCCGATCGCCGAATTCACCGCGCGCGATATGGCGTCCTGATACTTGAAGGTTTCGATCACCGAGAGATCGGCATAGCCGGCCGCCGCGGCGTCCTTAAGTGTCTTCAGATAATCTTTCGCGCCCGGCCAAAGTTTCTGATATTCGGGCGAGTCATAATGCGAATTGCGGAACGGATCCCGCAAGCCCACCGGCCGCATTGCATTCTTCAAGCTCTGTGTCTTGGAATGCATCCACTGCACATATAGATAGGCCGCGTCCTTGTTCTTGCTGTCGGGCGATACACCCGAAAGAAAGCCTGACGCGAGCTGCGAATGCCCCCCCGGATTCATCGCATAGCCAATCTTGTCCGCGACCTTGGTGGCCGGCACCCATGACAGCGCCTAGTCGTCCATATTGACGCCCTGCGTCCAGCGGCCCAACGGCGGCCACGAGATGGTCATGGCGATTTCGCCGGCATTGAGGGCCGTCAGGTTTTCCATAAAACCCCAGGTCTCGATGCCGGGCGCCATGCACTTGTTCTGCTCGACCATCTCGGTCAGCGCCTTGACGCCGGCCTCGCTATTGACCGTCGCCTTCATCGTGTCGACATCGAAGAACTTGCCGCCGTGGCTGCGGAAGCGTTCGCTGAAGAAGAAGTGCGTATAACCGGTGTTGATCACGCCCGCGCCATAGGTTGCCGGCTGGTATTTTTCGGTCAGGAAGCAGGCGATGTCGCCGAATTCCTTGTAGCTCTTGGGCGGCGCCAGGTCGTAGCCGTATTTTTCCTTGAAGGCTTTCTGGTTTTCCGGGTCCTCGATCATGTCCTTGCGGTAGTATGTCACCAGCACGTCGCCATCGATGACCAGCCCGTAAATCTTGCCATTATACGACATCCAGTCCCTGAATGTCGGATTGACATCGTCGAACTCGCTCTTGACGCCGTATTTGTCGATATAGGGACCGAGGTCCTCCACCGCGCCGTTGTTCACGTAATCCGCGAGCATGGCGGGCGAGATCAGCACGACATCATAGCCGCCGGTGCCAGCCTGTTTTTCGAGCACGGTCTTGGTATAGATTTCTTCGTTGGGAAGTTCGACGACATTCACCTTGATGCCAGTTTGCTGCTCCCAATCGGCAGCGGTGTATTGAGAATCGAGCAGGGCCTGAAGCCCGGCTTCGGCGACGACGGTGATTGACGAGCCGGAGAATTGCTTGGCCGCTTCGACGGCTTTCGCGCCGGCGTCGTCCTCGGCAAGCGCTGGTGTCGCCGCCAGCATGGCCAGCAAGGCGACGGTGGGAAGTAGTTTTCTTATCATGGGTTTCCTCCTTTGACGGTTTCGATCTTGGCGGTCTTACACCGCTCTGGCAAGTATGGCGCCTTGCGGCGCAGGACCTTTTATTCCGGGATCGCGGCCGGAGATGAGGTCGGCGGCGACCCGCCCCGAGCCGCAGGCAAAGGTCCAGCCGAGATGGCCATGGCCGGCATTGACCCATAAGCCGCGGACCGGCGTCTCGCCGATGATCGGCGTGCCGGCGGGCGTCACCGGGCGCAGTCCCGCCCAGATTCGCGCCGTCGCCGGGTCGAGATGGCGCTTCATTTCGGGGAAGGTGTAACTTGCATTGGCGATGATCGCCTCGGCTCGTGCCGTCGAGGGCGTTGTATCGTAGCCGGTGATTTCGGCCGAACCTGAAATCCGCATACGGTCGCCGACCGGCACCAGCCCGAACAGCTTGCTGTCGTCGATCACCGGCATCGCGGGCGCGCTGTTCCAGGCGCCTCGCGCGAAGGTGATGGAAATGCCCTTGACCGGATAGATCGGCACGCGGATGCCGAGCCCCACCAAGAGCGGTGCTGTAAAACTGCCCATTGCCACCACCACCGTGTCGGCCGCGATCCGGCCTTTATCGGTAATGACGCCCGTGACTTTGCCGCCACTGGTTTCGATGCCCTTGACCGTCTCGCCATAGCGCCAGGTCACACCGGCCGCGGCACTTGCCGCCGCCAACCCTTGCGTAAAC
This sequence comes from Hyphomicrobiales bacterium, assembly GCA_031402975.1. GTDB lineage: Bacteria > Pseudomonadota > Alphaproteobacteria > Rhizobiales > Aestuariivirgaceae > Aestuariivirga. Next base: position 24,575 of record JANNSP010000288.1, read on the forward strand.
TTGTTGCAGTCGCCCACTTCGTCGCGGGCGAAATAAAGCGCCCCGGCCAAAGTGGACTTCGTATCCTGCAAGGCCGGCTCGATCTCGACGCAGCGCTGAACATCGAGCCGCTCGTAGAGAAGTCCGCGCCGCGCCAGATCGTCGGCCTGGCGCTGTGCCCCATCGAGCGACTCGGGCGAGCGGTAGATCTTGAGCACGCCCCTGGTAGCGCGGTCGTAACTGATACCGGTCTCGCTGCCGATCTCGTGCAGGGACTTCAGCGAATGCAAGGCCAGTTCGAGATTGGACAGCGAATTGGCACGGAATTTCTCCGGCGTGCAGTTGCGGGCGAAATCGATGCCCCAGCGCCACATCGCGGGAATTGCGCCATAGCGCAGCATCAGCGGCGCGTTTTCCTTGCCCAGCCACTTGACGATCTTGGCCGGCATGCCGGGCTGCGACCACGGCTCGACCTCGCTGGCATGGATGACGCAGCCATTTCCCCAGCTCGTCTCGAGCGCGGCTTCGGGCTGGCGCTCAATGACCGTCACGTCATGTCCGGCCTTGCGCAGATACCATGCCGTTGCGGTCCCTACCGCGCCCGCACCCAGAACCACCGTCGTCATGGCTTTCCATCCCGATGAAACGCGCGACCGATCGCCTTGACCAATAGTGGCACGGGCAATACTGTGTCAATCATCGAGGGGGCGTGTTCCAATGCTGCGATCCGAAGTTCCGACGCCGGCCCTGCTTGTCGACATCGAGGCGCTCGACCGCAACATCGCGGTCATGCGCGAGGCCGCCCAAGCCATGGGCGTGTCGCTCCGGCCGCATGCCAAGACCCACAAATGCGTCGAGATCGCCCAGCGCCTTGCCGCCGCCGGCTCAATCGGCATTTCCTGCGCCACCATCGGCGAGGCCGAGGCCATGGCGCTCGGCGGCTTGCGCGGCATCCTGATCACGGCGCCGCTGACCACACCGCAGGCGCTGGACCGTCTCCGCTGCCTGCTGCTGCGCGGCGCCGATGTGGCGATCGTCGCCGATCATCCGGAGAACGTGCCGCCCTTGGCCTCGATCGCCGCGGCCACCGGCCGTACGCTGCCGGTTCTGATCGATGTCGATGTTGGCCTTGGCCGCACCGGTTGTCTCGATGCCGGTGCCGCCGTCACGATTGCCAAGCGGATTGCTTCGGCATCGTCGCTTCGCTTCTCCGGCGTGCAGGCCTATTGGGGCCATCTCCAGCAGGTAATGCCGTTCAGCGAGCGCACCAGGCGTGTGGGCGAGCAGGTCGAGCGGTTGCGGGTTGTCATCGCCGCGTTGGGCGACGCCGGTCTGCCGCCCCCGATCGTCAGCGGCGGCGGCACCGGCAGCCACCGGATCGACGGCGCGTCGGGCATTTTCACCGAACTCCAGCCCGGCTCGTTCCTGTTTCTCGACTCCTGTTACGGCGCGGTCCCTTTGTCGGAGACCGGCAATCCGTTCACGCCGTCGCTGTTCGTGGCGGCGGCCGTCGTGTCCGCCAACAAGCCCGGCCGCCTGATCGTCAATGGCGGCTACAAGGCGTTCGCCACCGACAGCGGCAAGCCGGTGGCCATGCGGGGCGGGCCCACGGGAGCGGTTTACAATTTCATGGGCGACGAGCATGGCGCGCTCGATTTCCACGGCCCCTCGCCACCCTTGGGCGCCATCATCGAATTCCTCACCTCGCATTGCGATCCGACCGTCAACCTCTATTCACAAATTTATGTAGTGCGCGGGGACGAGGTCGTAGACCAGTGGCAGATCAGGTCGCGCTACTGACATGAAGATCGCCTATCCAGCCCATCCCGAAGTGCCGATCTCGAAAGCCGTGCGCGCCGGTGATTTCGTCTTCACCTCGGCCTATGGGCCGTGGACCTTCGATCCAGCCAATGTCAGTTTCGACGCTGCGGGCCGCGTCATCTCCGACGGCACCGGCAACGAGGCGATGCCCTTCGACGAACAGGTGCACCGCACTTTCGGCTTCATCAAGTCAGCACTCGCGGCCGCGGACTGCTCGCTCGACGATGTCGTCAACAGCGAATGCTGGCTTTCGGACGCCCGCGATTTCAACGCCTTCAACGCGATCTACAAAACCTATTTCACCAAGGATCCGCCGGTCCGTTCGGTGTTCCCCATCCAGTTCATGTTCCTGTGCAAGGTCGAATTGAAAGTCGTCGCCTACAGGCCGCTCTAGAATATCGCGATCGGATTCCACGGCGAGCCGGTGGCGCCGGGCAAACGCAGCGGCAATCCCACCACCATGAATTCGAAACGCCCTTCCTCTTCACAGGCTCTTGCCAGGTCTTCAAGCTGCAGGCTGTCGGATACGCACATGCCCATCGCGGTGATCTGTAAGGGATGCACCGGATAGGGCATGCCGTCCACATTGCTCGGCACGGTTTCGCCGTCGCCGTCGGGAAGAAATGCGGCGATCTTGCGCTCACGCATCCACGGCACGGTATCGACTTGGAGCCCGGCTTTGCCTTCGCCCGCCGGGGGATAGTCGTTGCTCCAGGCGCCGAGCGCCAGTCTCCGTGCATGATGGCCGGTGCGGAATACCAGGATATCGCCCTCGCCCAGTTTCACGCCTTGCGCCTTTTCGATCGCCTCGAGTTCCTTGCGGGTCACGGCGTCGCCCGGTTCGAGCCAGTCAACCTTGCGATGGCGCGCCGCGTCGAGCAAGACGCCCCGGCCGACGATGCCGTTGGAATAGGCGGCGATGCTGCCCCAGTCCGATCCACGCGACGTCAGCAGTGCTGCGTCCTTGCCGTTGTAAAGTTGGCCCCGATAGGCGACGTGGTTGAGGGCGTCGATATGGGTATGGCAGTCGCCATGGCTCGACATGCCGAGATAGCACATGCCGAAGGACAACCCGCTCTTGCTCACCGGAAGGTCGTGCATCAGCGACATGAGATGGACGGCGGGATTGGGATTGTCGGGCCCCGCCTGCTTGTTGATGGGGATGGTCATCGACACCTGGCGGCCGGTGCGCACCAGCTTCGCAGCGGCCGCCACCTTGTCCGGCGTCAGGTAATTGAGAGTGCCGCGGTCGTCGTCCGGCCCCCAGCGGCCCCAGTTCTTCACCTGCTCGAACATCGCGTCGAAATCGGCGAGCGTCACCGGCGCCGCCGGGGTTCTCGTCTGCATGCTGCTCACCATCCTCTTCGCTTCGCTCAACTCGTCCCGTCTGCTTTCCATCCCAGGCGCGGGTATACTATCGGTTGATGTCGTAAGCCGCGATCGCCGCCAGATTGACGATGTCGGTGGTGGTGGCCGACATCGAGGCGATCTGCACCGGCTTGTCGAGACCCGTGAGGAGTGGTCCGACGACAGTGACGCCGCCCAGCTGTTGCAGCATCTTGGTCGAAATCGACGCGGAGTGTGCGGCGGGCATCACCAGAACATTCGCCGTTCCCGTCAGGCGGCAGAAGGGATAGAGCGCCATGGCCTCGCGCGACAGCGCCACGTCGGCGCCCATCTCGCCGTCATATTCGAAATCGGCATGCCGCCGGTCGAGCACGGCAACCGCGTTCCTGACATAAACCGAGCGCTCGCCGCGCGGATAGCCGAAGGTCGAATAGGACAGGAACGCCACGCGGGGCTCATAGCCAAAGCGCCGCGCCACGCCCGCCGCCTCCTGCGCGATGTCGGCCAATTCCTCGGCCGAGGGAAGTTCATGGATCGAGGTATCGGCGATGAACACGGTGCGGCCGCGCACCAGCGCCATGGAGACGCCGATCGGGCGATGACCGGGGCGGTTGTCGATGGCGCGCCGCACATTGTCGAGCGCCACCGAGAAATTGCGGGTGAGGCCGGTGACCAGCGCATCCGCGTCGCCCAGCGCCACCATGCAGGCGGCGAACACGTTGCGGTCCTGGTTCGCCAGGCGCTGGCAGTCGCGGAACAGAAAGCCGTCGCGCTGCAGGCGTTCGTAAAGATAGTTCGCATAGTCGAGATTGCGTTCGGAAATCCGCGCGTTGAGGATTTCGACGTTTTCGTTGAGTTCGAGCCCGCTGCTCGCGAGGGTTTTTTCGATTTCCGTCTCGCGGCCGATCAGGATGGCATGGCCAAGCCCGGCGCTGGCAAAACTGTTGGCGGCGCGGATCATGCGATCCTCTTCGCCTTCGGCGAACACCACCCGCTTGGGATTTACGCGGACCTGCTCGAAGACGCTTTGCAGGGTACCGGCGATGGGGTCGAGACGGGCCGACAATTCCGCCGCGTAGGCGTCGAGATCGGCGATGTGCTTGCGTGCGACACCGGTTTCCATCGCGGCTTTCGCCACGGCGACCGGGATCGTCGCAATGAGGCGGGGATCGAACGGCACCGGGATCATGTAGTCGGGTCCGAAGGTGAGGCGCGAACCGTGATAGGCGGCCGCCACCTCGTCCGGCACATCTTCCCGCGCCAGTTTGGCCAGCGCCTGCGCTGCGGCGATCTTCATCTCCTCATTGATCGTCCGGGCGCGGACATCGAGGGCGCCCCGGAAGATATAGGGAAAGCCCAGGACGTTGTTGATCTGGTTCGGATAGTCGGAGCGCCCGGTCGCCATGATGGCATCCGAGCGGACCTTCGCCACATCCTCAGGAGATATTTCCGGATCGGGATTGGCCATGGCGAAGATGATCGGATTCTTGGCCATGCTCTTGACCATGGCGGGTGACAAGGCGCCGGCGATCGATAGGCCGAAGAACACGTCGGCGCCCTCCATGGCGTCGGCCAGGGTGCGGGCTTTCGTCTCGACCGCGTGCGCCGATTTCCACTGGTTCATGCCTTCGGTGCGGCCCTTGTAAACCACACCCTTGCTGTCGGCCAGGATGACGTTGTGGTTGGGAACGCCCAGTGATTTCACCAGTTCGACGCAGGCGATCGCCGCCGCTCCAGCACCATTGCACACGAGCTTAAATGTTTTGATGTCGCGCTTGGTGAGGAAAAGCGCATTGATGAGGCCGGCGGTGGCGATGATGGCGGTGCCGTGCTGGTCGTCATGGAACACCGGGATATCAATGAGCTCGCGCAGGCGCTGTTCGATGATGAAACAGTCGGGCGCCCTTATATCCTCGAGATTGATGCCGCCGAAGGAGGGACCGAGATAGCGCACCGCGCCGATGAATTCGTCGACATCCTTGGTATCGACTTCGAGATCGATCGAATCGACATCGGCGAAGCGCTTGAACAACACCGCCTTGCCTTCCATCACCGGCTTCGCGGCGAGCGCGCCGAGATCGCCGAGGCCCAGGATAGCGGTGCCGTTGGTGATCACGGCGACGAGATTTCCCTTGGTGGTATAGTCATAGGCGGTGTCGGGATTTTCGGCGATCCGCCGCACCGGCACGGCCACGCCCGGACTGTAGGCCAGCGACAGATCGCGCTGGGTTGCCATGGGCTTGGTCGGATTGATTTCGAGCTTGCCGGGCTTCCCCATCTGGTGGAATTGCAGCGCTTCCTCGTCGGTGAAAGTCGGCCGCTTGCCGGGTTTCTTGTCCGCGCTCATGAAATTTCATCCCATCCCTGATCGATTGAGCCTAGACACTGAGGCCGCAATTCTCAAGGCTCATGATTTCCGGCGTGCTTGTGAAAGTTCTGCGGTTTCCTGCTATGCAGGGCCGATGAATGATGTCGCCGCAATTCTGCCAGCCGCGCCGGCGCGGGCGACCCCCGTGATGGCGCAGTATCTCGACATCAAGGCAGCGCATCCGGGTTCTCTCCTGTTTTATCGCATGGGCGATTTTTACGAGTTGTTCTTCGACGACGCGGTCGCCGCCGCCGGCATTCTGGGGATCGCTCTCACCCGGCGCGGCAAGCATCTGGGCGAGGATATTCCGATGTGCGGCGTGCCGGTTCACGCCGCCGACGGCTATCTGCAGAAACTCATCCGCCACGGCCAGCGTGTCGCGGTTTGCGAGCAGCTCGAGGACGCAGCCGAATCCCGCAAGCGCGGCGCCAAAGCGGTGTTGCGGCGCGACGTGGTTCGCTTGGTTACGCCCGGCACGCTGACCGAGGAGTCGCTGCTTGATTCCGGCGCCCACAATTATCTGGCGGCCTTCGCCCGGGTGAAGGGTGCCAACGAATACGCGCTGGCCTGGGCCGACATTTCATCCGGCGATCTGGCCGTGATGGAGACGACACCGCTCAGGCTCTCCGCCGATCTCGCCCGCCTCGCTCCCCGCGAAATCCTGGTTGCCGATTCAATTCTCGCCGAACCGGACCTGGCACGAGCGCTCGATGAGTGTGGCGCCGCCATCACGCCGCTGCCACCGGGACGCTTCGACAGCACGGCAGGCGAGCGCCGGGTCGCGGACCATTTCGGTGTCAAGGCGCTGGATGGTTTTGGCGCCTTCACCCGAGCCGAGATCGCCGGCCTCGGCGGACTTCTCGACTATATCCTTCTCACCCAGGCGGGACAGGTGCCGCATCTCCGGCCGCCCCGGCGCGAGAATGCCCAGTCCGGCCTGCTCATCGACGCGGCCACCCGGGCCAATCTCGAATTGAGCCGGACGCTCGCCGGCGACAAGCGTGGCAGCCTGCATTCGGTCATCGACCTGACGGTGACGGCGGGAGGCGCGAGGCTCCTGGGAGAGCGGCTGGCCAATCCCCTCGCCGTCTGTGATGAGATCGAGGATCGGCTCGACAGCGTGGCCTTTTTCGTCGACGCGCCAACGCTCCGTGATAGCCTGCGCAAATTGCTGAAGGCATTCCCCGATATCGAGCGCGCGCTCGGCCGCGTTTCGGTCGGGCGGGGCGGGCCGCGCGATCTGGCCTCGATCCGCGACGGGCTGACATCCGCCCAATCACTCGCGGCGGCCCTTGCAGGCGATGCCGGACTCGCGGCGCTGCCTGCCGAAATCGGACTTGCGCGCCAGGCGTTGGCGGCGATTCCCTCAGCCCTTCATCGCGCGCTCATCGATACTCTGGGCGATGATCTGCCACTCAGCGCCCGCGATGGGGGATTCGCGCGGCCGGGATTTTCAGCTGAGCTCGATGAGGCGCGCCGGCTTCGCGACGACACGCGCCAGGTCATTGCGTCGCTGCAGGGCAAGTACACCGAAGCCACCGGCATCAAATCGCTCAAGGTCCGCCACAACAACATTCTCGGCTATTACATCGAAGTCAGCGCCCAGAACGCGCCTGCCCTGCAGCAGGCGCGGGAGATATATTTTCATCGCCAGACCGTGGCCAATGCCATGCGCTTTTCTTCAGCCGAACTGGGCTTGCTGGAACAGCGGATTTCGGCGGCGGGGGACAAGGCCCTTGCCCTGGAACTCGGGATTTTCGACCAGCTTACTGCGTCGGTTATTGCCGAACGCGATACTCTTTCACGCATCGCCGCGGCCGTATCGGTCATCGATGTCTCGTCCGCGCTCGCCGAACTAGCCATGCGCCGCCGCTATGTGCGCCCCATGGTCGACGGATCCACCGCTTTCGACATCAGGGCCGGGCGCCATCCCGTGGTCGAGGCCATGCTGGAACAGCGGGCCGACAGCCCCTTCATCGCCAATGACTGCAACCTGTCGGAAGGCGACAAGCGGCTGTGGCTGGTGACCGGACCGAACATGGCGGGCAAATCGACCTTTCTCCGCCAGAACGCATTGATCGTCATCCTGGCCCAGATGGGATCTTTCGTCCCCGCGCGTTCCGCCCATGTGGGCGTGGTGGACCGGCTGTTCAGCCGGGTGGGTGCTGCCGACGATCTGGCGCGGGGGCGCTCCACCTTCATGGTCGAGATGGTCGAGACGGCGGCGATCCTCAACCAGGCGACGCCCCGGTCCTTCGTCATCCTCGACGAAATCGGGCGCGGCACCGCGACCTTCGACGGGCTTTCCATCGCCTGGGCCAGCGTCGAGCATCTGCACGAGACCAACCGCAGCCGGGCACTGTTCGCCACCCACTATCACGAGCTGACGGCACTCGCCGCGAGGCTCAGGCATCTCGGCAATGTCACGATCAAAGTGCGCGAATGGCGGGGCGACGTGGTGTTCCTGCACGAGGTCGTGGCGGGAGCGGCGGACCGCTCGTATGGAATTCAGGTGGCAAAGCTCGCGGGTCTGCCGGCTCCAGTCACGTCGCGCGCCGCCGAGGTCTTGAAACTTCTGGAACAGAGCGATCAGTCGGCGGCCCGCCTGGCGCTGGTTGACGATCTGCCGCTGTTTTCCGCCGCCCGGCCAGCGTCCCTGACCCACACGGCCCACAGTGCGGTCGAACAGAAACTTGCCGCAATCGACCCCGATGAGCTCACTCCGCGCGACGCCCTTGCCCTTGTCTATGAACTCAAAGCCGGCTTGCCAAAAACCTCATGACCACCATCGTGGACTCCGGACATCTGATCGACGTCAAATCGCTGCAGGAGCGGCTCGATCAGTTGATCGCCGTTCCGGGAGCGTCGCCGGCCAAACTCCGTCCCGCCATTGTCGAGATTTTGAAGGAGGTTCTGCAGAAATCCCGCGACGAATGCGAGCGGCGTCTGCTGGCCGATGGCCATGGCACGAGATGCGCCGAAAATCTCAGCTTCGTCGAGGATGCCATTATCCGGACGCTGTTCGTCATGGCGCTCCGGTTGTTTGGCGCGACGCCCGGCCAGCTCGCGGTCATCGCGGTCGGAGGCTATGGCCGGGGAACGCTGGCGCCCGGCTCCGATATCGATCTGCTCTTCCTGTTGCCGTCGAAACAGACGCCAACCCAGCAAAGGATCGTCGAATTTATCCTCTATATTCTCTGGGACATGCGCCAGAAGGTCGGTCACGCGTCGCGCGGCGTCGATGAATGCATCAGGTTGGCCAAGACCGACCTGACCATCCTGACGGCGATCCTCGAGGCTCGCTTCATCTGCGGCGAACAACACCTTTACGATGGCCTGGTGACGCAGTTCCGCAAATCCATCGTCGCGTCGGGCGCCCGCGATTTCGTGGCGGGGAAACTCGCCGAACGCGATCTCAGGCATCGCAAGGCGGGCGAAAGCCGCTATCTGGTCGAGCCCGACGTCAAGGACGGCAAGGGCGGTCTCCGCGATCTCCACACGCTGTTCTGGATCGCCAAGTTTCTTTACGCCACCAATTCGCCGGACGAACTCGCGGTCAAGGGCGCCTTCACCCGCGACGAACTCGCGACCTTCAAGAAATCCGAGGATTTTCTCTGGGCGGTGCGCTGCCATCTGCATTTCATTTCGAAGCGCGGCGAAGACCGTCTGAGTTTCGACCGCCAGTCGGAACTGGCCGAGCGGCTGGGCTACAAGGCCCATGGCGGGCTGAAACATGTCGAGCGCTTCATGAAGCACTATTTCCTGACCGCCAAGGACGTGGGCGACCTGACCCGGATTTTCTGCGCCAGCCTCGAAGCAAGCCAGGTGAAAGATGCGCCCGCGCTCCGCCGCCTGCTCGGCCGGTTTCGGCCGCGATCGTCCGGCGCGATCAAGGGCTCAACCGATTTCCGCCTGGAGTCGGGCCGCGTGGCGCTCACCGCCGCCGATGTTTTCGACCGCGATCCGGTCAATCTCATCCGCCTCTTCGCGGTCGCCGCCAGGCAATCGGCCAGCATCCACCCGGATGCGCTGAAGCAGGTCCGCAAATCCCTCAATCTCATCAAGAAGGCCGTGCGCAACGATCCGGAAGCAAATGCCCTGTTCCTCGAGATGCTGGCCTCCGGTCCCAATTCGGAATCGATCCTGCGCAAGATGAACGAGGCGGGCGTACTCGGACGGTTCATTCCGGATTTCGGCAAGATCGTCGCGATGATGCAGTTCAGCATGTACCATCATTATACCGTCGATGAGCATCTGATCCGCGCCGTCGGAATTCTGGCGGCGATCGAAAGCGGCGAACTCAGCGGCGACCATCCGTTGTCGGCGTCCATCATCCCGACACTCACCAGCCGCCGCGCCCTCTATGTCGCGGTTTTTCTCCATGACATCGCCAAGGGCCGGTCCGAGGATCATTCGCTTGCGGGGGAAAAGATCGCTCTCGCCGTGTGCCCCAGGCTGGGATTGTCGCCGAGTGAAACCGAAACCGTGGCCTGGCTGATCCGCTATCATCTGCTGATGAGCGAAACAGCACAGATGCGCGACCTCAACGATTTCAAGACCATTCTCGACTTCACCGCCATCGTGCAAAGCCCGGAACGCCTCAAGCTTTTGTTAATTCTCACCGTGGCGGATATTCGCGCCGTCGGTCCCGGCGTGTGGAACGGCTGGAAAGGGCAGTTGCTGCGGACGCTTTATTCCGAGGCCGAGCCGATCCTGTCGGGCGGCCATACCGGCGCCAGCCGCAAGGAGCGCGTGGCCGAGGCGCAGATGCGATTCTTCAGCCGCTTTCCGCAATGGGACGAACAGCGGAAATCGTCCTATGCCGCCCGCCATTACGACGCCTATTGGCTGACCACCACGCTCGACAATCAGGTCAAGCACGAGGCTCTCATGGCGCGGGCAGGCGCGCGCGACGTGCTGACCGAAGTCGAGACCGATGCCTTCACGGCGATTACCGAGATCGTCATCTACGCGCCCGACCATCCCCGCCTTCTGGCGCTGATCACCGGCGCCTGCGCCGCGGCCGGCGCCAATATCGCAGGCGCCCAGGTCTTCACCACGGCCGGCGGAATGGCGCTCGACACCATCCTTATCCAGCGCGAGTTCAGCGAGGAAGGCGATGAGAAGCGCCGGGCCGAGCGGATCGCCGAACTGATCCGCCAGGCCCTTCGCGGCGATGTCTGGCTGAAGGAAGCGGTGGCTCGCGCCTACAAGCCGCAGACCCGGCTCAAGGCTTTCACCGTCGAGCCCCGCGTCATCATCGACAATACGTCGTCCAACCGCTTCACCGTGATCGAGATCAACGGCCTCGACCGCATCGGCTTGCTCTATGACCTGACCGAGGCGCTGTACCGCCTCAATCTCAACATCGCCTCGGCTCACATCACGACCTTTGGCGAAAAGGCGATCGACGTCTTCTACGTTACTGACCTCACCGGCGGAAAAATCGAAAGTGCGGGCCGACACCGGCAGATCACCGGGGCGTTGACCACCATCCTCGCGCCGGCGCAAGTGGCGATTCCAGCCTGAACGAAAGAACCAGCATGTCCCTTCTGAAATCGGCGGCGACCGTCGGCGGCCTGACCATGGTGAGCCGCTTGCTGGGTTTCGTGCGCGACATCATGATCGCTTCGGTGCTGGGCTCGGGCCCGGTGGCCGAAGCCTTCGTGGTGGCGTTCCGGTTTCCCAATCTGTTCCGCCGGCTGTTCGGCGAGGGCGCCTTCAACTCCGCCTTCGTGCCGCTTTTCGCCAAGCGCATGGAGGGCGAAGGCGCCGAATCGGCCCGCCGGTTCGCCGAGAGCGTGTTCAGCGGCCTGCTGTTCATTCTACTGATCGTGCTGGCCGTGGCGGAAGTCGGCATGGGCCTGTGGATGATGGTTTATGTGCATGGCTTCGCCGACGATCCGGCCAAATTCGATCTGGCGGTGCTGCTGACCCGCATCGCCTTTCCCTATCTGGTGTTCATGTCTCTCGTGGCGCTTCTCGGGGGAGTGCTCAATTCTCTGCAGCGTTTCTGGGCCGCGGCCGCCGCTCCCATCCTGCTCAATATCATTCTCATCGCGGTCTTGCTTTTCATCGTGGCGGCCGACACCGGCAACACGCCGCTGACCGGACAGTTGCTGGCCTGGGGCGTGTGTTTCGCTGGCCTGGCGCAGTTTCTGATGTTGTGGATCGCCTGCCGGAACGCGGGCATGAAACTCGTCCCCCGCCGGCCGCGCTGGACCCCCGGCATTCGACGTCTTGTCGTTCTCGGCGTTCCGGGCATCATCGCGGGCGGCATCGCGCAGATCAATCTGTTCCTCTCCACCATGTTCGCCTCGCCCCAGGAAGGCGCCAATGCCTGGCTCTACTATGCCGACCGCATCTACCAGCTTCCGCTTGGCATCGTCGGCGTGGCGATCGGCGTGGTGCTGCTGCCCGATCTGTCGCGAAAGCTCAGGGCGGGCGACAATGTTGGCGTTGACCGGAGCCAGAACCGCGCGCTCGAATTCTCGATGCTGATCACGTTGCCTGCCGCCGTCGGCCTTCTGGTCATGCCCTATCCGATCATCCAGGTTCTGTTCGAGCGCGGCGCCTTCGCCGCATCCGATACCCAGGCGACGGCTGCGGCGCTCGCGGCCTTCGCCGTCGGCCTTCCGGCTTTTGTGCTCACCAAGATCTTCTCGCCCGGCTTTTTCGCCCGCGAGGACACCAAGACTCCGATGTATTTCGCCTTGACCGGGGTCGGCCTCAACATCCTCGGAGCCATACTTCTCTTTCCGTACATGGGTCATGTCGGCATTGCGCTGGCCACGACAATTGCCTCGTGGGTCAATGTCCTGCTGCTGGGCTTCACGCTTCGCGCCCGTGGCCATTTCACCGCCGACCGGCAGCTCACTCGGAATATCCTGCGCATCGTTCTGGCGAGCCTGGTCATGGGAGCGGTGCTGGCGGGGCTCGAATATCTCTTCCTCGGCTGGTTCAGCCGCGAGACCACCTTTCTGGTCCGTCTCGCGGTGATGGCGGGCATGATAGGGGTGGGAGCAATCGTGTATTTCAGCCTCGCATGGGCAACGGGCGCTCTCCGGGTTTCAGACTTTCAGCGGATGGTCCGGCGCTGATGGAATTTGCCTTCTGCTTCGTCTAGAACAGCCCAATGAGCACCAATGACGAGAAAGGCACGGCCTTCGGCTATCGCACCGTCGGCGAAAGCGAGAAGCAGGGCCTGGTCAACGAGGTGTTCGCCAAGGCCGCGCAGCGCTACGACCAGATGAACGACCTGATGTCGGCGGGGCTGCATCGTCTGTGGAAGGACGATTTCGTTTCGATGCTCAATCCGCCGAAATCCGCTGCTCCCTTCCATGTCGTCGATGTGGCGGGCGGCACGGGCGACATCGCGTTCCGCATTGCCAAAGTGTCGGGGCCGGGAACCCGCGTCACGCTGGCCGACATTTCGCCGGACATGGTGACCGAGGGCGCCAAGCGGGCGGCGCGGGAAGACCCCTATGCCCGCTGCCGCTTCACCGTCGGCAACGCCGAAACGCTGCCGTTTCCCGACAGGACATTCGACGCCTACACGATCGCCTTCGGTATCCGCAATGTCACCCGGATCGAGGCGGCACTTGCCGAAGCCTTCAGGGTGCTGAAGCCGGGCGGGCATTTCCTGTGCCTTGAGTTTTCCCATGTCGATGTGCCGATCCTGAGCGATCTCTATGATGCCTATTCGTTCACCGCCATTCCAGCCGTCGGCAAGGTGGTGACCGGCGACGGGCAGCCCTATCGCTATCTGGTCGAAAGCATCCGCATGTTTCCGCGTCAGGAGGAATTCAAGGCGATGATCGAAGCGGCGGGATTTGCCAGCACCACCTATCGCAACCTGACCGGCGGGGTCGCGGCGATCCATTCCGGCTGGCGCATCTGATGGCGCCCGGCATCGTGCATCTGTACAGGCTGATGAAGGCCGGCCGCACGATGGCACGCTACGATGCTCTTCTTCCGCCAGAACAGGTGATGGCGCTGCCATGGTTGGCCCGCGCCGGACTGCGGCTGGCGCGTTTTGGTTCGCGCTCGCCAGTGCTTGACCGGGAAAGCCGGCTGACGGCGGCGCTGTCGGCGCTGGGCCCCAGCTACATCAAGCTCGGCCAGTTTCTCGCCACCCGCCCCGATCTGGTCGGAGCGGAACGCGCACTCGAACTAAGAGCGCTGCAGGACAGACTGCCGCCTTTCTCCATGGACGAGGCCCGGGCCGCGATCCGCGCCAATTTCGGCGTCGAGCCGGAAACGCTGTTCAGCGAATTCGGTCCGCCGGTGGCGGCCGCGTCCATCGCCCAGGTGCATCGCGCCCGCACCACCGAAGGCCGCGATGTCGCCGTCAAGATTCTGCGGCCCGGCATCGAGAAGCGTTTCGCCGCCGATCTCGAGAGCTTCTATTACGCGGCGCGCTGGATGGAGCGCGCCGGCGCCGAGGCGCGCAGGCTCAGGCCCATTGCTGCGGTGCGGACTCTCGAACACTCCATGAAACTCGAACTCGACCTTCGCATGGAGGCTTCGGCAATCGCCGAGATGGCGGCCAACACGGCGGACGATCCCGGATTGCGGCTTCCCACGCTCGACTGGCAGCGCACCGCCAAACAGGTGCTGACCACCGAATGGATCGAGGCGACGCCGATTTCCAATATCGAGGCGTTGCGCGGAAGTGGCATCGACCTCAAGCGGCTGGGGGACACCGTCATCCAGACCTTCCTCCGTCACGCCATCCGCGATGGGTTTTTCCATGCCGACATGCATCAGGGCAACCTGTTCGTCGACGCCACGGGAGATCTGGTCCTCGTCGATTTCGGCATCATGGGCCGGCTTTCGCCCAAGGACCGCGTGTTCCTTGCTGAAATTCTCTACGGCTTCATCACCCGCGACTACATGCGGGTCAGCCTCGTGCATTTCGATGCCGGCTATGTGCCCGACGATCGGGACCCGGCCGATTTCGCCCAGGCCTTGCGGGCGATCGGGGAGCCGATCATGGGCCGGCCCTCCAGCGAGATTTCGATGGCCCGCCTGCTGACCCAGCTGTTCGAGGTCACGGGCCAGTTCAACATGGTGACGCAGCCGCAACTCATCCTGCTGCAGAAAACCATGGTGGTGGTGGAGGGGGTGGCGCGCACCCTCAATCCCGATCTCAACATGTGGGTGACAGCCGAGCCCGTGGTGCGCCAGTGGATCGAGCGGCGCCTTGGCCCTGCGGGAAAGATCGAGGACGCCGTCGATGGATTGTCCTCGCTGGGGCGCATCGCCATGAGCCTGCCCGCGGTCCTCGACGATGCCAGACGCGTCGGCGACATGCTGTCGGGCATGGCGCGCGACGGGGGGCTTCGTCTTGACCGCGATACCACCGAAAGGCTGGCGCTCGCCCAGGCCCGGCACAGCCGACTGCCGCGTATGGCGCTCGTTGCGGCGGCCCTCGCCCTCATCGTCATCGCCGCGCAATTCGTGCTATAGCGCCACGCCATGACAACGCTTTCCGGCAAGACCATTCTCCTCATCATCGGCGGCGGCATCGCGGCCTATAAATGCCTCGAACTGATTCGCCTGCTCAAGACCCGCGGCTGCCGGGTCAGAACCATCATGACGGCGGCATCGGAACAGTTCGTGACGCCGCTCTCGGTCGCCAGCCTCACCGGCGAGAAGGTTCACACCGCGCTGTTCAGCCTCACCGACGAACTCGACATGGGCCATATCGAATTGTCGCGCGCCGCCGATCTTCTGGTCGTCGCACCCGCAACCGCCGACCTGATGGCCCGGATGGCGCATGGCTTGGCAAACGACCTCGCATCGACGGCGCTGCTGGCGACCGACAAGCCGGTGCTGCTGGCGCCCGCCATGAATGTCCGCATGTGGACCCACGCCGCGACACAGCGCAATCTCGCCGTTCTCAAGGGCGACGGGATTTCTATCGTAGGTCCCAACGACGGCGAAATGGCCTGCGGCGAGTTCGGACCCGGCCGCATGGCGGAACCCGCCGAAATTCTCGCGGCGATTGAGTTTCGTTTGCAGCCACGGGCGCTCCCGCTCGCCGGGAAAAAAGTGCTCGTCACGGCGGGACCCACGCGCGAGCCGATCGACCCCGTCCGCTACATTTCCAATCACTCGTCGGGCAAGCAGGGTTATGCGATCGCTGAAGCGGCGGTGGCGCTCGGGGCTGAAACCGTGCTGGTGTCAGGTCCGGTCATTCTGCCGATCCCGCCCGGGGCCGGCATGATCCCTGTCGATACCGCCGAACAGATGCTTCAAGCCTGCGAAGGGGAACTCCCCTGCGATATCGCCATCTTCACGGCGGCGGTGGCCGACTGGCGGGTGGCGAAAGTCGCCGGGAACAAGATCAAGAAATCCGGCCAGACGCCGTCGCTTGAGCTGACGGAAAATCCGGATATTCTCAAAACCATCGCCACGCGCAAGAGCAATCGCCCGGCGCTGGTCGTGGGTTTCGCCGCCGAGACCGAGAATCTTGTGGAACATGCGCGCGACAAACTTTCCCGCAAGGGCTGCGACATCATCGTCGCCAACGATGTGAGTGCTGCAAAAGGCGTCTTCGGCGGCGACCTGAATACCGTGCATGTGGTGACGCGCGACGGGATCGAGGACTGGCCCCGGATGTCCAAGCGCGAGGTGGCGGAAAAGCTGATGCACATGCTCGCCGCCCGGCTTGCATGATCGAGATCGCCATCATGCGTTTGCCCCATGGCCAGGACCTGCCACTGCCGGCCTATGAGAGCGAGGGAGCGGCCGGCATGGATCTGCGCGCCGCCGAACCGGTGACGCTCCAACCCAGTGCTCGCTGCCTGATGCCCACCGGCTTTGCCATCGCCCTGCCGCATGGATTCGAGGGTCAGGTGCGGCCGCGCTCGGGCCTTGCCGTGAAACACGGGATCACCGTCCTCAATTCGCCCGGAACCATCGACAGCGATTATCGCGGCGAGATCAAGGTGCCGCTGATCAATCTCGGCGAACATGATTTCAATATCGCGCGTGGCGACCGCATTGCCCAACTCATCATCGCGCCGGTCACCAAAGCCCGCTGGGCTGAAACCCTGACACTCGATCCAACTGCGCGTGGAGAGCGAGGTTTCGGCTCGTCGGGAGCCGCGTGATGGCGCTCTCTCCCGACGAAATCGAGCGTTATGCCCGTCATATCGTGATGCCGGAAGTGGGCGGCCCCGGTCAGCAGAAACTCAAGGCGGCGAAGGTTCTGGTCATCGGCGCCGGCGGCCTGGGCAGCCCCGCTCTGCTCTATCTGGCCGCCGCCGGCATCGGCACCATCGGCATCGTCGACAACGACACGGTGAGCCTGTCCAACCTGCAGCGCCAGGTCGCGCATACGACGGCGCGCGTGGGCCAGGCCAAGACCGCCAGCGCCCATGCCATGCTGATGGCGATCAATCCGCATGTCACCGTCATTGAACATCAGACGCGGCTCGATCACGCCAATGCGCTCGGCATCCTGTCGGGCTATGACATCGTCGCCGATGGTTGCGACAATTTCCCCACCCGCTTCCTGGTCAGCGACGCCTGTTATCTTCTGAAGAAAACGCTGGTGTCGGCGGCGGTCGGCCAGTTCGACGGACAGATATCGACCTTCAAGCCGCACGAAATGTCGCCCGATGGAACGCCGTGGCCCACTTACCGCTGCCTGATGGGCGAAATCCCGCCGCGCGGGTTGTTTCCAGCCTGCGAAGAAGCGGGGATTCTGGGCGCCCTTCCCGGCATCCTGGGCTCGATGCAGGCGATGGAGGTCATCAAGGAAATACTGGGGATCGGCGACAGCCTTGCCGGGAGGCTTCTGATGTATGACGCGCTCGCCGCCCGCTTCTACGAAACTGGCCTGTCATGGAACCCGGACAATCCGCTCAATGGAAACTCGCCGACGATCTCATCGCTGGAACCGGAAAACTACGTGGCCGCCGCGATTTAACCGCCGTTCTTCAAATCCTCAGGCCGCGGCATCGAGATGACATTGTAGCCCGCGTCGACATAGTGGATTTCACCAGTGACGCCGCCCGAGAGTGGCGACAGGAGGTAGAGACCCGCTCCCCCCACCTCTTCCAGCGTGATGGCTCGCCGCAATGGAGAGTGCGCCTGCTGAAAGGAAAACATGGCGCGCGCGTCGCCTATGCCTGAGCCCGCCAGCGTCCGCATCGGACCGGCGGAAATCGCATTGACCCTTATCCCTTGCGGCCCGTAATCGGCGGCAAGATACCGCACCGAGGATTCAAGCGCCGCTTTCGCCACGCCCATCACGTTGTAATTGGGCATGACGCGGGTTGAGCCGCCGAAGGTCAGTGTCAGCAGCGATCCGCCATTGGGCATCAGCGCTGCCGCGCGTTTCGCGATCTCGGTGAAGGAAAAACACGAAATCACCATGGTGCGGGTGAAATTCTCGCGGCTGGTCTCGGCGTAATTCCCCTTGAGTTCGTTCTTGTCGGAAAAGGCGATGGCATGAACGACGAAGTCGATCGTTCCCCAGACTTTTCCCAGTTCGGCGAAAACCGCATCGACCGTGGTGAGGTCTTCGACGTCGCAGGGCAGCAGCAGTTTCGAATTCACCGATTGGGCCAGCGGCGTCACGCGTCTGCCGAAGGCCTCGCCCTGATAGGTGAAGGCCAGTTCGGCGCCGTGACGGTTGAGTTCGCGGGCAATTCCCCAGGCGATCGAATGATCGTTGGCGACGCCCATGACGAGGCCGCGGCGGCCGCGCATCAGGCCCTGCACGGCAGCGTCAGCCATTATGGCGCTGGAAGATCAACGTGCCGTTGGTGCCGCCGAAACCGAAGCTGTTGGACATCGCCGTGTCGATCCTCGCATTGTCGAGACGGGCTCGCATAATGGGGATATCGGCGAATTCGGGATCGAGCTCCTCGATATTGGCGCTCTCGCAGATGAAGCCCGACTGCATCATCAGGATGCAATAGATGGCCTCCTGCACGCCGGTGGCGCCGAGCGAATGGCCGGTCAGCGACTTGGTGGCGGAGATCGGGGGAATGTCCTTGCCGAACACCTCGCGGATCGCCTCGATTTCCTTCCGGTCGCCGATCGGCGTCGAAGTGGCGTGTGGATTGATGTAATCGATCTTGCCCTTTACCGTCGACATGGCAAGCCGCATGCAGCGCGCCGCCCCCTCGCCCGAGGGCTGCACCATGTCATAGCCATCCGATGTCGCGCCATAGCCCACGAGTTCGGCGTAGATCTTGGCACCCCGCGCTTTGGCGTGTTCGAGCTCCTCGAGCACCACGGTTCCAGCACCGCCTGCAATGACAAACCCGTCGCGGTTCTTGTCATAGGCGCGCGACGCTTTCTCCGGCGTCTCGTTGTATTTCGACGACATGGCGCCCATCGCATCGAACAATACCGAAAGCGTCCAGTCGAGTTCCTCGCCACCGCCGGCAAACATCACGTCCTGCTTGCCCCACTGGATCATTTCGGCGGCGTTGCCGATGCAGTGGGCCGAGGTGGCGCAGGCCGACGAGATCGAATAATTGACGCCCCTTATGCCGAACGGCGTGGCCAGCGTCGCCGAATTGGTGCTCGACATGGCGGCGGGGACGGCAAAGGGGCCGACGCGCTTTGGACCTTTTTCGCGGGTCACATCGGCGGCGGCGACAATGGTCTTGGTCGATGGCCCGCCCGACCCCATGATCAACCCGGTGCGATCGTTCTTCACGTCCTTGTCTTCAAGACCCGAATCGGCGATCGCCTGTTTCATCGCGGCGTAATTCCACGCCGCGCCATCGCCCATGAAACGGCGCACCCGCCGGTCGATCTGTTCAAGGTCGAATTGGGGTGCGCCATGCACCTGGCAGCGAAACCCCAGCCTGGCATAGTCGTCAGCCCGCACAATGCCGGATTTGGCCTCGCGCAGCGATGCCACCACCTCCTGGGTGCTGTTGCCGATGCTCGACACGATTCCGAGGCCAGTCACGACAACTCGCCGCATGGATGCTCTCCTAGGCCGGGGTGGACTGGAACAGGCCGACCCGGAGGTCGGCCGCCGTATAGATGGTCTGGCCATCGGCTTTCAGCAAGCCGTCCGCGATGCCGAGATTGAGCTTGCGCAGGATGACGCGCCTGAGGCTGACCACATATTCGACCTTCTTGACCGTGGGCGTCACCATGCCGGTGAACTTGATCTCGCCCGCACCGAGCGCCCGGCCCCGTCCCGGCGCTCCGATCCAGCCGAGGAAAAAGCCCAGCAATTGCCACAGCGCATCGACGCCGAGGCAGCCCGGCATCACCGGATCGCCCTGGAAATGCGAGGCGAAGAACCACAGGTCGGGGGTGATGTCGAACTCGGCCTTGATCTCGCCCTTGCCATGCTCGCCGCCGGTCTCCGACACATGGGTGATGCGGTCGAACATCAGAAGCGGCGGCAACGGCAATTGCGCATTGCCCGGCCCGAACAATTCGCCCCGGCCGCAGGCCAGCAACTCTTCATAATTGAACCACGATTTCCGCTCAGCCATGCTCATGACGTTCCTTCGGGCGACGTTTCCGCCGTTCCTATCATGTTGCCCACCCGCTTTAAAGCCTCGTGGGCCGGGCGGTTTGCCAGGCCCGTCGTTTCCGGACTATAAGGGCCGTATCGTGATGACCATGCCGATCGAAGACATTGCCGGGAAACTGAAGGATGCGGGGTTGCGCCCGACGCGGCAGCGCCTGGCTTTGGCCCAACTGCTGTTCGCCGCCGGCGACCGCCATGTGAGCGCCGAGGCGCTGCATCGCGAGGCCATTGCGGCGCGTGTACCGGTGTCGCTGGCGACCGTCTACAATACGCTGAACCAGTTCACCGCGGCGGGATTGCTGCGCGAAGTGGCGATCGAGGGCGACCGCAGCTATTTCGACACCAATATCTCCAATCACTTCCACTATTTCATCGAGGACGAGGGCCGCCTGTTCGACATCACGGCGGGAGACATCGCGGTGACCGGCCTGCCGCCTTTGCCGCAAGGCACCGAAATCGGCCGCATCGATGTCATCGTACGGTTGCGCAGGCAGGCTTAAACTAGTCGACGTTCTCGCCCGGATAGACGCCCCACAGCATGGCCTGCTCGACCCAGCCTTCATAGCCGCCAGCCGAAATCAGGCACCATTCGCCGGTGCAGGAGCGCACGTCACCCACGACCCCAGCGGTCATCCTGGCGGTCATGTCCTTGCTGCCGATCTCGGCGAACAAGGGAATGGTCTGCTCGCGCCGCCATGGCGCCACCAGCGCTGTGCGGCGGCCCGACAGCATGTTCTGCAGGATCCAGCCTTCCTCGCCGTCGCTGTCGCGGACGCGCCGCCAATTCTCGAATTCGGCGACGATCTCGACGGGGAGGCTCTTGCGCTTGAACACCCAGGCGACCGCGTGATCGCTGGACGGCCCGCGCCTGACATTCACCTTCTCCGCCTTAAGCGAAACGAATCGTGGCAGCGCCAGGCCCGACGGTCCGACGCGGCGTTCCATGGGTTCGATCGAGGCCGTCACCTCACCCGGCTGCTGGGCGATATTGGCGAGCGAATCCGTGTGCTTGCCGAAGAACGACCAGGCCACGGCGGCGCTCACGCTGAAGCAGGCGGCCGCCAGCAGGACCGAGCCGAACCGCCGCTTTCCATTGCTTTTTGCCGTCATTGCCCTCAAGGCAGATCCCTCTGTTGGACGAAACCGGAATTACCACCACCAGCGCCTCCGTGCAAACGGGGAAGCCGCGTGATACGATTGCCGAGATAGCGTTAAGATTGTGTCAAAAGCGGACCGGGAAGCAGAGATTCCATGACCAAGCGCAAGCCCCTCGTCATCGTCACCAGGAAACTGCCCGACGCGGTCGAGACCCGCATGATGGAACTGTTCAACACGAGGCTCAGCAGCGACGACCACGCCATGGGCAAGGCCGAACTGGTGGAAGCCGTCCGGACTGCCGAAGTGCTGGTGCCCACGGTGACCGACCGGATCGACAAGGCGCTCATCGCCGAGGCCGGCGACCAGCTCAAGCTCATCGCCAATTTCGGCACCGGCGTCGACAATATCGATGTCGAGGCGGCGGTGGCAAAGGGCATCACGGTGACCAACACGCCGGGCGTGCTCACCGAAGATACCGCCGACATGACCATGGCCCTCATCATGGCGGTGTCGCGGCGCCTGATCGAGGGGGCGAAAGTGATCGGGCCCGACAATTCCTGGGCCGGCTGGTCGCCCACCTGGATGCTGGGCAGCCGCATCTGGGGCAAGCGCCTCGGCATCATCGGCATGGGCCGCATCGGCACGGCACTCGCCAGGCGGGCCAAGGCCTTCGGGCTGCAGATTCATTATCACAACCGGAAGCCCGTCCATGCGAAGATCGAGGAGGAACTCGAAGCCACCTATTGGGAGAGCCTCGACCAGATGCTGGCGCGCATGGACATCGTCTCGATCAACTGCCCGCATACGCCCGCCACCTATCACCTCTTATCGGCCAGGCGGCTCAAGCTGATGAAGCCGACTGCCATCCTGGTCAACACGGCGCGAGGCGAGGTGATCGACGAGAACGCCCTGGCCCGCATGCTGGAAGCGGGCGAACTTGGTGGCGCCGGGTTGGACGTGTTCGAACACGAACCGGCGGTGAATCCGAGATTGCTTAGAGCCAAGAAAGCCGTACTCCTGCCGCACATGG
>JANNSP010000289.1:0-11692 GCA_031402975.1 Hyphomicrobiales bacterium
GGCCTGCAAGCCCACCAGCGCCGCCGTGCTCGACCTGATCGCCAAGCGCGGCATTGGCCTCGTCATCATGACCGCCCGCTGGCCCCGCTATGTCAATGGCACAAACCTGACAAACGAAGGTCCGTTCTTCGATCCGGAACAGCCGATCGAGATCGACGACCAGTCGGAGGAGGTCGCCCAGCGCCTGGATGCGACATTGACGGCGCTGACCGCCGCGGGCGCCAGGTCCGTCCTGGTCTCCGCCGCTCCGGAAATCGGCTACGACGTCCCCTATGTCCGGGCCCGCGCCGCGTGGCGGAACCGGACCATCGACATGGCGCCAAGCCGCGACGCCGTCCGGCAGCGGCAGGGACCGTCGCTCCGCGTCCTCGCGGCCGCCGCCCAGAAACATGGCGCCCGCCTGCTCCACCCGGCCGACAGATTGTGCGATGAACAGTCCTGTCTGGTGGAGAAAGACGGACATCTGCTGTATCGCGACGAAGATCATCTCAGCATCGCCGGGGCGCGGCTCGTTGGCCCCCTCTTCGACAGAATATTCCAGCCGATAGCTACCGCTCAGCCGCCAGGCCTAACTTCGGGAAGCGGGTCCGGACCTGAGCTTCGCTGACGGCGGCTGAGCACCAGCGCGGTGCCGAGCTGGAGTTCCTGGGGATAATCCGCCGTCGCCCATTGCGGATAAAGACCGTAGCGCGGCAGGTCGCCGATGGCGCCTTTGAAATAATCCCGGGCGGCCACATGGAGACGCCGCCAGAGAGATCGATTGGCATCGGCGAAGGGCTCGAGGTTGAGAACGTAACCGCGGCTCACCCGCGCGATTTCCGCCAGTGCGGTGTCCCGGTTGCGTGCCATCTGTTCGACCGCGAGGACGGTGAAGACAAGATCGAAAGCCGCGTCGGGAAACGGCATCCGCGTGGCATCGCCCTGCAGGAAGGTGATGCGCCGGAAGGCTTCAGCGTCGCGCTGCGGCTCCGGCGCATATTTCGCCAGCGCCCGCGGCAACTCATCCGCCTGCTGCAACTCGCAGGCAACGCGGTGTCCCGCGCTGGTTAGCTCCAGTCCAAAAAATTCGATGTCCGGAAATGCCCCGGCGAGGAGAAGGAGGTTGATCCCGTTGCCGCACCCCACTTCCAGCACGCGGCTGGGTTTCAGGGTACGCAGCACGCCGGCCAGCATGACGCTCCGCATGCGGGGAACGCCGGCTCTGTCCACAGCCATGGGCCGCCGGCCATAGATCCAGGGCTCCGGCTTTCTGCAGCCAGCCTCAAGGTCATAGGCGTCATAGCGCCGCGACCAGGCCGTGTCGTACTCGCTTTCAATGACTGCGGCGTCGCGGCGGCCGCCGTGGCGCAACTTGGCGGCCACGCGCTTCACCGTTCCATGGCGCAGCCACGCAATCGATTTGAGCCGATCGATCCATGACGCCCTGGCTTGGACAAACGGCGCGATCGCGCCCAGCACCATCTCCGCCGAGATGCCTATACCGAGATCGCCGATGTTGCGGAACCGATCGCCCATGCTTTTATTTTCGATTCTCGCCGTAGTTGAAAACCGGAGACAGCGTGGTCCGCACCATCAGGTCCACGTGTTCGGCTTCCTCCGGCGTCACATAGTCGCGCCAGCCGCCGACCTTTGCCCGGCGCACCTTGAAGCTTGACGGGTCATTGGCATCGACGGGCTTGAGACGCATGTTGAAACTCAGCTTCTCCGCATTGTCGCGTTCCATGCGCCGCATGTTTTCGACCGAGGCGTAGGAGACACAATCATCAAGTTCGGTCTCCGCCGGCGACTGGCCAAGGAATGCCAGCAACCGGGCCAGCTGCCGATTTGTGTCGGCGCGCAGATCCTCGTACCGCACCAGTGTCAATTGCGGGAAACGGTTCATCTCCTTCGCCCAGGCGTTCATGAAACCAATGATCTTGGGGACGCCGGCCGCCTCGCCCGCGATGAAATCGTAGACGCCCTTGTCCGCAAGCGGATACCCGTTGATGATCTTTTTGCGGCGCCGGATGCGGTGTTTCCACTGAAAGTACTGGGAGACCGCCGTGTCGCGCGGGTCGCGGACCAGCAGCACGATTTTCGAGCGCCCGTAGTTGTCAAACTTCCCGCGCGAACCGGTGTAGTCCTCCAGATAATTGTCATGGGTGAAGAGGAGGATGGGGACTTGCGGGTTGCGCCGGTTGAAATCGTCGAACTCGATCACGGCGGAAGGTGGCAGACCGTAGCGGCGCGCCAGATATCGCGACAGCAGAACACGCAGCCAGGTGCGCCCGCTCTTGCCGAACGAAACAATGGCGGCGTCGGCGCGAGCCAGTTTTCCAGCTTCCTCATAGCCTCGCAACCAGCGTTCGAGCGCGACATTCCGGCTCTCGGGCAGAATCCGGCCCGCCGCGGCGGCGGCGATGCGGAACCCGGTGCGAAGAGTGTCGGCGGAAAGCGGTTGCATTTCGTGGAGTTTGTTGACTTGGTTTATGGATGTCGCAGGCTGCGGGCCTCCGTCGATCTTCCTCTTCAGCAGTTGCATGTCGAAATGATGAATGTGACTCTGGAGTCGCTCACGACAGTCACGCGATCGTCATACTTCTCCCGATACGTGTCCAGCACCTGCCGAATTCGCCTGTGGCGAGGAGAGGAATGTTGCCACTCACCGTTGACCGCTACATTGCCAGCCGGGTGATCGTGCCGCTGGCCTCGACCTTTGGCATCGGCCTGGCATTCCTGCTGGCCGAGCGCGTTGTGGGGCTCCTCGACAATACGATGGGCAAGGGCAACGTGCTGTTCGCCGTGCTTGAGATGTTGGCCTATCTGTCGCCATACTATGTCGGGCTGGCGATCCCCGTCGCCTTGTTTCTCGGTGTCCTCCTGGGCTTCAATCGCCTGTCGCGAGACAACGAGATTGCCGCGTTCTCGGCCGCGGGAATTGGTTTGCACCGGCTGTCGCTGCCCGTGGCCTATCTGTCCATCGCGTCGCTGATGGCATCCATTGCCGTCGTGGGATGGTTGCAACCCCATGGCCGCTACGCCTACCGGTCGGCGCTTTTCGCCATCCAGAATATCGAGATCTTCTATCTGGCCGAAGAAGGCGTGTTCATGCAGGCGGGCACGCGCACCTTCATCTTCGACCGGCTGGACCGCTCGGACAGCAAGGCTTTCAACGTCTTCATCTACGATGACAGAGGCAGCGCTGGCGCTACCACAACACTGACGGCACAAGAGGGACAGCTCATCGATGTCGAAGGGCAGATCAGGCCAACGCTCCGGCTGCAAAACGGCCTGGTCATGAAACTCGATCCTCGCGCCGAGGAAGAACCCACCGCTCCGAGATCGCTCACGGTCAGCGAGTTCGCCGTCGCCGACACGCCGATCGGCCGGTTGAGCGACAAGGTGTTCCGCCAGCGCGGCATCGACGAGCGGGAACTCACTCTCGTGGAACTCGTCGCCAGCCAGGCCCATCCGCCGTCCGGCTCCTCGGTACTGGCGATGCAGGCCGAGCTGCACAATCGACTGGTCAGGATGCTGACGATCCCGTTCCTGCCATTTCTCGCCATCCCGTTCGCGCTGGCGCGCAACCGGGCCCACCGGGCCTACAATCTGGGGAGCGCCATGATCCTGCTTTTTGCCTACAACCATTTCATTGAGCAGGGCACGATCGCCACAATCAGCAACGGCGCGTCTATCTGGACAAGCGTGTGGATGCCGTTCGCCCTGCTCGTCGCCTTCACGGCGTTTCGATTCTGGAGTGCGTGCTTTGCGATGCGGCGCGAGCGCCTGGAGTTTCTCTCCGGCTGGACCGGCAAGGCGATCGCCGCATGGCGCAGGCCCGGCTTGCAGACGCGCTGACAGGTTACCGAAGCGTCCTGCGCAAATTGACCGCCAGGAGTTCCGCTATGCGTTGGCCCCCCAAGGGCCGCCGTTCCACTCTCTGATGGATGTCGAGATCGGGTTTGCCGTTGCCCTCGATGATGCATGGGCCGTGTTGCAGCATCGCCACGTCCCAGCCAATCGCGGTTCGATGCGGAAATGTGGCATGGACGCGGCGGGCGAGGTCCAGCACATCGTCCCAGTGCGGCAGGATGCGTCCCGTGAACCGCGCACCGCTGACGGGATGGGCGTCGCGCCAGCCCATGTGCGGTCTTGTACCCATGTCGGAGGCCAATCCGATCCGGCCGGTTGCGAGATCGACCGGCGCGGCGAGGCCCCCCTGGTGGAAGTTGTCGACAACGGAATTGCTTCCGATCGCCATCCGGAACGCCACATTCGTCGCTTCAAATTCTCCCGGCCCGGTGCGGCAGGTCAGCACGCGCACAGTAGCCAGGGCGTCATTGCTGATATCCGCCAGCGCGAGATGATTGATCAGCCGCGGCTGCGCGACATAGTCTTCGCCGAGTGACTGGCTGGCCAAGCGCGCCAGGAGAGCCTCCCGGCCCATAACTTCGCCTTTGCTGTTGCGGAAGCAATCCTTCCCCACGAAGTCCCAGCGCTCGGCGTTGTGGCCGCCATTTCCACGCCTGGGCTTGACGAAAAGATCGGCTTCGGGAAGCTCTTGGGCCTCGCTTTCGGCAAAACGGATTGTGCCGGCAGAGGCATGGAACAACACCGGGACAGCATCGATCCCGTGGGCCCGGCAGTGGGCGGCAAACCAGACTTTGTCCGCCAGTTCATCGGCGCCGTCGCGCGGCTCCAGCAGAACATATGCGGCCGCGATCGTCTCATGCGCCGTCAGATAGAGCGCCGCCCGGCGCTGGCGATCACTCTCGAACAGCTCGAACATGTAGTACCATGGAGGTGCTATGGAATGACGCGCCGCGCAGTGAATTTGCCCTGTGACCTGCCGCCCGATGGACGTGCCTGTCCGGGATTGGATGGCCGCTCCATTGCGCAAGGTGTACTGAATAATTGTGACGGCGAGAGCGAGAGGCCATGCGATTCCCGCCGCGATCGCCTTCAGCGGTCCGGCCGGCAGGCGCCAGAAATGGTTTCGATAGACGGCGTGAAGATAGGCAGCGGGTTCCTCGGAATGCTGAGAGGGCCGCGCCAGCGCCATGGGCAACCCCGCGACATCATAGGCAAACTGCTCGGCATGAACGAGCAGCTGTTTCCACAGTCTGCCACGGAGGAGTGCAAGCGCTCTCGGCACTATGGGCAAAACAGTGCGCGGACGCGCGACACCGCCTGTTCCAGGTCGGGCGGAACGGCCGCGGCACTCCTGAGGCGCGGCGCTTCGCCGATCCAGCTTGCCAAACCGGCTGCCACGACATTGCCGTGGACAATACGCAAATCCCGCGACCATCGGGGCGGTGCAAAGCGCATGGCCAGCCGGAAGGCGGTGCTTGCGAGGTTTCGTCCACGCCAATGCGGCGGCGGCAGGGCGCCGCTTGAGGACGGCCGGCTCTCTTCAGCTCGCATGGATTGTTTGCCTTCATCGATATCGAAAAGCAGCACCGGTTTTCCGGTGGCGCAGGCTTCCGCGATCATCGAGACACTGTCGGCCGTCACGATGATCTGCTGGGCGAGCGCCAGAAACGACAGATATGGATTGTCGATTTTGCCGGAATCCGTCCAGCCATAAAAGTAGTGGGGCACGGCGATCGCCGCCGCAAGGGCGTGCGAAGCGGGGCGGCCGGTGCGGGCGCTCGTCGAGACCAGCAGCGAGCCGCCGCAACACTTCGCGAATTGACTGGCTTCTCTGCCCAGCCGTTCGGCCGAGGACGGCCCAAAGACATAAGGTCCGCTGCTGCCGCCCACCAGAACCGCGATCCACGGCCGCGGCAGGTGCCGCAGGCGCGGCAACCATGTGCGGGCGGCGGACCCCAACGACATGGGATGAACCGCGTGTAGCGGCAACCAGCTCTGCATGACGTTGGCCCGGTTCGGCAGACTGTATTGCGGTGTCGCCAGGACCAGATCGAACTTGTCGAGGGAGCTCCACGGCGTGCCGATGAAAACCACCCGAACGTCACGGTTGCCATGGCGCCTGATCCAGAACGCAACGGCCTCGGCCGCCCGCCCCGCAGCGATGATCAAATCGGGATATGGCGGCGCGATCGGGTCGGACAACTCTGCATTCACCGCAGAGAGCGTCGGACGGCTCAGCAACCTCAGGAACTTTTCGAAATTGCGATAGGCCAGCCGTTTGGCCTCGTATGGCCAACCCAGCGCGTTGGCCAAAGCGTGGAGCTGTGAGTTGTCTCCCGCATGCGGACTAGCGAGCAACCAGGTTCGAGGCGATCCCATCCTCGTCAATCGCGCCGGTCGTTGGGCATGGCCATCGAGACAATTTCCTGCGGCCCTTCGTAGCCAATGGTCATCGGGATGCAAAGCGATGGCGGATGCAGTCCGGTGGATTCGGTTCGGGCAAAATGCCGCACGCATCGTCATCAAAGCTTTGCATTTCATTGTTTGTTTCGCCATCCGCCCGCAACAGAGCCGAATAAATAATGCGACAGTCCCAAGCCACCGAGCCGCCCCGCCCGCGAATTTTCATACAGACGAATGACAAACAGTCAATCGGGGCCATCGTCTCGGCATATTCGATGATGCGTAACTCCGCCCACGCCGACAAGTTCGACGTATCGACGATCCGCCAGGAGGACTATGGCTGTTTTCGCGCCAGGGAAGGGCAATCTTACCGAAGGCACGGCGTCAAGCGGATATGGCGGAACGACGATCTCCAGTCGTTCACGCTGGTGCGGTTTCTTCCGCCGGCCCTGATGGGGTATCGCGGCCGCGCGCTGGTTGTCGACCCCGACGTCTTCGCGGTCGGCGAAGTATGGGAGCTGCTCAACCGCGACATGAAAGGAAAGGCCATTCTTTGCCGGAAGTCGAACTTCAAGAGTGGCGCCTTCGCGACCAGCGTCATGCTGCTCGACTGCGCGAAACTCGCCCACTGGAACGTCGAGCGGGATTTCGAGGAACTGTTCGAGGGAAAGAGAGACTATCACGACTGGATCTCGCTGCGCCTGGAGCCCCCCGAAACCATCGGCACCTTCGAGGACGTGTGGAACGACTTCGACCGGCTGACGGCGGCTACCAGGATGCTGCACAATACGAGACGGCGCACCCAGCCGTGGAAGACGGGCCTGCCGGTCGACTACACGCCCACGGAATATGTCCCGGTGATCGGCTGGATCATGCGGATGCGCCGCAAGCTGTTCGGCGATCATGCCTTGCTCGGACGCTATGCAAGGCATCCCGATCGCAATCAGGAAGCATTTTTCTTCGGGCTGCTGCGCGAGTGCCTGGAGAGGGGCCTGGTCGACGAAGCGACGCTGCGCGATGCGATGGCGCGCAACTACATTCGTCACGACGCGCTTGAAGTGGTTCAGCGCATGCCGCCGCGCTTGTCGCCCGCGTCGTGACGGCACCGCCAAGCCATCGCGCGAGATAAAGTCTTCGGTTGTCAAACAAATGTCATCCGACCGTAAAGATGGACAACTACCTTCCGAACTTCGGTCATCCAGGTTTCGCGCCGGCACAGCCGCCGGAGAGCGTGTACCGCGAATGGAGCGAAGGAATGAACTCAATCGATGGTTTCCTTTCGTCCAGGCGGCCCGCTGCCTTCAACTACAGCTCCGAACCGGAAGCCTCGCCGCTGGCGCGCGACCCCATGCTGCGTGTCGCGCTGTTTACGGGCAACTATAACTACATCAAGGATGGCGTGGCTCTGACGCTCAATCGGCTTGTCGATTTTCTGCAGCGCCGCGATATCCCCGTCCTGGTCGTGGCGCCGACCGGGCCCGCGGCCGCGTTGGATGCCGTGGGCGAACTCCTGTCCGTCCCGTCGTTTCCCATTCCCTCTCGCCCCGAATATCGCATGTCGCTGGGCATGACATCGCAGGTCCGGCGCAGGCTCGAACAGTTTCGCCCGACCCTGTTTCACATCGCCGTGCCGGACATTCTCGGATACCAGGCCCTCAGACTGGC
Organism: Hyphomicrobiales bacterium; assembly: GCA_031402975.1. Classification (GTDB taxonomy): domain Bacteria; phylum Pseudomonadota; class Alphaproteobacteria; order Rhizobiales; family Aestuariivirgaceae; genus Aestuariivirga. Next base: position 7,921 of record JANNSP010000289.1, read on the forward strand.
AGAGCGCTGGAATGTGCCGGTCGTCGCCTCCTACCACACGCGTTACGACACCTATCTGAAATACTACGGTATCGGCGCGCTTGAGCCTCTCGGCAGGAAGTACCTCAGACACTTCTATGGGCGATGCAGCCGGATCTACCCCCCTTCCGAATCGATGATGGAGATTCTTCGGGCGGAAGGCATCACGCGAAGCATGCAAGTCTGGTCGCGTGGAGTTGACACTCACTTGTTCAATCCCCACCGGCGGAGTCTTGCGTGGCGCCGCGAGCTTGGCGTTGCCGGCGATGACGTGATCGTCACCTATGTGGGCCGGCTGGTGAAGGAAAAGAACACGGGGCTGCTGGTCCGCATTCTTGATGGCCTCAAGCGCGGCGGCCTGCGCTTCCGCTCGATGATCGTGGGCAACGGGCCGGAGGAGGCCGCCATGCGGGCCGCCTTGCCGGACAGCATCTTCGCGGGCTTCCTGCATGGCGAGGACCTGGCCCGCGCTTATGCTTCGTCCGATGTCTTTGTCTTTCCCAGCGAGAGCGAGACCTTTGGAAATGTCACGCTGGAAGCCATGGCCAGCGGATTGCCGGCGGTTTGCGCCGATGCGAGCGGCAGCAGTTCACTGGTTGTCGATGGAAAGACCGGCTTCCTGGCTAGCGCGCGGAATGAGCGGCACTTCATCGACAGAATCGGCCAATTGATCGCGTGTCGCGACCTTCGCGCCACAATGGGTGCCAAAGCGCTGGAGCGCGCCTTGGACTACAAATGGGACAATGTGCTCTCAGGCCTTCTGGCGAATTATATGGGCGTGATGGAGGAAACCGGAGCCAGAGTGGCGAACAGCAAGCAAAAATACTCAGTCACGATGCGGGCGGTTGGCGGGGCCGCGGCTACTTCCCGGGTTCGCACATAATCTGTATCCCGGTGTTTGATGGGCTTGGAGAAAAGTTTGCACGTTGCGCAAGAGCCCGGCGCTTTGCCAATCATCTGGATCCTGTGGCACAGGCGCATTGGCGACTACCATCAGATGCTGTCGCTTGCTCAGGCTCTGGAATGGCCGTCGATCACCAAGAAACTGGTGTTCCGGCCACCCAACATTTCCTTTGTAGCATTGCGGCTCCTGGACTTGCGGAAGTCGGATTGCCTTCTTCGTCCCCGGCCGGATCTGATATTCTGCGGCGAGGCGTTGTGCGCGCGGGCCGCCAGACAGGTTCGCCACCTGTCAGGCAACAAGACCAGAATCGTTGTGCTCGGGCGGCCATGGGGATCGGCCGCTCACTACGATCTCGTCCTGACCACTGCGCAATACCGTCTGCCACAGGCACCGAACGTCGTTGTCCTGAACCTTCCTCTCACCGGCAAGGTTCCGCGGCAGGATTGTCTCCCGGATTTGGGCGCCGACGCGTTGAAGCGTCCGGTGATCGTCGTGTTGCTCGGCGCCAGCAGCTCTCCCGATCGGCTGGATGCCGCGGCCGCCACCACAATGGCGGCGGATCTCGAACGCCATGCCGGGCGGATCGGCGGCACGCTTGTCATCGTTGCAAGCCCCCGGACACAGAGCGCGGTCACCCAGGTGTTTGCCCGCCGCTTGCCGCCGCCACACCGTGTCGAGAGCTATCGCCACGGACCGGACAATTCATACTGGCGGTGGATCGGCATGGCCGATGAAATCGTGGTGACGAGCGACAGCGTCTCCATGGTGGCCGACGCGCTCTCCGCCGGAAAACCGGTCTGTGTGTACGCGCTGCCACAACGCCGGACATTGGCATGGCGGATGTCCGAGTGGCTGTATGACCGCGCGACGCAGCACACAGGAAGGTCGGCGCTTTCGACATCGATCGCCTGGTTGTTCGAGACGGGATTGATCGAGGTGTCGGCCGACCGCGGCCGTCTGTTCGGCAGGCTGGCGGCGCAAGGACGCCTGAGTTGGTTCGGCGCTGCGCCGTCCGCCGGCTGTCCGGACCATGAAATGCAGGACCTCGCCACGGCGGCCGCGGCTGTCAGGCGGCTTTGCCACATGAGCGGCGCGATGCCGAAGTAAAGGAATCCCGCGCATCGCGGATGCGTTGCCAGGCGGCGTCCACGACTAAGCGCTACACTACCAGCAATTTCCCCGTTCGCCCCATTTCGGCGGCGAGCCCCGCCAGGCGCTTGTCGACTCTTTCACCCGCGAGATCGGCGAATTTTTTGGGCAGCGTCAGCAGCAGCGTCTTGTTGTCGGCGAGCTTGAGGCCAATTTTCGGCAGCATGCCGGGCATCGCGGCCGAGAGAATATAAGCGAGGCGGAAGACGTTGCTGAGCAGATGGGCGCGGACATGGGCGTCTTCATCGAGCAGGCGCATGAGGCCGTCCTCGGTCTTCTCGCCGTCGTAGCGGTAGAACACGGTGAGCGCCAGGAACACCCGGCCCGGATGATCGACGCCGACAAAGGCCGCCTGCGAGATCATGCCGAGCGAGCGTTCGGCGCGATAATCTGGATGAGCCCGCCAGCCGATATCGGCCAACAGGCAGGCGGCATAGCGCAGCCGCCGCTCGCCGTCGTTTTCCTTGAGACCGCCAATGCCGAAAAGCTGGTCGGTCCAGTCACACAGTTCGAGTTCGTGGGCGGGCGAGCGCGCATAACGCCGGGCGAAATCCCAGCACGACGACAGAAGCGCGTCGTCCTTCATCTTGCGGCGCGGCAGCTTGGCGTGGAGCAGCCCCTCGCGGACGCCGAGCACCGACACGACGATGTTCTTCGGCTTGGCACGTTCGAGCAGGCGGTGCAGCACCAGGGCGCCATAGGGCAAGGTATCGGAGCGGCTGCGCGATACGGCGCGGATATCCTTGAGCGAGGAGGCCGACAGTCCCGACACGAGATCGGCGACGCCCGAGGCTTGGCTCCTGGTCATGGTATAATGGTGCAGCACATGGAGGGGATATTTGTTCTGCGCCATGTGAAGCCGCGCCAGGTTGCGCCAGGTGCCGCCCACGGCATAGAAGGTGCGGCCCTTGAGGTTGTCGAGAATTTTTGCCTTGTCGAAATATTCGTCGACGATCTTCGAGGCCCTGGCGATCGAGCCGCCCGACATATCGATCAGCCTTAAAGGTCCGAGAGGCAGCGTTATGCCATCGCGTAGTTTGCCGTCCTTGATATCGACCAGTTCGAGCGAGCCGCCGCCCAGATCGCCGGCGATGCCATCGGCGCCGGGGATGCCGGCGATGGTGCCGAGTGCCGCATAGCGGGCTTCCTCCTTGCCGGTCAGCACATCGATATGGACACCGATCGCCTCCTCGGCGCGGTCGATGAATTCCGCCCCGTTGGAAGCTTCGCGCGCCGCCGCGGTCGCCACCGCGAACACCTGCTTCGCCCCGATCTGGCGGGCGAGCGCCCGAAAGCGCCGGAGTGCGGCCAGCGCGCGGGTGATCCCTTCATCGCCAAGTCTGCCGGTCAGGGCCACGCCACGTCCGAGGCCGCAGAGGATTTTCTCGTTGAACACCGGCGTGGGCGAGCGGCGCAAGCCGTCATAGACGACGAGGCGCACCGAGTTCGAGCCGATATCGACCACGGCCACGGGCCGGTATTTCGGCGGCTTGGTGCGGAACCCCTTGTGCCAGGTCATGGATGGGAAAATTCAACTATTGCCCTTCCCCCCTCGCGGGGGAAGGTGGATCGCGCCACGCAGGCAAGCTTGCGCAGCCTGCGCAGGCTTGGCTGCTTTGGCGCGAGACGGATGAGGGGGTGGTGCAGCGCGTGGCATCTGGCAGTTGACTCGCTGAACCGCCCCCTCATCCGGCGCTTCGC
>JANNSP010000290.1:0-8170 GCA_031402975.1 Hyphomicrobiales bacterium
TCGATCAACGCCCGCGTCAAGGGCACCTTCCTCAACGTGCTGAACGCGCTTCCCGATGACGCGCTGATCGATCCCAACAACAATGGCGGCAACCAGTCCGGCGACAAGGACCACGATTTCGATTTCACCGTTCACACCAAGGTCGGCTTCAACAAGGACAGCTACATGTGCCTGCTGTCGCTCAATCCGTCGAAGCAGGAAGCGGTGTATTTCCAGGGCAACTCGGAATTCATGGCGTCGGTCTGCACGGTGCAGGCCAATTCCAACCACACCACCGCCATGCGGACCTGGGGCAGCGCCTATGCCGAAGCCGAGGATTTCTGCTCGGTCGGCGGCTGGGCCGGCTCGGGCTTCGAGCCGGATCCCGCCAGCGGCTGCACCTCCAAGCTCGATCCCTACCGCAATCTGGTGATGCCGACGGTCGGCGCCTGCAACTTCAACAACAGGCAGGTGAAAAACGCTACGGCCGCCCTGACCCCCGGCGTCTATTGCGGCGGTCTGGAACTGAAAACCCACGCGGTCGCCAATCTGGCGCCGGGACTCTATATCATCAAGGACGGCGACCTGAAAATCGACTCGCAGTCGACCCTCAACGCGCCCGCGGGCGTCACCTTCTATCTCACCGGCAATGTCAGCAATGTCGATTTCACCTCCGGCGCCACGGTCAATCTCAAGGCCCCGACGGCGGCGACGGCGATAGCGTCCACCACGGCTTACAAAAGCTTCGCCATCATGCAGGATCGCACCACCGGCATCGGCAACGTCAACTACATATCGAGCGGCGGCAGCCTCAACATCATGGGCGCCATCTATACACCCAAGCAGAATCTCACCGTGTGGGCCAATGGCAACATGAACACCACGTCGCCCTATTTCCCCATGGTCGTCGACAGCCTCAACATGAGCGGCAACGCCACCCTGTTCGTCAAGCTCGACTGGAACCTCGCTTCCTTTCCCGAACCCGTCGAACTCAAGACCCCGGCCAAGGTTTTGCTCACCCAGTAAGTCTCCCGTCCCCTGTCTTGCGGCGCTCCCCGTCCGGAGCGCCGTTTTTTGTTGCGGGTTTCGTCAAAAAACCTCATTTTACGCAAATGATTTGGTGCTTCGGGCAGCGCGAGGCTGCCCTTCCTAGAGATGGATGCTGATGACGACACTGACATTTAGGGCCGCGGGAGCGGTTCTGGCTTTTGGATTTTTTGCCAATATTGCCTTGGCCGACCTGCCCACGCTGTCGGGCAGCTATCTGGCCGGGCGCTCGGCCTCCAAGCTCCGCGACAACGACCTCGCGTCGGAATATTTCGCCAAGGCGCTTGATTCGGACGCCGCCAACCCGGTGCTCATCGAAAAGGTGTTCATGCTGTCGCTGTCCGAAGGTGACATCGGCGGCGCCGAACGCCTGGCGGAGCGTGTCCTGTCGTTCAACAGCCAGCAGCGCATGGCCCGCATCGTGCTCGGCCTCAAGGAATTCCGCCAACGCCGTTATGCGGAGGCGCGTAGCCATTTCGATGAGGCCGGCTACACACCCGTGGGCGAACTCACCGCCAGGCTGCTCACTGCCTGGTCGGAAGCGGGCGAGGGCAATCTGAACGCCGCCCTCGCCACCCTCGACAAGCTCGACAGCAACGAGGCCTTCGCCAATTTCAAATCCTTCCACGAGGCGCTGATCGCCGATTATCTCGGCAATTCGATCCGCGCCGAGGCGGCCTACCGCAAGGCCTATGAGCAGGCCAGCACGTCGCTCCGCGTCATGCAGGCCTTCGGCAATTTCCTCGAGCGCAGCGGCCGCAGCGCCGAGGCTGCGAAAATCTATGCCGCCTTCATCGAGGGCGGCGACCCAAATCCGCTGGCCGAGGAAGCGCTCGCCCGCGCCATCCGGGGCGGCAAGCCCGAGCCTTTCATCGCGACCCCCGGCACCGGGGCCGCCGAGGCGCTGTTCTCGCTCGCCTCCGCCATGACCGACGAGCCCAGCGTCGACGTGGCGCTGCTCTACGCGCAGCTCGCTCTGTCGATGAACGCCGACCGGCCGGTGACGCTGACTTTGCTGGGCGACATCTACGAGGATACCCAGCGCTCGGAAAAGGCCATCGAGGCCTATGAGCAGACGCCCGCCTCCTCGGTGTTGCGCTCCAACGCCGAGATCGAGATCGCGGTCAATCTGCAACGCCTCGGCCGCAAGGACGAGGCCAAGGCAAGGCTTGAATCGCTCATCGCCCGCGAACCCGGCAATTTCGACGCGCTGGTCACGCTCGGCAACATCCATCGCAACAACGAGGACTATGCCGCGGCGGCCGGTGCCTATGACCGGGCGGTGGCGCTCATCGGCAAATTCGAGCGCGAGCACTGGCGGGTGTTCTACTACACCGGCATTTCCTACGAGCGCCAGAAGCAGTGGGACAAGGCGGAAAAGAGTTTCCGCCGCGCTCTCGAACTGTCTCCCGGCGAGGCGATGGTCCTCAACTATCTCGGTTATTCGATGATCGAGAAGAAACTCAATCTGCACGAAGCCCTGGAAATGGTGAAGAAGGCGGTCGAGCTCAAGCCCAATGACGGCTACATCGTCGACAGTCTCGGCTGGGCCTATTACCAGTTGGGCGACTACGAGCAGGCGGTCATCCATATCGAGCGCGCCGTCGAGCTCCTGCCCTCGGACCCGATCATCGGCGAGCATCTGGGCGACGCCTACTGGCGCGTCGGGCGCCTGCTCGAGGCCAGGTTCCAGAGGCAGCACGCCAAGGACAACAAGCCGCAAGCCGATGACCTGAAGCGGATCGAGGACAAGCTGGCCAAGGGCCTCGACGAGGTGGCTCCGGTCAAGCCGGCGGAAGTCAAGACCGATCAGTCCAACGGCTGATTTGCCCATCCGCGAATTTGCCCGCGCCAAGGTCAATCTGGCGCTGCATGTGCTGGGCCGCAGAGCAGATGGCCTGCACGACCTCGATTCGATCGTGGCCTTCGCCGATATTGGCGACACTCTGACGTTCGAGTCATCCCCCCGTTTCGCGATCGAAGCGACAGGTCTTTTCGCCGGCGCGCTCCCGGCAACCGGTCAAAACATCATCGCCAAAGCTTGGCGCGCCTTGGGCGATCTGCCACCCGTCCGCATCGGCCTGGAAAAGAATCTCCCCGTCGCCGCAGGCCTTGGTGGCGGCTCGGCCAATGCCGCCGCCACTCTCCGGGGCCTCGTCCGGCTGTTCGATCTCCGTGTCCCAAACCTCATGGACCTGGCCATGACCCTCGGCTCGGACGTCCCCGTCTGCCTCGCCTCAGCCACCACCCGCATGCAAGGCGCGGGCGAGCGGATCATGCCGCTCTCCGGCATCGGACCGTTTGACGCCGTCCTGGTCAATCCGCAAGTTCAGGTGTCGACCGCCGAAGTCTTCAAGACAATGACCCCGGCGCCCGCAGGCCTCCTCGACCTCGCCCAACCCGCCACCTGGCGCAACGATCTCACCGCCAGCGCCACAGCACTGGCCCCGGCCATCGGCCAGGTCCTCGCAGCCCTCGGCCACTGGACCACCCCCCGCATGTCAGGCTCCGGCGCCACCTGCTTCGGCCTGTTCAAGGACGAACCCCGAGCCATGGCGGCAGCAGAAGACATTGCCGCCAGCCATCCGCGATGGTGGGTCAAGAAAGTCAGGTTGGGCGATGTCAGGGCAAGGCCGGTCGCCTAGACTAAAAGGCCTTGTTCATGCGGCGGGGCGGCGCGCCTGCGTATTGGTGTGCAGGATGACCTCAATGGGAATTTCCTTGTCGGCATCCGCTTCACCGCGCGGCCTGTCAATCGCGGCAACAAGGTCGGGAACGATGATCCGCAATTTGGCGACCAGGGCGTCAAGAGTGTCGGCTTCCGTTCGCAAACCCGGCAAGGTCGTATCGCGCACATACCACACGCCGGCCTCGCCATCGAAATCGACTGTAAACCTGAATGCAGTCATGCCGGCTTGCTCGGCTCCTCGTATCGGACCAACAACATACTCACCGAACGTGAAAAGTGTCAAAATGTGGGGGAGCAACCGCCCTCCACGATACCCGCGCCACGCAGAAATCGGAAGCGCTCCCTAAACCTCATCTTCCGAAATTTCCGCCAGTTTCAACAAATGCCGGGCAAGTCCCGACTTGAGAGGCCGGTTGCCGTGAATGGGAATGGAAAGCCGTGCCACGCTCCCGTCCTTTCCATAAGATGTGATGACTTCCAGCGATCCTCATCAACCGCCAACCCTGACGTTCGACTGCTCGGGACAGCGCTTTGCCGGAAATTGACTTCACATGGCGATTTCCAGGACGCGCGTGCCGCTGTCCGATCTCGGCGGGACAATATCAACCGAAAGACATCCCTCGATGGCTTCCCTGAGATTGGCGAGTAGTTCTTCCATGTTCTCGCCCTGGGTGGCACAGCCTGGAACGGCGGGAACCTCCGCCCAGAATCCGCCTTCCTCCGCCTCATGCACGATCGCTTTGAAAATCATGGAACGCATCCTTTGCTATGAAAATGGGCCACGCCGTGTCGAATGCAAGCAATTCGCCTCACGACACCCTGGCCACGCAGAAATCGACCGCTTCCAGCAGCGCTGCCTTCCATTCGCTGTCGGGGAAGATGGCGAGCGCGTCGCGCGCGATGTCGCCATAGTGGTTGGCGCGTTCGACCGTGTCGGCGAGCGCTCCGTGGCGGTCCATCAGTTTCCGCGCATAGAGAAAATCGTCCGCCGTCTGGTCGCCCAGTTCCAGCGTGCGCTTCCAGAAATTGCGCTCCTCGGGCGCCCCCCGCCGGAACGACAGCACCACCGGCAGCGTGATCTTGCGCTCGCGGAAATCGTCGCCCACGCCCTTGCCCAAAATTTCCTGCGAACCGGAATAGTCCAAGGCATCGTCGATCAGTTGAAAGGCGATGCCGAGATTGCGGCCGTAGGATTCAAGTGCCGCCTGTTCGGTTTTGGGCCTCCCCGCAATGACGCTGCCAACCTCGGCCGCCGCCGAAAACAGAGCCGCCGTCTTGGCCCCGATCACCCGGAGATAGGCGTCTTCCGTGGTCGACGTATCCTGCGATACCGAAAGCTGCAGCACCTCGCCCTCGGCGATCACCGCCGCCGCATTGGCCAAAATCCGCAAGGCTTCCAGCGATCCCGTCTCGACCATCATCTTGAACGCCTGGCCTAAGAGATAATCGCCGACCAGCACGCTCGCCTGGTTGCCCCAGATGACCCGCGCCGCCTGCTTGCCGCGCCTCAAATCACTCTCATCCACCACATCGTCGTGGAGGAGCGTCGCGGTGTGCATGAACTCGACGGCGGTGGCGAGCTTCACATGCAGGTCGCCCTGATAGCCGCAGAGCCTGGCCGAAGCCAAGGTCAGCATCGGGCGGATGCGCTTGCCGCCGGACTTGATCAGGTGCCCGGCCAGTTCCGGGATCAGTTCGACATGGCTGTGGGCCCTGGCCAGGATGGCCTCGTTCACCCGCTCCATGTCGGCCTCGACCAACCGCGACAGCGGGTCGAGGCTTGCCGGTTTCCGGGGATCACCCCCCTCGAAGCGAATGACCACGCCCATGGGCCGCCTTTCCTGTTCAGTCTCCGGCCCCATGATAGAGCCGCGGGCCCATGCCTGACAGCGTGGCGGGTTGACGCGAGCGGCGCAAGCCCCCACCATGCTAAACCATGATTGAACTGTTGCGCAGCAACGATCTCGTATATCTGTCATATATCATCCATCTCCTCGATGAGGCCGGGATTGATCATCTGCTGCTGGACAGTCACATGAGTGCGGTCGAAGGCTCGATCGGCGCCATTCCCCGGCGTCTGATGGTGGAGGCGGATAGTCTTGAGTCGGCCCGCCGCATCGCCGGTAACGCCTCGCTAACCAACTCCGGCTAAACTCCGACGGCAATGCAGATGACTGCGCAGGTTTTCTCCACCCCTCCGCCGCCGCCGCCCGGGGGCCAACGGCCGGCGTCGCTGACCGAGGACGGGTTTCTCGGCGGCCGCCTGCAGATCCTGCAGCCCGAGAAAGGCTACCGCGCCGGGATCGACGCGGTGTTCCTCGCCGCCACCATTCCGGTGGCCTCGGGCGAATCGATCTACGAGGCGGGGATCGGCACCGGGGTCGCCGCACTCTGCGTCCTCAACCGCTGCCCCGAAAGTCACGTCACCGGCATCGAGATCGCGTCGCGCTATTCCATGCTGTGCGAGGAAAACGGCCGGCGCAACGGTTTCGGCAACAATCTCCGGGTCATCAACGCCGACATCAAGGAGGCGCTGCGCCGCGACCTGATTTCGATGCCGGCGCATGGCACCTTCAGCCACGCCTATGCCAATCCGCCCTATTTCGAGGAAGGCAAATCGACCCCGTCGCCCATCCTCTTGAAGGCCCAGGCCCACGCCTTCCGTCCCGACGATCTCGATCTGTGGATCAAGGTATTACACACCATGGTCACGCTGCGTGGCACCGTCACCATCGTGCACCGCGCCGAAACCTTGGGGCAGCTCCTCAACACCATGTCGGACCGCTTCGGCGACATCCGCATCGCACCGCTTTACGCCCGCGAAGGCACCGCGGCGTCGCGGGTGATCATCCAGGGCGTCAAGGGTTCGAAAGCCCCGATGCAGCTTCTCCCCGGCCTCGTCCTCCACGACGGCACCTCGCAATTCACCCCCGAAGCCGAAGCCATCCTCCGCGACGGCATGGCCTGGCGCCTGCGCTGACCTTGTGACGCACCCGTCCGCTGCCTATGTGAGGCGGCATGGACTGGTCCCGCTTCCTTCCCCTGCGCTTCCGCAAATCCGTGTCCGTGGTCACCGTGGTGCGCCTGCACGGCGCCATTGGCACCGGCACGCCGCTTCGCCCTGCGCTGTCGATGAAGGACGTGAACGGTCTGCTCGAACGTGCCTTCGCGAAGAAGGGCATCGCCGCGGTGGCGCTGTCGGTCAATTCGCCGGGAGGCTCGGCGGTGCAGTCGGCGCTGATCCATCGCCGCATCCGGGCGCTGGCCGAGGAGCATGCGCTTCCCGTCTATGTGTTCTGCGAGGACGTGGCGGCCTCGGGCGGCTACTGGCTGGCCTGTTCCGGCGATGAAATCTATGCCGACGACAGCTCGATCGTGGGCTCGATCGGGGTGATAGCGGCGGGCTTCGGTTTCGTCGAGGCCTTGGCCAAGCTCGGCATCGAGCGCCGCGTCTACACCGCGGGCGAGAACAAGTCGGTGCTCGATCCGTTCAAGCCGGAAAAGACCGAGGACATCAAGCGCCTGCTGGCTCTGCAGGCCGATGTCCACGACGCCTTCAAGAGCCTGGTCAGGTCGCGGCGCCAGGGGAAACTCAAGGGCGAGGAGAGCGAACTTTTTTCCGGCGATTTCTGGTCCGGCCGCCAGGCCCTCGACCATGGGTTGATCGATGGCATCGGCCATCTGCACGATGTGCTGCGCCAGAAATTCGGCGACAAACTGGTGCTCCGCCCGATCACCGCGCCGCACGGCTTGCTGCGCCGCTTCGGCTTCGGCATCGATGCGGGCGAAATCGCCGCGTCTGCCTTGGATTCGCTCGAAACCCGTGCATTGTGGGCGAGATTCGGGCTATGATCGCCCGGCACCCCATCCTGGAGGTTTCGATGTTGCTCGTCAGGTCCGTCGCTTTAGCCGCCGCAGCGCTGATGGCGCTGTTCGCCTTGAAGCGCGTTTTCGCCGAACTGAAGCCTCAGCCCATCCCGCCCCAGACAGGCCAGCGCCCCACGGTCAAGCTGCGCCAGGACCCGCGCACCGGCATCTATCATCCCGAGCATTGACCGCCACTCATGGCGCTTGAGCCGGCGAAATATTTCCAGGACCTGATCCTCACGCTGCACCAATACTGGAGCGCCAAGGGCTGCGTCATCCTCCAGCCCTACGACATGGAGATGGGGGCCGGCACCTTCCATCCGGCGACGACGCTGCGCTCGGTCGGGCCCAAACCCTGGTCCGCCGCTTATGTCCAGCCGTCGAGGCGGCCCAAGGACGGCCGCTATGGCGAGAACCCCAACCGCCTGCAGCACTATTACCAGTATCAGGTGATCATCAAGCCGTCGCCTCCCGACCTGCAGGAGCTTTACCTGGGTTCGCTATACGCCATCGGCATCGATCCCAAACTGCACGATATCCGCTTCGTCGAGGACGACTGGGAGAGCCCGACGCTGGGTGCCTGGGGTC
>JANNSP010000291.1:0-5083 GCA_031402975.1 Hyphomicrobiales bacterium
CGTAAGTATTCAGACATGCAAGAATTCGCTATTTTCCCACAGAAGGTGAAGACATCATTTCGGGCAAACGAAACAGGTGGAGGATGCGGCGCAATTCGCCGCTCGGCGGACGATCTGCTTTGATATGGATGCACAAGCCAAAGAGGCGGGCAGCGTCATTTCGGCCAGCCTGTTCGGGGCGTTGGCTGGATCGCGGGCACTGCCTTTCGCTCGCGGTGATTTCGAGGCCGTGATCCGCCAAAGCGGCAAGGGCATCGAGCCCAGTCTCCGGGCCTTCGCGGCCGCCTTCGCGCGCGCTGGAGAGAGTGACGCGCCGTCGCTGCCTCCCGTGCGGCAGAAGCTGTTCAGGCCGCTACCCGCCAAAGCCGCACATCCCAGACTGAATGCTTTGCTGGAGCGCATCCGCGGCGACTTTCCGGTTCCGGTTCATGCGATGGTGTTCGCGGGCGTCTCGCGGCTGGTCGATTATCAGGACACGGATTATGCCACCGAGTATCTCGATCACGTCGCGCGATTTCGGGGATTTGACAATGAAGAGAAGGGGTGGACGCTCTGCCTCGCCGCCGCGAAATACATTGCCGGTGCCATGGCCTATGACGACGTCATCTCGGTCGCCGATCTCAAGTCGCGGGCGTCGCGCTTCGCGCGCGTTCACCGCGAGATCGGCGTGGGAGCGGAGCAGATCGTCCTGGCCACGGAATTCATGCGGCCCCGCGCCGAGGAAGTCGTGGGACTGATGCCAGCGAGGCTCGGTTCATGGATCGAGGCGCGGCCCCGGTTGTTCCGTCTGATCGATTATGCCGTCAACCGGGGGCGGCGTGTCCAGACCTTCAAGCTGCGCGGATTTGTGGTACTCCATGCCTTGGCGTCGCTCCAGAGATTAAGGTGCCGGACGCTTCGCCACGCCCGCGAAAGCAGGCATCTGCGCCAGTGGATCGATCTGGCGATCGTACACGGCGCGTTGAATTACGATCTCGCGGTGGAGATTCTTAACAGCCGCCGGCTGGTCAAGGGATATTCCGATACCCATGCGCGCGGCACTTCGAAATTCGAGCGCGTCCTGTCCACCGCACCCATGCTTACAGTAAGAACCGATGGCGCCGAATGGATGAAGCGGCTCATTGCCGTGGCGCTCAAGGATGAGGAGGGAAGCGAATTGGATGGCGCCCTCAGGACGGTCCGGGCGCTTTAGCGGTGTTCGCCATGATCTTGTGCAGGATGGCGACGAGCGCCTGATACTCGGCGCTGCTGATGCCGTCGAAGGCTTCAGTGAAACACCGGAACATGATGGGCCAGGCTTCGGCAAAGCGCTGGCGGCCCGCTTCGGTGACCGTGATGTCGCGGACCCTGAGATCATTCTCGCGCGCAGTCCGCCGGATCAACCCCAGCGATTCGAGGCTATCGAGGGTGCGGCTCATGGTCGACTGTCCGGTGACGGTCAATTCGGCCAGTTGGTTGATGGTGAGGCTCCGATTGATCGACAGCACCGCCAGCACCCGGAGCTGCGGGGTGGTCATGGCGGCGGCTCCGAGCGCGTCGGCTACACCGGCGTTCCATTGCTGGGCGGCGCGGTTGAGCAGATAGGGCGCGAAAGCGTCGAGGCCCAATTCGGCGAGGGACGGCGGGGAGGACGCCGGCGCTGTTTCCCGCGACAGCACGGCGGACAGGAATTCATGGCTCATGGGGAGTTCATTACATGAATTTTAATGGGCCGGCAGCGCCGGAAATTCCCAGCCGAAACGTCCTGATTAGGCTATAGAAGGATCGGACATGAACATTCAGACGCTGCCGGACCCCCGCGAGATCGAGGCGGCACTGGGCCTCGACCGGCGGAGCCGTGGCCGGAAACGGGCCAAACAGGTCCTCTGGCTTCTGCTGTTGGCCGCGTTGGCGCTGGGTATCGGCTGGTATCTGTGGCAGCGGGCGGCGCAACCTGTCGCCATGTCCTATGATACAAGCCCCGCCACCACCGCCGATCTGGTCATCACGGTGACCGCCACCGGCAAGATCCAGCCCACCACCCAGGTCGATGTGTCGAGCGAGATGTCGGGCATCATCCGGCGCGTCACGGTCGACAGCAACAGCCAGGTGAAGAAGGGCGACGTTTTGGCCGAACTCGATACGGTGAGGGTCGAGGCGCAGTTGGCCAGGGCCCGCGCGGTGGTTCAATCCGCCAATGCCAAGGTGGCGGACGCGCGCGCCACTTTGGCCGAGCGCAAGCTGGCACTGGCCAGGGCCGAAACGCTGCGCCAGAAAGGTGTGTCGGCGGGGCAGGATCTGGATACGGCGCGCGCCGCCCATGCCCGGGCCGAAGCCGGAGTGGCGGCGGCCCTGGCCGAGGCTTCGGTGGCCGAGGCCGATCTGGTGCTGCGCCAGACCGATGTCGGCCAGTCGCGCATTGTCTCCCCCGTCGATGGCGTGGTTTTGAAGCGCAGCGCCGAACCGGGCCAGACGGTGGCTTCCTCGCTGCAGGCGCCGATCCTGTTCACCATCGCCGAAGACCTGACCCGCATGCAGGTCGAGGCCGATATCGACGAGGCCGATATCGGGCTGGTGAAGAGCGGCCAGAAAGCCAGCTTCACCGTCGATGCCTATCCCGGACGGAGTTTCCCGGCCGAAACCGGCACCATCGAATTCTCACCGCAGACGACGGACAACGTCGTTACCTACAAGGCGGTGCTGATCGTCGACAACAAGGACCTGTCGCTCAGGCCCGGCATGACGGCCACGGCGGAAATCATTGTGCGTGAAATCAAGGATGCGCTTACGGTGCCGAACGCGGCGCTGCGCTATGCGCCAGCGGAAACGAAGAAGAGCGAGGGTTTCAGCCTCACCCGCCTGTTCATGCCGCGCATGCCGCGCTTCGAGCGGGCCCGCAACAAGGATACGGCCGACGGCGAGCGCACCGTCTGGGTTCTGGAAAATGACGCGCCGAGGGCGGTTGAAGTGACCGTCGGCGCCAGCAATGGCGAGCGGACGGAAATCCTTAAAGGCGAGATCGCGGCGGGCGATCCTGTCGTCACGGCGGCGAAACAGACGGCGCGATGAGCAAGCTTATCGAGCTCGCAGGGGTGAGCCGGGTCTATGGCGAGGGCGGCGGGCTGGTGCGAGCTCTCGACGGCGTCGACCTGACCATCGGGCGCGGCGAATTCGTGGCGGTGATGGGACCGTCGGGTTCGGGGAAGTCAACCGCCATGAACATTCTCGGCTGCCTCGATAGGCCTACGCATGGCGTCTACCGGTTCAGCGGCGTCGATGTCACGGGCCTTACGCGCGATGCCCGGGCGCTGCTCCGGCGGAATTATCTCGGCTTCGTCTTCCAGGGCTACAATCTGCTCGCCCGCACCACCGCGATCGAGAATGTCGAACTGCCGCTGATCTATCGCGGCACGGCCAAACGCGAACGCCACGAGCGCGCCGCCCAGGCCCTGCATCAGGTCGGCCTCGGCGGCCGCGAGCATCATACGCCGGCCGAATTGTCGGGCGGCCAGCAGCAGCGCGTCGCCATCGCCCGCGCCATCGTGACCGATCCCCTCGTGCTGCTCGCCGACGAGCCCACCGGCAATCTCGATACCGCGAGGAGCCACGAGATCATGGAGCTGCTCTCCGTCCTCAATGCCGATCGCGGCCTCACCGTCATCATGGTCACCCATGAACAGGACATGGCGGGTTACGCGCAGCGGGTGGTCCGGTTTCTCGACGGGCGGATCGAAAGCGATCAGCTTCAGCTCGAGGCCGCCTGATGCTGTGGGAAGCCGTCAAGCTCGCCATGCAGTCGGTGCGCCGCAATGTGCTGCGCTCGATCCTGACGCTGCTCGGCATCGTCATCGGCGTGGCTGCGGTCATCGCCATGGTGACGATCGGCAACGGCACCACGCAGAAGGTGACGGCGGATCTGTCGAAGCTGGGAAGCAACATGCTGATCGCCCGGCCCGGCCAGAGCAATTTCGGACCGGGCGGCGGAGGTTCGGAGGCCAGATCGTTCACCGAGCGCGACGTGGCGGTGCTGCGCGCCAGCCTGGCCGACGTGCGGGCGCTGGCGCCTGCCTCGGTCAAGTCCGCAGCGGTGGTTTACGGCTCTTCCAACTTCGACAGTTCGGTCACCGGCACGGATGCCGAGTTTTTCGTGGCGCAGGACTGGAGCTTCACGGCGGGCCGGCCATTCTCCGACGGCGAGGTGCGCTCGGGCGCCGCGGTCTGCGTGATCGGGGCAAGCCTTAGCCGCGAACTGATGGGCGCCGCCGACCCGACCGGAAAGCGCATTCGCGTCGGCGCTGTGTCTTGCGAGGTGATCGGACTTCTGGCTTCCAAGGGACAATCGGCTTTCGGCACGGATCAGGACAACACCGTGATCATGCCGCTCCGCGCCTATCTGCGGCGCGTCGCCGGCAACAACCGCATTTCCACCATCTATATTTCGGTTGCATCGGCGGAAGCCGTGAAGAATGCGCAGGCCGATGTCGAGCAAATCCTGCGCGAACGCCGCCGGGTCAGCGCCGGGGAGGAAGACAATTTCACCGTCCGCGACATGAGCCAGATCGTCAGTACGCTGACGGCGACGACGACGCTGATGACCGGGCTGCTGGGTGCTGTCGCGGCGGTGAGCCTCCTGGTCGGCGGCATCGGCATCATGAACATCATGCTGGTGTCGGTGACCGAGCGCACCCGCGAGATCGGCATCCGCCTGGCGATCGGGGCGCTGGGCCATCAGGTGCTGCTGCAATTCCTGGTCGAATCGATCGTGCTGGCGCTGTTCGGCGGCATTCTCGGCATCGCCCTCGGACTGGCGCTGGCGGGAGCCGCGGCCTACGGCCTGAGCATTCCGTTTACCGCCGATCCCCGCATCGTGGCGCTTGCCTTCGTGTTCTCGGGAGCCATCGGCATCGTCTTCGGCTTCTTCCCGGCAAGGCGCGCCGCGAGACTCGACCCGATCGCGGCGCTCCGGCACGAGTGATACCAACCGCCGGAAATGATCACCCCTTCCTCTCCTTCCCCCCTCGCGGGGGAAGGTGGCGCGGTACGCGCCGGATGAGGGGGCGCTTCCGCGAGTCCCTCGCACGACGTGACTCGCGGCACCGCCCCC
>JANNSP010000292.1:0-1921 GCA_031402975.1 Hyphomicrobiales bacterium
GAGGTCGTGGCCTCGTGTTCGAATTGCGCCGTCGAGGTCTTGGCTTCGATGTAGGGCACCGTATGGGCGCCGCACTGATCGCCGATCAGCAGCGAGTCGCATTGGGTGAAATTGCGGGCATTGAGCGCCTTGCGGTGAGCCGAAACCAGGCCGCGATAGGTGTTGTCGCTCCGGCCCGCCGCGATCCCCTTGGAGATGATGCGGCTTGAGGTGTTGCGGCCGAGATGGATCATCTTGGTGCCTGAATCCACCTGCTGGCGGCCGTTGGAAATGGCGATCGAATAGAATTCGCCGCGCGACTCGTCGCCGCGCAGGATACAGCTTGGATATTTCCAGGTGATGGCCGAGCCGGTCTCGACCTGGGTCCAGGAAATCTTGGAGCGAGCACCCCGGCAATCGCCGCGCTTGGTCACGAAATTGTAGATGCCGCCCTTTCCTTCCGAGTCGCCCGGATACCAGTTCTGCACCGTCGAATATTTGATCTCGGCATCGTCGAGCGCGATCAATTCGACCACCGCGGCATGCAGCTGGCTTTCATCGCGCGTCGGCGCGGTGCAGCCTTCGAGATAGGAGACGTAGGAGCCCTTGTCGGCGATGATCAGGGTGCGCTCGAACTGCCCGGTATTCTTGGCGTTCATGCGAAAGTAAGTTGAAAGCTCCATCGGGCAGCGCGTATTGGGCGGTACATAGACGAAGGAACCATCGGAAAACACAGCCGAATTCAGCGCCGCATAGAAGTTGTCGCCCTGCGGCACGACGGAGAACAGATACTTTTTGACCAGTTCCGGATGCTCGCGGATGGCTTCCGAGATCGAACAGAAGATGACCCCGGCCTTGGCCAGTTCGTCCTTGAAGGTGGTGATGACCGAGACAGAATCGAACACCGCGTCGATGGCCACGCGGCCCGGACCCGGCTCGTCTCCATCCAGCTCGCTTTTCTCCCCCTGCTTGCGGACGCCGGCCAGAATCTCCTGCTCCTTCAAAGGAATGCCGAGCTTGGCATAGGTTTCGAGCAGCTTGGGATCGATCTCGTCCAAGCTTTTCGGTCCGGCCATGCTTTTGGGCGCGGCATAGTAATAGAGGTCCTGGAAATCGATCTTCGGGTAATGGACGCGGGACCAGGTGGGCTCCACCATCTGCTCCCAGCGGCGATAAGCTTCGAGGCGCAGGTCCAGCATCCAGGAGGGCTCGCCCTTCTTCGCCGAAATGAAGCGCACCGTGTCCTCATTCAGGCCTTTGGGCGCGAAATCGGACTCGATGTCGGTGGTGAAGCCATATTTGTACTTGTCGACGTCGATGTCGCGGACAAGTTCGATGGTGTCGAGATCGGCCATGGGTGTTCCTATGCGGCTTTGGCGCGGTGGCGCGCGGCGATGCGGCGCCATGCGGCGATGAAGTGGTCGATGTCGGAAGCTGTGGTACTCCATCCGAGGCTGACGCGGATGGCGGCCTGGGCCAGATCGGGGGAAACCCCCATCGCCGCCAGCACATGCGAGCGGGCGACCTTGCCGGACGAGCAGGCGGAGCCCGACGACACCGCCACCCCGTCGAGGTCGAAATTCATCAGGAGCGTTTCGGCGCTCATGCCGGGAACGGCGAAGCAGGTGGTGTTGGGCAACCGGAGGGCGTCGCGGCCGAATACGACAGCATCAAGTTCCGCCTCAAGCCGGTCGCGCAAGACTTTGACATCGGGCATTTTTTCGGTGGCGACAGCTGCAAATCCGGACGCACCGGCAACGTTCTCGGTGCCGGCCCTCCGGCGCAGTTCCTGTCCCCCGCCATGGATGAGCGGCTGGATCGGCAGGCCATCGCGGACGATGAGCGCAGCCGTACCCGGTGGACCGCCGAGCTTGTGGGCCGAAATCGTCATCAGGTCGACCCCCAACACACCGAAATTGACCGGGATTTTGCCGAAGGCCTG
>JANNSP010000293.1:0-1828 GCA_031402975.1 Hyphomicrobiales bacterium
GACCGCAGTCTGGCGCCACGTCCCGCCGCCGTGCTGGTGCCGCTGGTGGCTGGCGGTGATGGTCTCGACCTGCTGCTGACGCTCCGCACCGATCATCTGACGAGCCATGCCGGGCAGATCGCGTTTCCGGGCGGGCGCATCGATGCGGGCGACGATGGCCCGGTCGCTGCGGCGTTGCGCGAGACCGAGGAGGAGACCGGGATCGGGCGGGAGTTCGTGGAGCCCCTGGGCTTTCTCGACACCTATCTGACCGTCACTTCCTATCGCGTCGTGCCGGTCGTGGCGCTGCTCAGACCCGGATTCAACATCGTGCCGCATGTGCATGAAGTGTCAGACGTTTTCCAGGTTCCCCTGAGCTTCCTGATGAACCCCGATCACCATCAGCGCCATTCGCGCGAGTGGAAGGGGGCGATGCGTTACTTCTATGCCATGCCGTGGCGGGACCGCTATATCTGGGGGGCCACCGCCGCGATGATCCGCAATCTCTATCATCACCTGTACGAACCGTGACTGAGCTTCCCAAACTGGCGCGGGCGCGCTGGCTGCGCGAGCCGGGCCTCACAGCGGTTTTTGCGGCGATCGCTTCGGCGGGTGGGGAAGCGCGGGTGGCGGGAGGGGCGGTGCGCAATGCGCTGCTCGGCGAGCCACTGGCGGATATCGATCTCGCCACGACGCTCGAACCGTCTCAGGTGACGGCGGCCTGCGAGGCGGCGGGGATGAAGGTGGTGCCCACAGGCGTCGATCATGGCACGGTGACGGTGATTTCCGGCGGACGGCCGTATGAAGTGACGACATTGCGGCGCGATGTCGAAACCGATGGGCGCCGCGCCAAGGTCAAATTCACCGATGACTGGCAGGCCGATGCGTTGCGGCGCGACTTCACCATGAATGCGCTGTTCTGCGACGCGCGCGGGAAAGTGTATGACTTTACGGGTGGTTACAGAGATATTCAGAGAAAAAGAGTCATCTTCGTGGGAAGCCCGGCGAAGCGGATCGGCGAGGACTATCTGCGCATCCTCCGGTTCTTCCGGTTCCATGCGCGATATGGCAGGGGAGCGCCGGACAGAGCGGGGCTTGCGGCCTGCGCACGGCTGCGGCGCGGGCTTGATGGGTTGTCGGCGGAGCGCCTGCGCCAGGAACTGCTGCGGCTGATCGTGGCGCCGCGCGCGGTGGCAACCCTGAAGCTGATGGCGAAGCAGCGCATTCTCGAACGCATCCTTCCGCATATAGCGGACTGGCGGGTGCTGTCGCGTCTGCCGCCTGACCCGATACTCCGGCTGGCGGTGCTGGCTCGGGAGCCAGAGGGGCTGCGAGACAGGCTTCGGCTGTCCAATGCCGAGGCGGCGCGGATCGAGCGGCTGCAATTCTATCTGCCGCCCAGCCCGGCGCTCAGGCCCCGTGAACAGCGAATCGTGCTCTATCAGATCGGCGCGGAAACGTGGCGCGACCTGGTACAGGTGGCCTGGGCCCGGTCGCGGGCGCCGCTGGAGGATGTCTCCTGGAAACGCCTGCTCAATCTGCCGAAACGCTGGCGCCAGCCGCAATTCCCGCTTGGTGGCCATGACCTGATCGCGTCGGGTCTGGCGCCCGGACCGGAGATGGGGATTATACTCGGGCGGCTGGAAGACTGGTGGGCGGCGGGTGATTTCAAGGCGACGAAAGACGAGTTGATGGCAAAGGGGAGAAGCCTGTGAGACGATGGGTGATTGCACTGGCCGCAACGGCGGCGTTGTCGGTATCGGCAGCCGCCGGAGCGGAACTGACCGGTGACGATGCCGCGGCGCTCAAGGACGAAGTCCAGACCATCTCGATGGTGAGCGATTGCCAG
>JANNSP010000294.1:0-3829 GCA_031402975.1 Hyphomicrobiales bacterium
TGGGACGTTAGTTTATTTCCCTCACCCCATGGGGTGAAGGAAAAAACTCTCACCCCGCCTCCCCCATCACCGGCATGCCGCGCTCGCGATACGGCGTCCGCCCGTAGAAGGCGCGATAGCACTTGGAGAAATGCGACGGGCTCGAAAACCCGCAGGCAAGGGCTACTTCGATGACCGAGAGTTCGGTCTGGAGCAGGAGCGAGCGGGCTTTCTTCAGTCGGAGTTCGAGGTAATAGCGCTTGGGGCTGCGGTCGAGATAGCGGCGGAACAGGCGTTCGAGCTGTCTGGTCGAAAGGCCCGCCTGTTTCGCCAGGAGGCTGGGCGAGAGCGGGTCTTCGAGGTTCTTCTCCATCTCCGCGATGATGCCAACGAGTTTGGGATGCCTCGCACCGATGCGGGCGGGGAGCGACATGCGCTGGTGTTCGCTGTGATGGCGGATGGGCGAATGCAGGATGCCCTCGGCCACCTGGGACGCGAGGTCCGGCCCGTGCTGGCTGGCGATCAGCGTCAGCATCATGTCAAGCGCCGTGGTGCCCCCCGCCGAAGTGAAACGGTCGCGGTCGATCTCGAACAATCCGCCGGTCGCCTCGATCTCGGGGAAGGCTTCGGCGAAACCGGGCAGATTCTCCCAGTGGATCGTGCATTTGTGGCCGTCGAGCAGGCCAGCCTTGGCCAGGATATGGGCGCCGGTGCAGACAGCCCCGATGTCGTGGCCGCGCCTCGCCGTCTTGCGGAGCCACGCGATGAGGCGCTTGTCGGCGTGGCGCTGCACGTTGAGGCCGCCGCAGACGATGACGGTCGCGTGCTCGGGCACGCCTGAAAGATCGCCGTCGACCATGGCGAGGATGCCGTTGGAAGCGGCCACCGGCTGGCCATCGGCCGAGTGCATGGTCCAGCGGTAGAGGGTTTTTTCAGAGAGCCGGTTGGCGATGCGCAACGGCTCGATGGCGGACGTGACCGGCATCATGGTAAATTCCGGCACCATGACCAGGGCGAAATGCTGCGGCAGTTGGGCTGGCTTGTCGCCGAACATCAAAGACTCCGTTTCTCGCTGTGTGCCGGAGATCGGGACAGATGTCCATAAGCGCCATGCCGCGGGCGGAAAACGACAGTGCTGCCTCGTCGCAATTTTTTCCCGCGCTGTCGCAATCGGGGCGGCGACACTGTAGTCTAGGGCGCATATATCAAAGCTGCACCGGTCATGAGCTCCGATCCCGTTTCCCAATTTCTCAAGCGCCTGTCGGTCGAAATCACCGCGCGCCAGATCGATAAGGTGCCGCTGCTGGCCCATCGGCTGGCGCCGGGCACGCGCGTCTTCGTGGCGCTGATCGATGCCGCCGACACCGGAGGCCAACTGGCGGCGGCGAAGGCCCTGCGCCTGGCGGGGCTCGAGCCCGTGCCGCATGTCCCGGCCCGCTTCATCCGCGGCCTGGACGATCTCAAGGCCCGGATCGGCAGCCTGGCGCAGGAGGCGGAGGCATCCGAAATGCTGGTGCTGGGCGGGGGTGCCGCCCAGCCCGTCGGCATCTATGACTCAGCGATCGGCATTCTGTCGACCGGCGTGTTCGAGGCGAACGGCGTCCGCCGCATTGGCCTCGCCGGCCATCCGGAAGGCAATCCCGATATCACCCGCATCCATGGCGAGGCCATGCTGACGGCGACGCTCAAGGAGAAGCAAGCCTGGCTGAGAAGCGCCGGGATCGAGGGCTTCATCGCCACGCAGTTCCTGTTCGAGGCGAAGCCCGTGGCCGACTGGGCGAGGGGCTTGCGGGAGGCTGGCATCGATTTGCCCATCCATGTCGGCGTGCCGGGGCCGGCGACGATCAAGACGCTGGTCAAGTTCGCCGCGATGTGCGGCGTGGGCAATTCCGCCCGCTTTGTCCGGAAGCAGGCGCTCAACATCACCCGGCTTTTAAGCGTCAGCGCGCCCGACGATTTCGTGCGCGACCTGGCGGCCCTTCATATGGGAGAGCCGGCGCTCGGGATCGCGGGCCCGCATTTTTATCCTTTCGGAGGCTTCGACAAGCTGCTCGACTGGCTGGGGCCCAAACTTGTCTGAAAGCTGCCTGGATGCTATTTAGGTAGCAAGTAGCAGTTCAGGTAGCAGGTAGATGGCCCTCAGCATCAAGAACAAGGAAGTGGAGGCGCTGGCGCGCGAACCGGCGCGGATTTCCAAAAAGCCCATCACCGAAGCCGTGCGCGACAGCCTGAGACGCGAAGTCGAGAGGGCAAAGGCCATTGCGAGTGTGCCGCTGGCAGACGACGATTTCGTCGAGAGCGTTATGGAAATCGGTCGCCGCTGCGCCGCGTTGCCGGATGTCAGCACGATGAGCGATGATGAGATTCTCGGATACGACGAATTCGGCATTCCAACGCGATTATAGTCGATTCTTCTGCCTTGATCGCGATCCTCCGCGATGAACCGGAAGCCCGGTCTATCGCAAAGGCTTTGAAAAACGCCCGCAGAAAGTTGCTCGCAGCGCCCACTTACGTTGAAACATCGATGGTGATTGCCGGGCGCAAGGCTCTTGAGGGCAAGGCAGAGCTTGATCGCCTGCTGGCTGAAACCGGAATCGAGATCGTGGCTTTTGATGCTGGAGCCGCGCGGGCCGCGGTGAACGCATTCATTCGCTACGGCAAGGGCCGCCATCCCGCCGGGCTGAATTTCGGCGATTGCATGTCCTATGCGCTGGCGCGGACGGAACTGATGCCGCTGCTGTTCAAGGGCGATGATTTCCGGATGACGGATGTCGAGGTAGCACTTTAGACCGGTGCCGCCTGCCTGCCGAACAAAGTGACTTTCGCCGGCTCCCGCGCGCTGCGCAGGATGAACTCCCAGGCGTAATCGGCGTAGGAGCGGAACACGTAGACGTCGAACACCGTGTCCTCGACGACGTGGAGCAGGGCCGCGATTTCGGCGTAGCGCATGCGCCGCACCGTGCCCGGGCCGTAGTCGCCGCCGAGGAGATCGAGCGAGCAGCCTTTCATCAAGACTTCGCGCGAGCCTTCGCCTTCGAGGCGCATGACGGCCCGCATGTCGGAGACATCGACGGCCAGCGAATGGACTCCGGTGAAAGCCTTGTGGAGTGCGGCGAGGAGTTCGGCGGCGCGCGCCCCCGGACACAGGATCAGCCACTGGTCGACCGACAGCCACAGCAGTTTGATGTCGCCCCACGACACCGAGGTGCGGGGCGTCCTTGGCAGATCGGCGCCGAGCACGGACTTAGCGGCGGCCAGGAATTTCCGGTCGGTGGCGAGCCCCCGCAGGTCGATCATGCCGCGGCCCGTCATTTCGCGGAGGCCGATTGCGAGGCCGTCCGGGGAGCCGCGATGCGCCAAAGCGGATTCAAACTGCAGCTCAGACATTCTGCCGCGCTCCTTCCTTGTCGTAGAACACCGGATCGACGATCCGTGCACGGACGACTTTGCCTTCCAGCGGGAATGAGATCGTCTCGCCCATCCGGGCGCGGCCGTTATGGATAAGCGCCATGGCGATCGAGCGGCCAAGCGTCGGCGAGCGATAGCTCGACGTGACCTGGCCGATCATTTCCATCGGCGGCTTGTCCTTGACGGTTTTGACCGCATAGGCGCCGTCGGGCAGTACTTCGTTCGGGTCTTCGGTCAGAAGTCCCACAAGCTGCTTGCGGCCGTCCGATTTGAGATAACTCTGCTCCAGAGAGCGCTTGCCGATGAAGTCGGCTTTCTTTTTCGACACCAGGCCTTCGAGTCCCACATCGATGGGCGTGGTCGTGCCATCGGTCTCGTCGCCGATGACGATGAAACCCTTCTCGGCGCGGAGCACATGCAGCGCCTCGGTGCCGTAGGGCTC
>JANNSP010000295.1:0-2720 GCA_031402975.1 Hyphomicrobiales bacterium
CCTATTTTACTATTGCAGATAAGCAAAACCATTTTTGGGTAGGTGCATGACGATCTGCCGGCCATGGATGACGACGACCTGCGCCGCGGGCGGCCCACCGTGCACCGCGCCTTTGACGAGGCAACGGCGATCCTGGCGGGAGACGCGCTGCAGACATTGGCGTTCGAGTTCATCGCCGGCCCGGCGACGCACCCCGACGGAGGCATTCGATCCGCGCTGGTGTCGCAACTTGCCAAAGCCGCCGGCATGGCCGGCATGGCGGGAGGCCAGATGCTCGACATCGAGGCGGATGGAAACATCGAACGCATGCAGAGCCTCAAGACCGGCGCCCTGTTCCGCTTCGCCTGCGAATCGGGAGCGATCCTCGGCGGAGCTGATCCAGCGCCTCTCCGTCAGTATGCGGAGCATATCGGCCTGGCCTTCCAGATCGCCGACGACATACTCGATGTCGAGTCCACGCCCGAGACTCTCGGCAAGGCGACGCGCAAGGACGCGGGCCGCGGCAAGGTGACGTTTGTTGAAAGGCTTGGATTGGAGGGTGCGAAGGAAAAGGCGAACGATCTCGTTGTCGAGGCAATTTCCGCACTCGATGTTTACGGGCCGACAGCTGCTTCCCTGCGAGATGCGGCGCGATATGTGGTGTCGCGGAGAAAGTAAACTCAGACTTCGATACGGTCAGCCACTTCGGCGTTAAAGAAGATGCCCGGATCGAGTCCGGGCATGATGAGAAGTGAGGGCTATAGTCGTGACTACCCCCATCTTCCCTTCACATAGTCTTCGACAATCGCCTTGAACTGGCCGGAGATATTCTCGCCGCGCAGTGTCGCGGCTTTCTTGCCGTCGATGTAGATCGGCGCCGCCGGCAGTTCGCCGGTGCCGGGCAGCGAGATGCCGATGTCGGCGTGTTTCGATTCGCCGGGGCCGTTGACGATGCAACCCATGACCGCGAGCTGCAGCGTCTCGAAGCCCGGATAGGCGTGGCGCCAGTCATTCTGACGCTCGCGCACATAGGCCTGGATATCCTGCGCCAGTTCCTGAAACACGCTCGACGTGGTCCGGCCGCAGCCCGGACATGCGATGACCATGGGCGCAAAGGCGCGAAGTCCCATGGTCTGCAAGATCTCCTGGGCCACCGTCACTTCGCGGGTGCGGTCGCCGCCGGGATCGGGGGTCAAGGAAATGCGAATCGTATCGCCGATCCCCTCCTGCAGAAGGACCGCCAGCGCCGCCGTCGAAGCGACGATCCCCTTCGAGCCCATGCCCGCTTCGGTGAGTCCGAGATGCAGCGCATAGTCGCAGCGCGACGCCAGCAGGCGGTAAACCGCGATCAGATCCTGCACCTCGGAACATTTTGCGGAAATGACGATCTGATCACGACGGAGGCCCAACTCCCCGGCACGCTCCGCCGAAAGCAGGCCCGACTGCACCACGGCTTCGTGCATGACGTGGCGTGCGTCGATCGGTGCCGCTGATGCGGCATTGCGGTCCATCAATTCTGTGAGCAGAGCCTGATCGAGCGAACCCCAGTTGACACCGATCCGGACCGGGCGAGCAAACTTCATCGCCGTTTCAATCATCATCGAAAAGTTGCGATCCTTCTTGTCCTTGAAGCCGACATTCCCCGGATTGATGCGATACTTCGCCAGCGCCTCGGCGCAGGCCGGGTGATCGGCGAGCAATGTGTGGCCGTTATAGTGAAAATCCCCAACCAACGGCACGTTCACGCCCATCGCGTCGAGGCGATCGCGGATGTGCGGCACGGCTCTGGCCGATTCGTCGCGATCGACGGTGATGCGGACGAGTTCGGAGCCGGAACGCGCCAGGTCAGCGGTCTGCAGGGCCGTCGCTTCGATATCGGCCGTATCGGTATTGGTCATCGACTGGACGACGATCGGTGCGCCGCCACCAATTTTGACATGGCCGACCTTTACGGCGGTCGAGATGCGTCTTGATGCGATTGCGCTGTAGGGCATGAGCGTTAATTGGTCTGCGGCAAAGCCAGCGTCAAGACAAACAGCAGCCCGGCCGCTACCACGACCGAGGGCCCTGAAATCGTGTCCGCGAAGGCAGAGAGCAGCAGGCCTCCGATCACCGATACGCCGGCAAGCGCGGCGGAGATCACCGCCATCCGCTCCGGCGTCGAAGAGAGGCGCCGTGCCGCGGCGGCCGGGATGACCAGCATGGCGGTGATCAGCATCAGGCCTACGATCTTCATCGAAATCGCCGTCATCAGCGCGATCAGCAGGATGAAACCCAGTTCGACGCGGGCGACTTTCACCCCCTCGGCGCGGGCCAGGTCCTCATGCACCGAAATGGCGATCAGATCGCGCCAGAGGAAGGCAAGGATGGCGATGACCGCCGCCGCGCCGATCCACACCACGATTACGTCGCCGCGGCTGACCGACAGAACGTCGCCGAACAGCAAGTCCATGTGTCCGCCGCTGGCCCCAGTCACAACTCCCACGGTGATGAGGCCGGCCGCCAACGAGAGATGCGACAATGCGAGGTAGTGATCGTAGTAGTCCCAGTATTCAGCGTAAGCGTATCTGATGTTGGGCCCCATGACGATGAACCGACAGGAACAACTCCAGCGCATCGGTTCGAGGGAAGCACCCTGGGACATCGCTGTCATCGGCGGCGGGGCCACCGGGGCCGGCATCGCGGTGGACGCCGCCTCACGCGGCTACAGCACAGCGCTCTTCGAGGGTTCGGATTTCGGC
>JANNSP010000296.1:0-2477 GCA_031402975.1 Hyphomicrobiales bacterium
AGGACGACTTCGAGAATGTCGGTGAGTTCGATGCCCGCCTGTTGCGCGACATTGGCGGCGAGCGTGTTGAGGGCTTCGCGGATGGCGACCGTCATTTCCTTTTCGCCGCCCGGATTCATCATCACATAGGAAACCCGCGACATGAGATCTTCGCCGAAGCGGATTTGCGGGTTCATCACACCAGCCGAAGCCGTAACTTCTCCTGACGAGAGATTGGTGAGATGTGCCGCAATCGTCGTCGAGCCCACGTCGATGGCGATGCCGAAGAGCTTGTCATGAAAGCCGGGCCAGATGGCGGCGAGGCGATTGCCGCCGCCTGGAGCGCGTGAATAGACCGCCGCAGTGATTTTCCACTCGCCCTGGCGCAGCGTTTTCTGGAGGCCCGAGATGATTGACAGATCGCATGAGAGTTGGCCGATATCCCATTGATCTTTCAGCGCCTTGTAAACCCGCTCCAGATCGGAGGAGGGCTTGTGCATGTCGGGCTCCTCGACCTCGATGAAACACAGGCGGGTGACCGGATCGAGTTCGATGGCGCGGGTATCAGCCTCCTTGCGGACCACTTGCTTGTGAACCTGGCTTTCAGGCGGCACGTCGATGACGAGATCGCCCATGATCTGCGTCTGGCAGGAAAGGCGGCGGCCACTGCTCAGTCCACGGAGCTTATCGTAGCGTTCCTCGACCTTGGAGAAAGCCGAGACATGATCGGCTCTCGACACAATGCCATGCTTGGCGAATTCGCCCTCGCCGACATTGACCTGGCAGCGCCCGCAGATGGCGCGTCCGCCACACACCGAATCGATATCGACGCCGAGTTGCCTTGCCGCTGTGAGCACCGGCGTGCCAAGCGCAAAGCGCCCGCGCTTGCCGGACGGGGTGAAGACGATGAGGGGGTCGGTCATGGCGCGTCCGATTCAAGAGGGCGAATGGCGAGTGGCGAATGGCGAATGGGGAAGAAGGCCGGGCTAACCATTCGCCATTCGCCACTCGCCAATCGCACCTTCAGCTTCTCCGCCGTCTCTCCTCGCGTGCTTTCCGCCGCGCCTCGATGTCTTCATTCGACGAAATCTCTCCCGCCGCCTGAGCCGCCTTCGATGGCGCCGCCGTCATTTCGCGGAACCTGTTTGTCCAGAACTTGCAGTGACGATCGGTGCCGTTCAAAACGTTCGCCCCATAGATGGCGTGCATGTCCTCGTCGTGCAACGGGTTCATGATGGCCGATGTCATGCCGTGGCTCGCCGCCATCGCCAGGAAATAGCCGGTCAGCGCCCGGCGGTTGGGCATGCCGAAGGAGACGTTGGACGCGCCGCAGGTGGTGTTGACCTTCAACTCTTCGCGCAGCCGGCGCACCAGGCGAAAGACCTGCTGGCCGGCCGTTCCCATGGCGCCGATCGGCATGACCAGGGGATCGACCACGATGTCGTGACTTTTGATGCCGAAATCGGCGGCGCGGTTGACGATCTTCCGGGCGACTTCGAAACGGATGTCCGGGTCTTCCGAAATGCCGGTCTCGTCGTTGGAGATGGCGACGACCGCCACATTGTATTTGGCGATGAGCGGCAGGATGGCCTCAAGCTTTTCTTCTTCTCCGGTAACGGAGTTTACAAGAGGCCGACCCTTGGCGGTTTCGAGCCCGGCCTTGAGCGCGGACGTCACCGAACTGTCGATGCACAGCGGGAGATCGATCAGCGACTGGACGATTTCGAGCGTCTGGCGCATCAGCGGCGGTTCGGTTTCGTTGGGATTGACGGCGGTAACCCCGGCATTGATGTCGAGGATATGAGCGCCGGCGGCGACCTGGGCCAGGGCATCGCGGATCACGCCGTCAAAGTTGCCGGCCTGCATCTCGGCGGCGAGCTTCTTGCGGCCCGTCGGATTGATCCTCTCGCCGATCACCGTGAACGGCCGGTCGAAGCCGATGATGTGCTGGCGCGTGGCGGAGGCGACGAGGGTGTGGGTCATGCGGATTTGCCTCCATTGGCGATCAGGGCTTTGAGTTTTTCCTTGTCGTGGGACGATTCGAGTTGGGCCACGGCTTTTTCAGCTTCGGCCGCGAGATCGTCGCCAACCGGAACCGGGGGCGCCCGGCGCCAGTCGGCGAGGTAGCTGTCGGTATCGGTGGCGTCGCCCCGCATGGCGGCCATGTCGATGGCTTCCTGGAAGCGGTCGCTCAGCATGCGCTTTTCTTCCTTGCGGCCCGACCGGACGGAAATGGCGGACGGAATGTCGCGCCAGCAGGTGATGATGAGATTGGCCATGATGTGGCGCTGTATGCCCCTGTTTGGCGCCAGCGGATAGCCCGAAAACGACGTCTGGAGCAATGGACGACTCATCCTCCCCGCCGCCGAGTAGGCGCGGGGGAGGTGGCGAGCGCATGCGAGCCGGAGGGGGGTGCAGGCAGGGGTATTCGATTGCCGCAACCGGGGTAATTCTATCTCGTTGCCTGCCAAGCCAAGCTGTAAGGTCCTCCTCCGCTG
>JANNSP010000297.1:0-17095 GCA_031402975.1 Hyphomicrobiales bacterium
GACACATGCGGCCTGCCGATCTTGATTTTCGATCCGCCGAACCCCAGCGCTTTGGCCTTGAGCGCATCATCGACCAGCTCAGCAGTTTCGATATGGAGCCAGCCACCCTCTGTCGTGTAAAGTGGAATGCGGCTCTGGGCGCCGCCCGCCATCAGATGGAGCGGTTCGCCATGCCGGCGGCATTTCAGATCCCAGAGGGCGGTGTCGATGGCGGCGAGGCTGAGCGAGGTGATGGCGCCGACCGACGTCGCGTGGGTGAGGAACAGGAGATCGCGCCAGATGCGCTCGATCTCGGATGCCTCGCGGCCAATCAATGCGGGGGCCAGCGTCAGCTCGATTAATTTCATGATCGAGGGGCCACCCGTTCCGATCGTGTAGCTGTAGCCCGTGCCGATGCCGCCATCGGCGTCGAAGATACGGACGATCGGGGTTTCCTGGCTGACAAAAGACTGAATGGCGTCGGTGCGCTTCACCTTGGGCTTGAGGTCCACCATCTGCGCTTCAATTCGAACGATCCTGGCCATGGCCATTGCCCTCAGGTGACGGTGCCGGCGCGAAAGGCGGCGACAGTGCGCATGACGCCGCGCAATTCCGCCAGGCCCTTGAGCCTGCCGATGCAGGAATAGCCGGGATTCACCTGCTTGCCGATATCGTCGACGATCAGGTGGCCGTGATCCGGCCGCATCGGAATGGTTCGCCCTTGTTTCTTCTCCGTGTCGAGGAGGGCCGCAACCACGCCCACCATGTCGGTGTCGCCGTCGAGATGCTCGGCTTCGTAGAAGGAACCGTCGGCTTCCCTCGTAGTGTTGCGGAGATGGGCAAAATGGATGCGTGGAGCGAATTCCCGTGCCATGGCGACGAGATCGTTGGCGGCATTGGCGCCATAGGAACCCGTGCACAACGTTATCCCATTGGCCGGCATATCGACGGCGGCGAGGAGCATTCGCGTGTCGGCGGCGGTCGAGTTGACGCGCGGCAGACCGAACAGCGGGAAGGGTGGATCGTCTGGATGGATGGCCAAACGCACGCCCGCTTCTTCCGCCACCGGCGCAATCTCGGCCACAAAGGCGAATAAATTCTGGCGGAGACCATCGACGGTGAGATCGCGATACTCATCGAGCTGACGAAGGAAGCTAGGCCGGTCATAGATGGTTTCACGCGCCGGCACCCAGTCGATCAGGTTACGCTCAAGCTCGGCGATCTTGCTCTGGGGCCAGGCGGCGAGCCGCCGGGAGGCTTCCGCGATGCGCTCGGCCGGGTGATCGGCTTCGGCGTTCCGCCGCTTCAGGATCAACACGTCATAGGCGCAGAAGTCGGCCATGTCGAAGCGCAATGCATAACCGCCATTCGGCAGCTTCCACATGAGATCGGTGCGCGTCCAATCGGTGATGGCCATGAAGTTGTAGCAAATCGTCTTGATGCCGGCTTGCCCTACCGCCCGAATCGAGGCCTTGTAATTGTCGATCAGGTTGCGGAAATCGCCACTGCGGGTCTTGATGGCTTCGGGAACCGCGATGCTCTCGACCACATCCCAGGTCAATCCCGCGTCTTCGATGATGCTCTTGCGCTTCAGCATTTCGTCGCCGGTCCAGGCCTGGCCCCGGTTCATGTGATGCAGCGCCGTGACGATGCCGCTGGCGCCGGCCTGGCGCACATGAGCAAGGGTCACGGGATCATCGGGGCCAAACCAGCGCCAGGTCTGTTTCATGGGTGTTCACTCCGGAATTGCTCAAGGGTCCGGCGGGCGCCGAAGCGGATCAGCCTGTCGAGGGCCGCGGTGACAGCCGTTACAAATCGCGCATCTTGCGAAAAATCTTCCCCGAACACCTGTTTCACTCCGAGCAAAGCCGGGGCCAGTCGTGCCGCGTCGAGTCCGGCCGCATCGGCGCGCCTCCTCAATTCATCGCGGAGCGGATCGCGCACGTCGATCACTCCGCCTGTCTCGTCAATGCCGGTCACATACCGCATCCATGCGGCAATGCCGAGAGCCAGGCAGGCGATCGAAGTTCCTGACCCAAGCCGGTCGCGGACGGTTCCCAGCAGGCGCTGCGGCAGTTTCTGCGATCCGTCCATGGCGATCTGCCATGTTCTGTGGGGAAGAGACGGGTTGCGAAAGCGGGTCAGCAGGGCCTGCTTGTATGAAGCAACGTCGACACCGGCCGGCACGGCGAGCGTTGGTGTCACCTCACTGTCCATCAACCGCGCGATGAACGCGGAGAGCGCTGGATCGGCCATGGCATCGGCGACCGTTGCGTGGCCCGCGAGGTAGCCCAGATAGGCCAGCGAGGAATGCGCGCCGTTGAGCAGCCTGAGTTTCATCTGCTCGAAAGGTGCCACGTCGTTGACGAATGTCGCGGCCCAGTCTGGGCGCCCTTGCGGGAAACGATCCTCGATGACCCATTGGCTAAAGACTTCGGTCATCACCGGCCATGCATCGCCGAGACCAAGGGCCGCCTCGATGCGGACGCGATCCTCATCTGTCGTCGCGGGCACGATGCGATCCACCATCGTCGAGGGGAATTCCACGTCTTCCTCCACGAAGTGTCCGAATTCGCGATCCATCAGTGCGGCAAGACGGGTCACGACCTTGCGCACCGTGCCGCCGTTTGACGGCAGGTTGTCGCAACAGAGGACGGTGAAGGGTGCGAGTCCGCGTTCCCGGCGCTGCCGAAGCGCTGCCGCGAGGAAGCCGGGGGCTGAACGCGGCATTTCAGGATGTGCGAGGTCATGGCGCACATCGGGATGG
The DNA here is from genome assembly GCA_031402975.1 of Hyphomicrobiales bacterium. GTDB lineage: Bacteria > Pseudomonadota > Alphaproteobacteria > Rhizobiales > Aestuariivirgaceae > Aestuariivirga. Next base: position 2,747 of record JANNSP010000297.1, read on the forward strand.
TCCTCATTCAGTTCGCCAGTCGCCGGATCGTGGCAATAGCCTTTCTCGGTGACGGTGAGCGACACGATCTTGACCGAAGGCAAGCAAATCGCCTCGATCAGGGCTTGAGGGTTTTCCGGCGCCACGATCACATCGCGCAGCGAACCAATGACCCGTAGCCGTTCGCCGCCCGCGTCGCGTTCCGACAGGGTATACAGAAAATCCTGGGGAGAGAGCGCGTCGCGAGTGCCGGTGGCCCGGAGGCTTACTCCAATCGTTCCCCAACGCCGATCACCCGCCGCAAGCACGTCGTCGGTATAAACCGCCTGATGAGCCCGGTGGAACGCGCCGGCGCCCAGATGCACAATGCCGGTCTCGAGACCGGCGGCATCATAGGCGGGACGGCGCACCGAGCTCGGCAATTGTGTCAGCGTGGCGCAAGACAGCCTCGGCATCAGGCGGCCTGGTGGGCGTGAATCATGCCCATGATCGCGTGGCTCACCTGCTCGTAGTTGCGGGAATTTTCGACCTCGCCCCTGATCCGATAGCCGTCCATGACCAGGATACGGTCCGCCACATCGATCATCTCGGGCATGTCGGAGGTGATCAGAATGATGGCGGTGCCTTGGCCCGCGAGCTCGTGAATGAGGTCATGCAGATAGGCCTTGGTCTTGATGTCGATCCCGACCGACGGCTCGTCGATGATGAGAAGCTTGACCCCGGCGGCGAGCCACTTCGCCACTGAAACCTTCTGCTGGTTGCCGCCCGAAAGATTGCCGATGATCTGGTGGAGCGACGGCGTCTTGACGTCGAGCTTGCGGAGAACCGGGCCGACATGGCGGGAAATGCTTTGATCGCCGAGGAAGCCGAGGCGCGTGGCGAGTTTTCGCCACATGGTGATGCCGGCATTGCCCAGCACCGAGTGCAGCAGGATCAATCCCTCCTGCTTCCTGTCCTCGCTGACATAGCCGATGCCGTGCTCATGCAGCGCTTCGGCCACCGAGCGGATATGCACCGGCCTGCCACCGACACAGACCTCGCCGGCTGTAAGTTGTGACAGGCCAAGGATCGCCTTGGCGAGTTCACTGCGGCCCGCGCCCACCAGACCGTAAAGGCCGAGGATTTCGCCGGGGCGCACCGATAGATCGATGTCCTGGTGCCCGGCACTCGAACCATATGATTTCATTTCAAGGAACGGTGTCGCCGCCGGTCTGGGCCGTGGCGCGCGCCTGGCGATACGCTCGGCGCGGCCAATCATCATCTTCACCACATCGTCGCGGTTGAGATTGTCGAGCGGCGCGCTGTCGCAGGCATTGTGCCCGTCCCGCAACACGGTGACGGTGTCGCAGATGTCGAAGACCTCTTCGAGTTTGTGGCTGACAAATCCAATCGCTACGCCATCATCGCGCAGCTTGCGGAGAATGCGGAACAGAACCCGCGACTCGTGCGCGGTAAGGGAGGCGGTAGGTTCGTCGAGAAGCAGAACGCGGCTTTGCAGCGACAGCGCCTTGGCGATTTCGACCAGCTGCATCTGCGCCACGCTGAGCCGCGAAACGGGCATGCGGGGATCGATGTCGAGATCGAGCAGTTTGAGCCAGCGTTCCGCTTCGGAATAGATACTCCGATAATCGACAGGGGAGAAAGCGTGGCGGCCCAGGCGGTCCAGCATGATGTTCTCGCCCACCGAAAAGCGGGTGACGAGATTACGCTCCTGATGGACGACGCCCACTCCGCCCGCTGCGGCACTGCGGGGATTGGCGAAGCGGACAGGCTCGCCCTCGATGGCGACAGTGCCGGAGTCCTGGTGGTGGATACCGGTCACGATTTTGATCAGAGTCGATTTGCCCGCGCCGTTCTCGCCGAGCAGCGCATGGATCGAGCCTGCTTTCATGGTCATCGAGACGCCGTCCAGCGCCTTCACCCCCGGAAACGACTTGGAAAGTTGCAAGACCTGGAGAGCCGCCTCCATGTCAGCTGGCCTGCCGGGCGAGTTTGGCCACGCGTAATTCGCGCAGCCGGTTGATGCCGACGGCCCACAGGATCAAACCTCCGAGCACGATCTGCACGGCGAATGGATCGATGGCGAACAGCACCAGCGCCTGGGAAATGATGGCGATGATGACGACGCCGAAAAAGGTGCCGGCGACACTCACATGTCCGCCGGAGAGAACCGCGCCGCCGATCACGGGTGCGGCGAAGGATGAGATCAGCCAGTCGTCGCCGATGGTCGGCTGACCGATCTGCAGCCTGGCCACCAGCATCATGCCGGCGGTGGCGGCGAGAAGTCCCGAAATGGCATGGGCCCAGATCACGGTCGCCGTGACGTTGATTCCGGAAAGTTCGGCGGCATTCGGGTTGCCGCCGATCGCCAGGATGTAGCGCCCGATCCGCAGATGATTGAACAGATACCACATGCCGAGGCTAGCGATCACCATCGGCACCACCAGCCAAGGCACGGGACCGAAGATCGCCAGGTTGCCGAAGTCCTTGACGCTGTCGGGAACGCCATAGAAGGGCTGCGCCTTGGTGATGCCGAGATTCAGCCCCTTGAAAATCTGCAATCCGGCCAGGGTGATGATGAAGGCCGAAATGCCGGTACGGGCTATGACGAAGCCGCTGGCCATGCCGGCGGCGGTGCCGATCGCCAGCCCGATCAGCACGGCCAAGGGCGCGGGCACACCATAGAGTTCCATTACCGCGACGAAGCAGATGGCAACCAGACCGCCGAAAGCCCCCAGCGCCAGGTTCATCTGACCGATGGCGATGATGACGAGCTGGCCAAGCGCTATCACCATGTTGACCGATATCGCCGACAGCAACACAAGGATGTTGAAGGGCGACAGGAAACTCGGCTGGAAGAGCGAGATGCCGATGACGGCGGCGAGACTGACGAGACCTGGTCCGATCCAGTCATTGTCGAGAAGGGCGGAGAGTGGCTTCCCGCGCATCAGATCATGCCCCTCCGGCGCAACACCTGCTGGCGCGCGCGGTCGGCGAGGACGGCGGCCAGCAGCATCAGTCCGAGGCAGGCCAGAATCCAGAATTCGCCGATCCGCATCAGCAGCAAGCCGCTGGTGATGATATCGACAAAGGCGGCGCCAAGGACAGTGCCGGCGACCGCGACCCGGCCACCCGACAGCAGCGTGCCGCCAAGGACGGGGGCAAGAAAGGCAGGCAACAACCAGTCCTGGCCGAGATGGCCCGCCATCGAGGGAACGGCGGCGCCGGTGCGCGCCGTCACCAACAGTCCCGCAAGCGCTGCAAGGGCGCCGGTCAGGACGTGGCAGGACGTGATGATCCGGCCGGTACGGATGCCCGAAAGTTCGGCGGCGCGGGGGTTGGCGCCGGCCGCCAGCATGCGGCGGCCGAGCGTGGTGAACCGGTAGAACAAGGCCAGACCCGCCGCCGTGAGCAAGGCGATGAGCAGGAGGGGCGACACCAGTTTGCCGAATTTCATCTTGCCGAAGGCCTGCACCTCGACCGGTAACTGGTTGAAGGACTGGGCCTTGGTGAGAAAAATCATGATACCGAAAAAGATGCTCATGCTGGCCAGCGTGATGATGAAGCTGTGGACGCCCGAACGCACCACGGCAGTGCCATTGATCAGCCCGAGGCCCGCGCCGAATAGAATGGCAAGCGGGACCGCTGCCGCGAGCGGCAGCCCCGCGGTCTGGGCAAGATAGCCGAAGACCATGGCGGCGCAGACGCCGATTGCTCCGACGGATAGATCGAGGCCGCCGGTGACGATGACCGCCATCATGGCGAGGCCGATCATGGTGTCGATGCCGATCTGGCGGCCGATGGTGAAAAGGCTGAAGGGCGAAATGAAGCCCGGGAGTGTCGAGGCAAAAATCGTGAAGGCGATTACGATCAGCACCGCCAATCCAAACTCGTTGCTCAGCAGGAGGCGGGTGAGGGCCGGAGGGCGCGCGCCGTTCTCTTGCAGACTGGGCTGATCGGCGATGACTTCTGACATTGTTCCGGCAAAAAAAGTTGGTTCCCCTTCCCCACATGGGAGGAAGGGGAAGTCTCATTGCTGCGACATCACTTGCAGTTCAAGTAGTCCTTCTCAAAATTGGCGAGGATGGTCTTGGTGATGCCACGCATGGCGTCGACATAGGTGTCGACCTGGGCGGCATCGACGAACACCGTGCCAGAGTCGACAAACTTGGCGGTGAGCGCGTTGGATTTCCACGGCGCGTCATCCTTGAGTGTGCAGCCATGACGCAGCTTGTCGAGCACGTAGGATCCGATATAGCCCTGGCCATAAGGATTCTGCAGCATGGTGCCGTCGACGAAACCGTCCTTGATCGCCTTGAGCACCACTTCGTCATGGTCGATACCGACCATCTTGATGCGCTTGTCGCCGATCTTGCGGAGCGAGTTGGCGGCCGTCACGGCGGGTACCCAGGCGCTCGTCACGATGCCGTCGACTTCGGCGGCGTGGGCGGCGAGATAGGCGTTGATCTTCTCTTCGGCCGGCTGCGGCGCGTCGATATCGGCGATGACCTGGACCACCTGCACGGCGCCATTCGTTTCATCAGCGGCCTTCTGCACCGCGTCGATCCGAAGCTGCGTGTTGGGATCGACCAGGAAGCCGGTAAAGTGCGCGATCTTGCCCTTGCCGCCCATCGCCTTGATCAGTTCCTTGGTTCCGAGATAGGCGGAATTGCCGGTGTCGGTGCCCATGCAGAACAAGGCAGGCGTCGGGTCCTTCAGGCAGCCCGCGGTGGCGATGGCGGCTCCGCCGTTTTCAACGATCTCGGACACGACACTGTTGGTGCCGACCGCATCGCCGGGAAAAATCAGGAAGGAATTATAGCCTTGCGTCAGCAGGCTTTCGAGCAATTGGCTCTGCTGTGAAAGCTCCCATTTCTGCGGCACGCGATAGTCCCCGGCGCCGAGATTGAAGTCCTTCATGGCGTCCTGGCCGGCCTGTTCCCAGGCCGAGAAATAGGGGTGTGGGCCGCCCGGAACCAGGGCGACCTTGGTGTCGGTCTCGGCCCATGCGGAACCGCTCAAAGCTGAGCCCAAGAGTATGGCGGCGGCGATTTTGGCGAATGTGGTCATTGATCTGTCTCCCATGGAACGGCCGAATAATTGAATTGATCTTTGCGCGGCCTCCATGCATACTAGTATACAAGCCAATCATGCGCAAGCCCAAATGAACATAAAATCATTCACTCAAGCAGCGCCAGGAACCGAGAGCGCTCAGGACGATTCTGTGGTGCGGCTTCTGGACCGGCGGTTGCCCGCAGCCGGCCAGATTTACAAGGCGTTGCGCGACGACATCATTTCCGGACGGTTCCGGCCGGCCGAGGCGATCAGCGAAAACCGTGTCTGCGGCTTGTTCGGTGTCTCGCGCTCGCCCGTCCGCATCGCGCTTACACGGCTGGTGGAGGATGGGCTCATCGATATCTTTCCCCAGCGCGGCAGTTTCGTGGCGCCGATCAAGCTGCAGCAGGTTCGCGAGGGCCATTTTGCCCGCGTGGCGCTGGAACTTGCTGTTTTGAGCGAAGCTGCGAAATACTGGTCGCCGAAGGAGTCAGTGTTGGCGAAAGCGGCCATCGACCTGCAACGGCGCTTCGCCTCGGAGGGCGATGCATGGAGTTTCCATACCGCCGACGAACAGTTTCACCGGGGATTCGCGGTGTGCGCCAGATTGGAAGGCGTGTGGAATACCATCCAGGGAGCAAAAACCCATCTCGACCGCATCCGCCATCTGGCCAATCCCGTGAAGGGCCACATGGAAAAGGTCATAGCGGAGCACACCGCGGTTATCGAGCACCTCGACCAGGGCGAGGCCGAGGCGGCCATCGGGGCGATGCGGCAACATCTCGATTCACTCCACACCACCATTTCCCGGCTCAAGCCGCAGCACGAAGATTATTTCGAGGACTGACATGCGCGCCATTCTCTGCCGGGCTCCGGGCCAGCTCGATCTCGTTGACCGCCCCATGCCTCGGACCAAACCCGGCGAGGTGCTGGTACGCATTCGCCGCGTCGGCATCTGCGGCACCGACATGCATATCTACCAGGGAAACCAGCCCTATTTCGCTTATCCCCGGGTGATGGGACATGAACTCGCCGGTGAAATCGCCGAGGCTCCGGGAGGCAGCGGATTGAAGCCGGGAGACGCGGTTTATATCGTGCCCTACCTGACCTGCGGACATTGTATCGCCTGCCGCGCCGGCAAAACCAATTGCTGCACTTCGATGAAGGTTCTCGGCGTCCATGTCGACGGCGGCATGTGCGACTACATGGCCCTGCCGGAGTCTATCGTGTTTCACGCCGAAGGCATCAGCCTCGACCAGGCCGCGATGATCGAATTCCTGGCGATCGGCGCGCATGCGGTGGCGCGCGCAAGAATCAATCCGGGCGAGCGGGCACTGGTCGTGGGATGCGGGCCTATCGGGGCGGGTATCGTCATCTTCGCGAAACTCGCCGGCGCCGAGGTGACAGTCATGGACGGACGCGACGACAGGCTTGCCTTCTGCCAGCGGCATCTCGGCGTTTCAACCGTCGTGAAAGCCGGACCTGACGATCTGGCCCAACTCGCCGACATGACCGGGGGTGAGTTCTTTCACCATGTGTTTGACGCAACCGGCAGCGCCAAAGCGATGGAGCGCGGATTTTCGCTCGTTGGCCATGGCGGCACCTATGTGCTGGTGTCCATCGTCCAGGGCGACATTGGTTTCAACGATCCGGAATTCCACAAGCGCGAGACGACGCTCCTGAGCAGCCGGAATGCGACGCTCGCCGATTTCGCGACGGTGCTGGCGGCAATGCGAGGCGGACATATTCCAACCGGCGCCATCAACACCCATCGCGCACCGCTGGATCAGCTGCCTGAACGCATGCCCGAATGGATCAGGCCCGAGACCGGCACCGTGAAGGCGCTGCTCCAGATATAAGTGGTCGGCTTCAGCGGTTCCGGGGAGCAGCGGTGCTTTCGCGCCGGATGAATTCGACGGGGAGAACTTCCGATGAAGGGCTGGGTTCACCGCGTATCATCGCCAGGAGGCGGTTTGCCGCCAAATGCCCCATGCGCTGGCCGGGGACCCTGATCGTGGTCAACGGCGGCACCGTATATTCGGTAAGCGGCAGATCGTCGAAGCCGATGATCGAAATATCGCCGGGCACGCCGATCCCGGCGGCGCGGCATTCGGCGAGCGCGCCGACCGCCTGGATATCGTTGGCGGCGAACACCGCCGTCGGCGGATCGGGACCATCGAGCATGCGGCGCATTGCCGTGCGGCCTTCGATGAATTCGAAATCGCGCTCGAAGATCAGGGACGGGTCGATCGCGATTGCACGCTCCGACAAAGTATCCTCGTAAGCCTTGCGGCGTTCCAGGGCGCGGTCGTTGACCTCGCTGCGTCCGCAGATGAGCCCGATCCGGCGATGGCCAAGTTCGAGCAGGTGGGTCATGGCCATCCGGCCCGCCGAATAATTGTCGAACGACACGCAGGGACAATTGGCGGCGGCATCGAGACGCCAGGTCACCACATAGGGAATTTGGTGGCGATCGATCAGCCGGTAGATGTTCGAATCGCGGCCGCCGCCGGTGAGAATCAGTCCATCGACGCGGCGCTCGATCAGATGACGGATGATTCGCCGCTCTTCACTGGGCGCGAAGTCACTGACGCCCAGCAGCACGCCGTAATGCTCGCTCTGGGCGACGCGCTGAATGGCCTGGGTCGAAGCGGCGTAGATCGAATTGGTGATGGTCGGAATGACCACGCCGATGGTCATCGAGCGGGCTCCGGCAAGGGCTCCCGCCATCCCGTGCGAAACATAGTCGTGACGCTCTATCACCCGGAGCACGGCCTCGCGGCGTTCCTGCCGGACACGTTCAGGATTGTTCAATACGCGCGAGACGGTGGCGGTCGAGACGCCGGCCTCCGACGCGATTTCGCGAATTGTCTTGGTTTTGAACAGCGCGGCCGAAGACGGAGTTTCCGCTTCCTCTTCGTCCCCAAATGTAACCGCTTTCACAAAAACTCCTGACTTCGGTTCGCGTCGAAGTGCCAGATTATACACAAAACTGCAGCGTTGACAGGATCGAAAAGTGATCTATGCTGAAATTTGTAACCGATTACAAATCTGGATGGCCATGCCCGTTTACGTCAAAAAGGCACTTGAGCGTCCTGCCGCGGATCTGGAAACCGTTGAAAATACCGTGCGCGAGATGCTCAAGCGGATTCGCGGCGAAGGTGATGGGGCGATCCGTCACTATGCAAGCGCGCTCGACAAATGGGAGGGGCCGGATTTCCGGGTTTCGTTCGACGAGATCAGGCGCGTCGGCGCCGGCTTGCCGGAGACTTTCAAGGATGACTTCGCGGTCGGCCTGAGAAATGTCCAGGCTTTCGCGCGCCGCCAGCGCGAGTCCATGAGCGAATTCACGATGGAGGTCGCAGCCGGCGTGAAACTCGGCCAGAAGCTCATCCCGATCGAGCGGGTGGGTTGCTACATCCCCGGCGGCAAATACCCGCTGATCTCGGCGGCGGCGATGAGCGTCGGCACCGCCAGGGTGGCCGGCGTCAATCACATCATCGGGTGCGCGCCGCCCAGGCCCGGAACGCAAGCCATGTATCCGCACACGCTTTATGCGCTGTCTGTGTCCGGCGCCGACGAAATCTACTGTATCGGCGGGGTGCAGGCCATGGCGGCGATGGCCTATGGCCGCGCCGGCATGCGGGCGGTCGACATGATCACCGGACCGGGCAATGCCTATGTCGCCGAAGCCAAGCGGCAACTTTTCGGATTGGTCGGCATCGACCTTCCAGCCGGGCCGACGGAAATCTGCGTTTTGGCGGACGAACGCGCCGATCCGGCATTGGTCGCTACAGATCTCCTGGGCCAGGCCGAGCACGGCCCCGACAGTCCGGCCTGGCTGGTCTCCACATCCAGGCAACTGGCGCTGGCGGTATTGAGCGAGGTTGAACGGCAACTGGTAACGCTGCCCACGCGCGAAATGGCGGAGCGGGCCTGGCGAGCGCTTGGCGAGATCGTGGTGGCGGACAGCCGCGAGGAGGCGGTGGCACTCGTCGATGCCTATGCGCCCGAGCACCTGGAAATCCAAACCACGGACGACGACTGGTATCTGGCGCAGTTGCGCAATTTCGGCAGCGCCTTTGTCGGCGAGGAAGCAACGGTTGCCTATGGCGACAAGGGCGTTGGCACCAACCACACGCTGCCGACCGGCCGGGCGGCGCGCTACACCGGCGGCCTGTGGGTCGGAAAATTCATCAAGACCGTGACCTGGCAGCGGCTGACGCGTCAGGCCAGCCGCGATCTGGCGGGACCGATGGGGCGCATCTGCGTGGCCGAGGGCATGCTGGCGCATGCGCTGACCTGCGACGCGCGCGAGGAACGGTATCGTGGAGAGAATGCGTAATGGTGTTGTTGCAAAACGAGTTGGGGTGACACGATGATTTTCTTCTGGGCGGAGACTCCGGACGGATGGGGAATCCCCGGCCTGCACGGACCATGGGCCGGAGACGAACTCGATGGCTATGTCCAGTCGGGCGTCTATCTCATCCGGGGCCAGGGCGAGAACATCCTGATCGACACCGGCAACTGGACGACGCCGGACTATGACAACGGCATGGGCAAATTCCTGATCGAAAAGCTCGACCAGGAGAAGAACGATCTCAAATATATCCTGATCACGCATTTTCACTACGATCACACCGGCAACGCCTCGGTACTCAAGAAACGCTACGGGGCACAGGTCGTGGCCCATCCCCTCGACAAGCCGATCATCGAGGACCCGATGCTGGTGACCAAGGCGGAAAACCTCAAGCGTTTCGGCGTGACGCCGCAGGAGGTGCTCGCCGATTTCAACCTCAAGCCAGGGGAGAGTCTCGGACTGTCCGATCCGGAAATCGTCCGCCGGCACTGGAACCGCCCGGTCGAGGTGGAATTGTCGGTCGATGACGGCGACGTGCTCGATGTCGGCGGGCTGAAGCTCGAAATCATCCATCTGCCGGGCCATTGTCCGGGCCAGATCGGCGTGTGGAATCCCCATTCGGGTGTGCTCTATGCCGCCGACATCATGCATTACCCGACGCCGCTCGGGCCCTATCCGATCGGCGACGCCAAGGCCCACCGCCAGTCGATCGAGCGCGCCATCGCCATCAAGCCGCAGCTCATTCTCGAAGGCCACGGATTGTCGGCCTATTCGCCCGACAGCGCGATGCGCCGGCTGCTGCATATGCGGCGCCAGCAGGACGATACGGAATTCCGCATCCTTCACGTGCTGGCACAGGCCGGGCGGCCGCTGACGACGCTCGAACTGGTGCCCGAAGTCATGCCGGTCAAGACCGAACTCGACTACGCGGTCTCGACCGGCGCCGGCATGCGGCGCTGCTATGCCGAATGCTGCATCCAGACGCATCTGATCTCGCACGTCGAAAAAGGCAATTGCGAGCGCGTCAGCGAGGGCGGGCTAGTCAAATTCAATGCCACGCAGAAGGGCAAGACCTGGGCCGCCGAAGGATACGACACAAGAAAAAGCAACAACTGGAGCTGAACGCTCCATCAGGGAGGAAGACATGAAGAAAACTTTCAACACGCCAAGGCTGCCGGACTTCACCGACAAACGCATCATCGGCCGGCACATGGATGCGATGGGACTGCAGGGCGTATCGCGCCGCGAATTCCTGGCGTTCTCGACGGCCAGCGCCGTCGCGGCGGCCTTCGGCGGATCGCTCGGCGCGTCCGGCATGGCGATCGCCGCCGAAACCGGCAAGATCGCGCATCTGCAGATGTCGCTGCAGCTTGAATATGTGGCGAACGCCGACGCCGGCTCCCAGGGAGCCGCGGCGGCGCTGGGCCTTGAACAGACAGCGGTCGATGGACAGTTCGACAGCGAGCGCCAGCTCAACCAGTTCGAGCAGCAGTCGACGGCGGGCGCCAAGGGCGTGCTGCTGCATGCGCCGGGCGGTGGATCGATCAAGCGGATCGCCGAATTGGCCAACAAGGACAAGGTGTGGCTCGACAATACCTGGGGCACGCTGCCCTGGTACACGCCCTTCGAAGCCGGCGAATACTGGACGATGTATGCGGTGCCGGAGGAGTTCTCCGCCCACAAGGATGTGACGCGCGCCGTGTGCCAGGCGATCATGGACGCGCATGGCGGCGGCGAGGTCGTGGGCGTCACGGGAGTCGAGGGCAACTCCACCGACATGATCCGTTCGCGCGGCCGCGATGCGGCCATCGCCGACTTCCCCAAGATCAAGCTGGCAGGTGAGTTGCCGGGCAAATGGAACCGCGAAGACAGCCAGAAGGCGATGGAAGATCTGATCTCGCGCTATCCGAACCTCAAAGGCGTCATCGCCCAGAACGACGATGTGGCCGACGGCTGCATCGCGGCCTTGAGGGCGGCGGGGATGAAGGCCGGACAGGATGTGTTCGTGTCGGGGGCCGATGGCACCACCGGCGGCACCGAAATGATCAAGGCCGGACTACTGCTGGCGACCAGCGCCAATGTTCCGCAATATATGGGGGCGATGCTGACCGCGCGACTCTATGATGTGATCAACGGCTGGAAGCCGCGGGCGGCCGAACGCATGATGAGCTGGCGCTCGGTCACCATGACCAAGGACAATGTAGACGTTTATCTGGCGCGCTATGTGAACAACGGCGATGTGCCGCCTTTCGACTACAAGAAGTTGTCGAAGGTCGCCCATCCGCAGGATTGGGATCCGCAGGCCGAAGTCTTCCCGATGGACATCGATCTCGAATGGGGCGGCATTCCCCAGCCGGATGGCTGGAAATATCCGGACGAATACGTCAAGTCGCGCGAAAGCGGCGAAGCCGAGGCCGTCGCCAAGGAATATGCCGAGCACTACAAGACACCCATGTTCGGTCCGGCGCCCGCCATCGCGCCGTGACGGACACGGGGAACAGACCGGCAGCACCCGTCGAGGTGCTGCGCGCGTCGGGATTGTGCAAGCGCTTTGGCGAAACCATGGCGCTTGACAAGGTCGATATCACGCTCGGTCTGAACCGCGTCGTGGGACTGGTTGGCGAGAACGGCGCCGGCAAATCCACGCTGCTCAATATCCTGTCCGGGATCACCGCCGCTGACTCCGGCTCTCTGGAGGTACAGGGCACCCTGCGGCAACTGGCAAGCTATGCCGAGGCCCAGCGCCTCGGCATAGCGCGGGTTTTCCAGGAACAGGCGCTCATCGTCAGTGTTCCGGTATTCGAGAATCTGCTGCTCGGTTGCGAAGAGCGGTTCACGCGATGGGGACAGATTCTGCGCCGCCGCGACATGATCCATCTTGCTCAGCAGATGGTCGAAGAGGCGGGAGCCCGCATCGATGTGCGCCGGATGACCTCGCAGCTCAGTTTTTCGGAACGCCAGTTGGTGGAAATCATCCGCGCCTGCATGGCTCCCGCGATGCTGTTCGGAGCTCGGACGCCCATCGTCCTCCTGGATGAGCCGACGGCATCGCTGGAAAAAAGCGACGAGGCGATTTTCTTCGAGCTGCTTGAAAAAATCAGGCGGCGCGGCACCGTGCTGTTCGTCTCGCACCGGTTGACCGAAGTTCTCCGTGTGTGCGACGAGATCGTGGTGCTGAAGGACGGCCGCCGCGTCGGCTCGGTCGATCCATCCAAGGCGACGGAGCGTGAACTGCATCGGCTGATGGTCGGACGCGAGCGCGACGTCGATTACTATCATGAAAGCAAACAGCGCGACGGCAGCCTCCATGAAGCAGCTTTCGCCGCGCGCGGACTGTCGCGGGCCGGGGCCTATCAGGATGTGAGTCTGGAAGTCGGCAAGGGCGAAATCCTTGGTATCGGCGGTCTGCTCGAATCCGGAAAATCGGAATTGGGCAAGGGACTCGCCGGCATCGAGTGGCCGGACCGGGGCGACATCGGCATCGCAGGCGGACCTTGGCACGCCCCCAACATTCAACGGCTGGTTCCGCTGGGCGTCGGCTATGTGCCGGCCGAGCGGCTGGTGGAGGGGATGATCGCCAGTCAGCCGGTCGCCTGGAACATATCGCTGGCAAGTGGCGGAGATCTGTTTTCCACACGCCTCGGCGCGTGGCGCCACCGCCTGGAGCATGAGGTCAGCAGCCGGATGATCGCGCGCCTGGGCATCAAGGTCCAATCGCCACAGCTGCCGTGTACGCGGCTGTCGGGCGGAAACCAGCAGAAAGTGGTCCTGGCGCGCTGGCTGGCGCGGCATTTGCGCGTGCTCATTCTCGACAATCCGACGCGCGGCATCGATGCCGGCGCGAAGGAGGAAATTTACGGCTTGCTGCGGGCCCTGTGCGATGAAGGCGTCGGCATCGTGCTCATCACCGACGAACTTCTCGAACTGATCGGACTGTCCAACCGGATCGCCATCATGCGGCATGGGTGCTTATGCGCCACGATCGCAGCTCCGGCGAATGCCAAGCCAACCGAACAGGCGCTGGTCGCCATGATGCTCAGCGGCGAAGATGCGTCCGAGAGCGAGGAGGCCGCGTGAGCGAGCGGGAGACAGCATCGCCGCTGGCCGTTCCGAGGGCGGACCGGCAATTCGTCAGCGGCGTGTGGCTGCCGATCGCCGTCGTCGCCGTTCTGATCGTTTTCTTTTCGCTGATGTCGGATGCGTTTTTCAGCCTGCGCAACATGACCGGCATTCTCGGCCAGGCGAGCACGCTTCTGCTGGCCTGCCTGGGCGCGTCGTTCGTCATTCTGATGGGCAGCATCGACTTGTCGGTGGGAGCGATCGTGCTGCTCACGGGCGCCATCACCGTCAAGGCCTTGAACGCGTTTGGCCTGGGTGTCGAGGCACTGGCCGTGAGCCTGCTGGTCGGGACGGCGCTCGGGATTGGCAATGGCATCATCTATGCGTGGGGCCGGATTCCCGCCTTTGTGGTGACGCTCGGCACATTGTCGGTGTTCACCGGAACTGCCTGGCAGATCCTGGAGGGCCGGGCGCTGCGCTTTACCGCGCCCGCATTCGAGAATCTGGCGATCGGCCAATTGGTGCCTTATATCCCCAATATCGCGCTGTTCGCGCTCGGCGCCTGGGTTCTGGCCAGCCTTGTCGGCCAGATGACGCGCTTCGGGCGCTACATGTATCTGATCGGCGGCGGCGAGGCGGTGGCAAGGACAGCCGGCATTCCGATCACCCGATATAAAATTTATGCGTTCGCCGGTTCGGGCCTGATGGCGGGACTGGCCGGAGCGCTCGCGGTGGCGCGGCTGGGCGCCGCGGGGCCGACGCTCGGCCAGGACCTGCTGCTCAACACGCTGGCTGCCATCGTCGTGGGCGGCACGTCGCTGTCGGGCGGTATTGGCGGAGTTCATCGAACGCTCATCGGGGTTGCGATCATCGCGCTGCTCGACAACGGCCTCAAC
>JANNSP010000298.1:0-10129 GCA_031402975.1 Hyphomicrobiales bacterium
CCATGTCGTCGAGGTCGTGGGCGTCGTCGGTCAAGACGCAGTGGAGGCCCCAGGCCAGCGCCAGGCGCCTGGCCGTGGCGGCGATCGGCGTCAGGGCGATGACCGGCGTTTCGGGGCGTTCGCGCGGGACGCGCAAGCCCGTCGAACCGGAGCCCGTGTAGCACACGATTGCCGCCAGGTTGAGCGTCTCCGAGATCGAGCGGGCGGCGATCGAGATGGCGTCGGAGCTTGTCGCCTGCGGTTCGTTCCGCTGGGCCGTGATGATGCCGCGGTAGAAGGTGTCGCGCTCCACGGCGCGGGCGATGCGGTCCATGGTTTCGACCGTCTTGTCGGGCCATTTGCCGGTGGCGCTCTCGGCCGACAGCATGATGGCGTCGGCGCCCTCATAGACCGCGGTGGCGACGTCGGAGACCTCGGCCCTGGTGGGTACCGGCTCGGTGATCATCGATTCGAGCATCTGGGTCGCCACCACCACCGGTTTTCCGGCTTTCCTCGCGGCGCGGGTGATCTGCTTCTGGCGCGACGGCACGGTTTCGAGCGGCAGTTCGACGCCCAGATCGCCCCTCGCCACCATGATGCCGTCCGACAATTCCAGGATTTCCTCGAGACAGGTGAGTGCCGAGGGCTTCTCGATCTTGGCCATCACACCGGCCCGCCCGTAGATGAGCTTCCGGGCCTCCGCCACGTCGTCGGGCCTCTGCACGAATGAGAGTGCTATCCAATCGACGCCGATCGAGGCTGCCGCTTCGAGATCGGCCCGGTCCTTGTCGGTCAAGGCCGGGATCGGAATGATGGTATCGGGCAGGTTGACGCCCTTGCGGTCGGACAAGACGCCGCCGAAAATCACCCGCGTCGTCAGCCGATCCGGAGCCGCGCCGGTGATTTCAACGCGCAATCGTCCGTCATTGAGCAAAAGATTGTCGCCCACCTTCGCGGCGGCGAAGATTTCGGGATGCGGCAGTTGCACGCGAAGGCTGTTGCCGGGTGCCGGATCGAGATCGAAGACGAAGATATCGCCCGCGCCGATTTTCGCCTCGCCGCCGTCGAACGTGCCGATGCGGATTTTCGGCCCCTGCAGGTCGGCGAGAATTCCGATGGGGCGCAAGAGCTTCGCCTCGACGGCGCGGATATGGCCATGCAGCTCCGCCAGCAGCGCGTGCTTGGTATGGCTCATATTGATGCGGAACACGTCAACGCCGGCCAGAAACAGCTTCTCGATCATCTCGGGGCTCGACGACGCCGGGCCCAGCGTCGCAACGACCTTCACTTTCCGGTTTCTGCGCACGTGAGGTTACGGCGCCTGCGTGGTTTTTTCGCCGGCCAGCGAAACGGTCCAGTCGGTTTCCTCGCCCGTATCGACCTCGAAGAAGCCGGTCTTCTGGTAGCCGCGCTCGACGCAACTGTCGGTGCCGCGAATGGTGAACACCTTGTCTCTGGTGCACAGCATCGCCTTGCCGCCCCACGATCCGCCCTTTTCGTAGTCGACGGCGAACACGTAATAGTATTTGGCGATCAGGTTGCCCTTGAGCAACGTCAGGCATTTCTGCGGCTCGATGGTCCACCAGCCCTCGCTGGCCCAGCCTTCCTGATCCTTGTAACCGAGCGCCACGCCGACCCGGCTCTCGGTGTTGTTGCACATCTTGAAATCGGCCAGAGCCGGACCGTGCCCCCAGGCCAGCAGCGTCAGGGCGCCGGCCGCCACCGCCATTCCTCTAGTCATTCTGGTGCCTCGCCAAATACGAATCGCCCATACCATTCTCCTTGAGTTCAGCGCCGTCAACCGCCGGCGGCGCGAGGCCCCCTAATCCGCCGTCAAATTTGGCAAGATGATGACGCAAGGCTTAGCCTCATCCATATGCCCCGTCCATGACCTTGAAGGACAAATCAGGTGTGGACGAATGGCCGGATCGGCTGGCACAAGGGCTCGAAGCCACTATGAAGAACCCCTCAATCCACGAGATCTAAAAGCCATGGATATCGACGACAAGACCGAGACCGAATTGCAGGCCGCCGTGTTCCGCCGCCTGGTCGAGCATCTGCGCTCGCGCAGCGATGTGCAGAATCTCGATCTGATGAATCTGGCCGGCTTCTGCCGCAACTGCCTCGCCAACTGGTTCGAGGAGGCGGCGAAAGTGAAAGGCCTGGAGGTCAGCCGCGACGATGCCCGGCGGAGGGTCTACGGCATGAGCTATGACGACTGGAAATCCCGCTACCAGCGCGACGGCAAGGCGCCGGTCACCCAATCCCTCAAACACTGACATCCGGAGGCCACATGGCTGATACGAAAACAAGTTTCGCGCAGGGGCAGCTCCGCGCCCTGGTCGAGCGCAT
Organism: Hyphomicrobiales bacterium; assembly: GCA_031402975.1. GTDB lineage: Bacteria > Pseudomonadota > Alphaproteobacteria > Rhizobiales > Aestuariivirgaceae > Aestuariivirga. The sequence goes on from JANNSP010000298.1 coordinate 2,332, forward strand.
CGAGCGCCTCGAAGAAGAGAAGAAGACGATCGCCGGTGACATCAAGGAAGTCTATGCCGAAGCCAAGGCCAACGGCTTCGATACCAAGATCGTGCGCAAGGTGGTGAGCTTGCGCAAGAAGGAGCCAAGCGAGCGCGAGGAAGAACAGGCGATCCTCGATCTCTACATGTCGGCGCTCGGCATGATCCCGGAGGAAACCGAAAAAGCGGCTTGAGAGTGTTGTCCTTTTCATCCTTCTCCGCGGCAAAGCCGCGGGGAAGGTGGCGCCCCGGACATGTCCGGGGTGACGGATGGGGCCTTTGGCTGGTGACACGAAAAAGTCCCCCTCCGTCACGCGCGGAAACCCGCGCGTGCCACCTTCCCCACCCTGCGGGTGGGGAAGGAGTTAGAATTTGAAGTTTGAGATTAATTCGTCTCGCTTGGCGCCACGAGCTTGCGCTTGGCATGCGGGCGCGCGGCGGGCTGGCCCAGGCTGCCCTTGCCGTCGCGGTTGACGACCAGCCTGTCGCCCTTGCCGTCCGCTGTCTGCATCATCGTGGTCAGTGTGCCGTCGGGCTCGGCGGCTTCGGCGTTGCCCGGCAGGATCCCCGCGAGCCCGCTGTTGAACTGCTGGGGCGCGCCGTCGCGGCGCACCGCCTTGTCGCCGTTGAAAATCACCTGCTGGGGCCACCAGAACAGATCGTCGCCACCGGCGGACGCGGTAAGGGTCTTGATCATCGGCAGTTCCTCGGCGGTGCCGTCGCGCACCTGCTCGGCGAAGCTGCCCTTGGCCGCGGCGTTCGAAACGGGGCCCGATTCCTCCAGCATGGAGGACGCGGCCTCGACGGCGCCGATGCCGTCGCTCACCGGAGAGGCCCTGGCAATCTTCACTTCGGTCGGCGGCGGAGCGGACGCCGGCTCGATCTTCATCGTCATTGCCGCCATCAACAGGACTTCGATGGGCTTCGGGCGGGGTTTGGGAACAGGGTAGCCCTTGACCAGGTCCTTGGGCGGCTTGCCGGCGGGCCTGGCTTTTGGAGCAGCCGTGTCATTGGCCGCGTCAGCCGTCAGTTCCGCCAGTTCCTCTTCATCGGCGTCATAGAGCGTCGTGCCGGCGGGCGGCTGGACTGCCGCGGCTGCCATCAGCGTGCGATCCTTGCGGCTGAGCCTCGCGCCTACGGTCTTCCTGTAGTCGCGATTGATCTTCGCCATCTGCGAGGAACTGATGGCGGGGCCGCCCCAATGGCGGACCTTGCCCGAATCGATATGGACGAAGCCGGTCGGCCCGCCCGAACTGCGATAGTAGCCGACGCCGCCCACCTTGCGCACCAGCGCGCTGTTCCTAATCTTCTCGGTCGGCACGTCGGGGAAATAGAGATCGATGGCCTTGCCGATCATGTGCTGGCTCTTGCGCGCCACGTTGCGCCCGACGCGCTTCAGGAAGGCATTGGTCTTGGGCGAGCGGTAGCCGCAGATGATGTTGATCGGGCGCTGCGAGCCCAGATCGGCGTGCAGTTCCCACATCAGGTCGATGGTTTCCGGATCGATCTTGATCACTTCCTTGCGGCGCCAGTCGCGCAACAGGTAGTTGATCTTCTTCAGCGCCGAGGGAATGTATTTGCCGTCGACCATGTAGGTGACCGTCAGGCTTTCCTTGGTATGGACTTGATAGAGCGAGAGGGTGCGGGTTTCACCGCCCGAAACGGCTTGTGTGTGGAAGCCCGACCACAGCCCCGCGGCCAATATGGCGGCGATGGCGGCCGAGGCCACCATGGACTTGCAACGCGCGATCAATGGCTGGCGAGTTCCCGTATCCCTGCAGATCAAACTCTATACCCCCAACGCACTGCCGGATTATTTCCGGCTTTCCTCTGGTTCCCCGTCCAGGCTTTCCAGCAGGCTTAAGATGCCCGCTTACACCCGTTCGCGACTTCTAACAACAATTACGGCGGCCGTGAGGCACGTATCCCACCCCGCCACCATGCCGCAGCATGATTAACAGGCCTTTAAACTCATCGCGTCGCCACCGTGAGCGCCGAAAGCGCCTTTTCCATGGTCGCGTCGCGTCCGTACAAGTCATTGTAATAGTTGATCTTGCCGGAGGAATCCGGCCAGGCGGTGAAGTAGGCGAGGTGGACCGGCACCTTTTCCTTCAGGCGCACCGTCTGGCTTTTCCGGCCATCCACGTTCTGGTCGACTTTGTCGCGGTCCCATCCGAGCAGAATCATGGCGAATTCGCGGGGATTTTGCAGCCTGACGCAACCATGGCTGAAGGCTCGGACATCCTCGTCGAACAGGTTGCGGCTCGGCGTGTCATGCATGTAGATGTTGTGCGAATTGGGAAACAGGAATTTTATCTCACCCAAGGCGTTCTTGCGGCCCGGCGGCTGCTGGATCGAGAACGGCACCTTCGATCCATACGACCACCATTCGACCGACGAGGAGGGCACCACCTTGCCGCTCTGGGTGATGACCTTGAAGCCTTCGCGGTCGAGATAGGAGGGATCGCGGCGGAGCTTCGGCAGATATTCGTTGGCGATGATCGAGGGCGGCACGCCCCAGGACGGATTGAACACCACCGTCTCGATCTCGTCATGGAAGGCCGAGGTCTGCGACATGGGCTTGCCGACGATCACCCGGCTCCGCCAGATTTCCTTGGCCCCGTCCATCACCTCGACTTCGAAGGCCGGCTGATTGACCAGCACATGGCGGTTGCCCAGTTGCTTCGGCAGCCAGCGCAGGCGCTCCATGTTAAAGACCAGGCGCCGCATGTTGTACTCGCCGCCGTGGGTGTTGAGCGCATTGACGGTCTGATCGTCGAGGCTGCCGCTGGCTTTGAGGCCGGCCTCTTTTTGAAAGGTCTTGAGGGCCGCCGACAGCGCCGCATCCAGCTCGATTTCGTTCTCAGGCGACTGCGCCGCGGGGTCCACAAATCCAAGTTCGGCCAGGCGGGCGCGAAGATCCATGATGCGCGGATCAATGTTGCCAGGCTTCACCCGTTGGCCTTCCGTCAACATCGTCGCCGTCTGGCTTCCGGCTTCCTGGCGGAGCTGGGCCAGCGCCGTTTTCATCGCGGCATAGGCCGGGTGCCGGGGCTGGAGCGATGCCAGATAGGCTTCCGGATAAGGCGACCACGCCAGAACCTTCAGGGCCTTTTCCGCCTCTACCGTCTCAGGCGTCACGTCATTGTAGCGCGACAGGCGGCGAGGATCGAACTGCCCGCCGGAGATATGGCGGGCATATTTGAGGGCCATCGCGGTCAGGCCGATATCGATCCGGGCCTCAGCCAGAGGATCGGCGGCGAGCGATGGAGGGGCGAAATCGCTCAAGGCACTCGGCAGGTAGTTCGAGGCTTCAAGTCCCTCATCCGCCGCCGCGCCCAGGATCTTCAGGACACCGGCGGCGCGGGGCGACAAGGCGCCATTGGCAAACCATACGGGTTTGAATCCGTTGGCCCGGTAATGGGCAATGACTGCGTCATTCTCCACTTTGACGAGCCGGGCCGCGGCGTCGGGGGCAGACAGGGCATCGTAAATCGCCGCTTCCAGAATTCCGGACGGGCGCGGTTCCGTCAGCGGGGCCGAAACAGCAATGAGCGCATCTGGCACATAAGCCATGTTGCCCATGCCGAGTCCGGCCGAAATTTCCGGGTCGGCTCCCTCGTCATAGACTGGCCGCTTCCTCGCGTCCCGCCCATCCTTGATAAGGCGCACGTCATCGCCCAGGCCGAACCAGTTCCGGCGCTGGTCGCGCGAGAACGATTGCTCGTTGCCGGAAAGGCCGAAATGGCCACGTTTCTTCGCCCTGAACACGGGTTCGGCAAACGCCGCAGGGATCAGGACCGACAAGGCCGCAACCACGATAGTCAAACGCAACGCAGCCTGGCTCATCAAATCCAACCCCACACAATCACGATGAACCTAAGGTCGCGCGCGCGGCAATTCAACTGCCGGATTGAAATGCGTCACGAATTCTCCCGCGGTGTTACCCGATTGCCTCGTCGAGGCCCAAGTCTTTCATCTTGCGATATAATGTCGATCGTCCGATGCCGAGCTTGCGGGCCACTTCCGACATCTGTCCGCGATAGCGATGAAGCGCCAGGCGGATCATGTCGGCCTCGACCTCTTCGAGTTTCCGCATATGGCCGCCATCGGTCACGACGGGAATACCCAGCGCCATGCCGTCGCTGACGGCACCCCCGGTCGAGCGGCCGACGGAGGGTCCACCCGACATGGCAGCGGACCCTTGCGGCAATGATGGTTTTGGGGGGGCCACGGGAGCGGGCGGAATCTTGATCTCATAGCCCTCGACGAGGGCCGCGATCTGGGGGAAATCCTGCACTTCGAGGCGATCGCCGTCGCATAGCACGATGGCCCGGAACACGGTGTTTTCAAGCTGACGCACATTGCCCGGCCAGGCATAGGCCTGGAGCATTTGAAGGGCGTCGGGATCGATGCCCCGCACCTTGCGCCCTTCCTCGGCGGCGAAACGGGTGACGAAATGATCGACCAGCGCCGGGATATCGTCCTTCCTGTCGCGCAATGGCGGCACCATGACGGGGTAGACGTTCAGCCGGTAATAGAGATCCTCGCGGAACTGGCCGGCCTTGACCATCTCGATCATGTTGCGGTTGGTGGCCGAGATCAGCCTTATATTGACCCGGACGGACTTGCGCGATCCGACCGGATCGACCTCGCCCTCCTGCACGGCGCGGAGCAGCTTGACCTGCATGTCAAGCGGCAGTTCCGCCACCTCGTCCAAAAACAGCGTGCCGCCATCGGCCTCCTGAAACTTGCCGAGATGTTTGCCGGTCGCTCCCGTAAACGCGCCCTTCTCATGGCCGAACAGGATCGACTCGACCAGGTTCTCGGGGATCGCCCCGCAATTGACCGCGACGAAGGCTCGGCCGGCGCGTTCGCTCTCGCCCTGGATGGCGCGGGCGATCATTTCCTTGCCCACCCCCGATTCGCCCTCGATCAGGACCGGGATGTTGGACTGGGCGGCGCGGCGGCCCAGACGCAGCACATTGGCCATGGCGGGAGACGAAGCGATGAGATCGCCAAAGCTGAGGGAGCCCCCCACTTTCTTGTTGAGGCGGCGCACTTCCTCGGTCAGCGCGTTGACTTTCAACAGGTTCTGGATCGACACCTTGAGGCGTTCGGGCGAAACCGGTTTCACCACGAAGTCGTCGGCGCCGGCCCGCATCGCCTTGATGACGGTCTCTATCGACCCCTGCGCCGTCTGCACGATGACCGGCAGATCGCCACGCACACCTTGCAGCTTTTCCAGGAATTCAAGCCCGTCCATGCCCGGCATGGCGAGGTCGAGGACGACGAGTTCGATCATGCCCCCGGACGAACTTCTCAGTGTTTCCAGACCCTTGAGCGCTCCATCGACCGGAACCGGCTCGAAGCCGAAGCGCCGGATCAGTTCTTCGAGAATGCGGCGCTGGGTAGGATCGTCTTCAACAATCAGGACACGGGAGGCCATGCTTGGCTGCAAACTCTCAAGGGGGCTGGATCGGAGACCCAATCTGGCAGGCAAGGGTAAAGGCGGGCTTAACCGGGTAGCGCATTCGGGGACAGGGGGGCAGACGCTCAGGGAAAAAGGCCAGTTGTCATGTACGTACAATTTGTGTTGACTAGAATGTGACTATGTACGAATGGGGCCCGCTATGAAGAAGCGCTACGACAATGAGTTGAGCATCGCGGAACTGGCCGCGAGGAAAGACGAGGACATCGACTACAGCGACATTCCCGAGCTTACTGAAGAGTTCTGGAAAAACGCCCGCGTGGTCGAGCCCGACCGCACCACGCCGGTCACGCTTCGCGTCAAAAAATCCGTGCTCGAAGTCTACAAGGCGCAAGGCAAAGGCTACCAGACCCGCATGAACGCGGTGCTGGAATCATATGCCCGGAGCTTGCGGAAATAGACGCTAGATTAAATGCACTGTCACCGTAATTCGTGTAATTCGTGGGGGCTGGGTCGTTTACCGCCACTCGCAGGCCGTTGATATCTCCACGATGAGCTCTGGAAGTCCGGCCAGGACAAATTGGCCGTCGGCGTCGGCGCCGCCATAGGTCTTTGTGCGGACGGTGAGCTTTTGGGCCTTTGAGATTTCCTTGAGGAAGTCCACGGCCTCGCGGCCCCAGAAGCCAATGTAGTAGCGATCAGTGCCGCTGGACAGCGTAACGGTCTTGGGTTGTTGCGCGTCGATGCGATAGGTAAAAGGGCGATTAGCGTGCCCAATAAGGACCACGAAATTGAAAAGCGCTACTGTTTGCTCGCGATGGCAACCAGCTGTGAAGGTGGCATATACCGGATCACCAATCGGGTCTGGTGTCGTGATCACGGATCGAAGCGAGGCTACCACGTTCGTCTTGTCCGTGATTAGGTCCTTATCCCGCGCTACCTCCCATGCTGCGGCGAAGCTTAGTGTGGATGAGGCGGCGAGCCAAAAGGCCGTTGAAGCGACTAAATTGGCGCGCACAATCTCTCCTTTGTGCCGCGCTATGCGGCGCGCTTGCTTTCCCACACCATATGCTCAAAAAACCGCCATCAGCACGGTGCGTTTGCTGCCGACCGGGTATTTACGGCATTACCATGACATGAGCTTATTTAACCAATTTCCTTTTTCCCCGCCGCGATGAGCCGTCGAACTGCATCCTCGCAAGGGATCGCAGACTGAAGGGCATGTCAAGAGTCTCGACCACGAAGCGCCGCAAAGCTTCCTTTAAACGCCCCTCATGTTGGTTACGGCAGCGCTTTTCAAAACTCTCCCTTCACGCCGCGCTCTGGATCGTCTCGATACGGCTCGCGTCGACCGTTCTGCCGGTGTGCGACAGCTCGTGTTCGGTCTGCATCCCGAGACAGATGCCGGGGCCGTTGCCGAAGAGCTTGCTGGGCCGCAGGGCGATGGCCGGGGTGACAGCCTGACGCTGGCGCGGGCGCTGCACATCCGCAATCCTTACGCGGCATCCGCCGGATGGACGCGCTTGGCGATTTCCGCGCCGCGTTCGCGTTCGACCAGCGCGATATCGTGCTGGCTTTGCAGATCGAGCCAGAATTGGGCGCTGTTGCCGAAATAGCGGGCAAGGCGAAGCGCCGTGTCGGCGGTGATCGAGCGGCGGCCGTTGAGGATATCGGTGATCCGGCCCGAGGGTACGCCGAGTTCGATTGCCAGCTTGTTGGCGCTAAGGTCTCGCGCCGTCAATTCACGGCGGAGCATACGGCCGGGGTGAACTACAGGTGCCATGCGCTATCCCTTGTGATAATCGACGATTTCAACTTCATATGCGTCGCCGCCGCGAAACTCGAAACAAATTCGCCAGCGGGCATTGACGGTCATCGCCCACTGATTCTTCCGGCCACCCTTGAGCTTATGCAGTCCCACGCTCTTGAGCGGGCTCAAGTCATCCAGGTTTTTCGCCACATTGAGCGACGCCAGAAGTTCGATCGCCATATCGAAATCCAGCCCGCGAAACTGATTGGGACGGTCTTCTTGCCACACTTTTCGCGTTGCCGTGTTTCGCCAGCCGCGGATCATGGCAAAAACGTAGTACGTGCACCAGACAAATGCAAGGAGCTTGGAAGTTATTGCCGAAGCGCGACTCATCCGCCATATGGGGCTTCATTTCATGGAGCCCGCATGACCGCCCAGCCTGATCTCGGCCCGTTGCCTGAATGGAACCTCGCCGATCTCTATGACTCGCCGGAGGATACGAAATTCGCCTCCGACATGACTGACGGCGAGGCGCGGGCGACGGCGTTCGCCGAAACCTATCGCGGCAAACTCGCCATTCTCGATGGCGCGGCGCTG
>JANNSP010000299.1:0-18676 GCA_031402975.1 Hyphomicrobiales bacterium
ATGAGTCTTGAGCTCGATGAAGCCGAACACCACCTGGACGCCGGCGCGCTCGAGATCGCGGGCCCACTGGATGTTGGCCTCTTCGTCGAAGCGGGCCTTGAGCTCGACGAGCGCAGTGACCGATTTGCCGGCCTCCGCCGCCTTGGCCAGCGCCGCCACGATGGGCGAGTCCTTGGAGGTGCGGTACAGCGTCTGCTTGATCGCCACCACGTCGGGGTCGTTGGCCGCCTGCAGTACGAACTGCACCACCACGTCGAAGGATTCGTAGGGGTGATGGACGATGATGTCCTTCTGCCGGATCGCCGCGAAACAATCGCCGCCATGGTCGCGGATGCGCTCGGGAAAGCGCGCCACATAGGGTTTGAACTTAAGGTCGGGGCGCTCGTCCAGAATGAGCTGCTGGGTGTCGCCGTAGCCGACCAGGCCGGCGCAGGTGACGATGGCATCCTCCGGCACGTCGAGATGATCGGCGATGAAGCTCCGCAGCGACTGCGGGCAATCGACGTCGACCTCCATGCGGATGACGGAGCCCCGGCGGCGGCGTTTCAAGGCGCTTTCGAACACCCGCACCAGGTCTTCGGCCTCTTCCTCGATTTCAAGATCGCTGTCCCGGATGATGCGGACGAGGCCCCGGCCCAAAAGGTCGTAGCCCGGGAACAGGCGCGGGATGAACAGGCCCAGCATGTGTTCAAGCGGGATGAAGCGCGCTCTTCCCGCCACGTCGCCCTGGGGCAACCGGATGAAACGTTCGAGCTGCTGCGGAATGGGGAGCAGCGCGTTCATGCTGCCGCCGTCGCGCCGGCGCTTCAGTTCAAGGGCAATGATGAAACCCTTGTTGGGGATGAAGGGAAAGGGGTGGGCCGGATCGATGGCGATCGGTGTCACCACGGGAAGGATCTGTTCGAGAAAGCGGATGTCGAGCCATTGCTTCTCGGCGGCCGAGAATCCGGTTTCCTCGGCGATGTCGATGCCGTTTTCGGAGAGTTCGGCCTTGAGCTGCAGCCACAACGCATCCTGCTCGGCCATCAGGTCCTGGGCGAGCTTCCGGATGCGTTCGAGCTGGTCCGCGGGCGACAGTCCGTCGTCGGAGACTTCCTGCACCTGCTCGCGCACCTGTCCGGCCAGACCGGCTACCCGCACCATGAAGAACTCGTCGAGGTTGCTGCCCGAGATCGACAGGAAGCGCAGGCGCTCGAGGAGCGGATGGTGGAGATTGCGGGCCTCTTCGAGGACGCGCATGTTGAATCCCAGCCAGGAGATTTCCCGGTTGATGAAACGCGCCGGATCGCTGAAGCCCAAAGGTGGCGCGGCGCCGGCCGGTGTCATGTCATTCATCGCTCAGCCCCGAATTTCCAACCAGTCTCAGGCCATATTACGCTGTTATGACGAAAGGGTGAAATCCCCTGTTTGAGTATGGCCCAACTTCCCCCTACAAGCCCGGCCCATGTTGCATATCAATGGACTGACCTATCGGATCGCCGGGCGGCTTCTGCTGGAGGACGCGGGCGTTGCCATTCCCGAGGGCCACAAAGTTGGGCTTGTCGGGCGGAACGGCACTGGCAAATCGACGCTGCTGCGCATCATTCTCGATGAACTGCATGGCGAAGCGGGGACCGTCACGGTGCCGCGCAATGCGCGGATCGGTGCTGTGGCGCAGGAGGCGCCGGGCGGGCCTGAAAGCCTGATCGACACGGTGCTGGCGGGCGACAAGGAACGCGCCTCCCTTCTCGACGAGGCCGAACATGCGAGCGATCCGCACCGCATCGCCGATATCCAGACGAGGCTAGCCGATATCGATTCGCATTCGGCGCCCTCGCGCGCCGCCACCATCCTGAGCGGGCTCGGCTTCACCGAGGAAATCCAGGCCGGTCCCTGCTCCGCGCTATCAGGCGGCTGGCGCATGCGGGTGGCGCTGGCGGCGGCGCTGTTTGCCAGTCCCGACGTGCTGCTCTTGGACGAGCCCACCAACTATCTCGACCTTGAAGGAACGATCTGGCTCAAGAGCTTCATCCGCGACTATCCGCACACCATCCTGATGGTGAGCCACGACCGCGACCTCCTCAACGAGGCGGTCGATGCCATCCTCCATCTCGACCGCGGCAAGCTCACGATCTACCAGGGCAATTACAACAGTTTCGAGCGCCAGCGCCGCGAGAAGCAGGCGCTTACCGTCAAGCTCAAGAAGAAGCAGGACGAGCAGCGCCGCCACATGCAGGACTATGTCGACCGCTTCCGCTACAAGGCATCGAAGGCGAGCCAGGCGCAAAGCCGGTTGAAGGCCCTGGCCAAGCTTGAGCCGATCGCCGACGTGGTCGAGGACCGGGTGGCGCCGTTCTTCTTTCCCGATCCCGAAAAGCCCCTGGCGCCGCCCTTGGTACGCTTCGACCATGCCTCGGTCGGCTATGCTCCGGGCAAGCCCGTGCTCCACAACATCACGCTCAGGCTCGATCCCGACGACCGGATCGCGCTTCTGGGCTCCAACGGCAACGGCAAGTCAACTTTCGCCAAGCTTCTGTGCGGCAAGCTCAAGACAATGGCTGGCGAAATGAAGCATCCGCCGCGCATGAGTGTGGGCTATTTCGCCCAGCACCAGATCGACGAACTGCAGGAGGACCGGAGCCCCTACGACTATTTCGCCAGCCTGATGCCGGTGGCGACCGAATCGCAGCGCCGCGCCCGGCTCGGCGCCTATGGTTTCGGGGCGCAACTGGCCCATTCCAAGAGTTCCACCCTTTCCGGAGGAGAAAAGGCCAGGCTATTGTTCGCGCTCGCATCTTTCGACGGGCCGCATATCCTGGTCCTGGACGAACCGACCAACCATCTCGACGTCGACAGCCGCGAGGCGCTGATCATGGCGATCAACGATTACGAGGGCGCGGTGATCCTCATCAGCCACGACCGCCACATCATCGAGACCTGCGCCGACCGGCTGTGGCTGGTCAGCGACGGCACGGTCAAGAATTTCGACGGCGACATGGACGATTACACCACGCTGGTGCTGAGCCGCTCGCGGATGGGCCGGCGGGCGGGGCGCAACGTCTCCAAACCGGCGGCCAAATCCAATCCCGCCGCAGTTCAGAAAAAGATTCAGGACATAGATGGCAAGATCATGAAATTGCAGGATAAAATCACGGTGCTTGACCGTGCCTTGGGCGATCCGCAGATCTATGAGCAGGAACCGAAGAAGGCCGCCGACTTCGCCAAGCTCAGGTCCCGGCTCGCGGCCGACCTCGAGCGCCACGAAAACCTGTGGCTCGAGGCCCATGACGCTTGAGGCGGGTGGGCTGCGGGCCTTTCTCCGGCACGAATCGACGGCGGGACTGCTGCTGGTGCTGGCGGCGGCCGCCGCCATCGCCGCCTACAACATCCAGAGTCTGGCGCCTTACTACGACGGCATCCTCAGTCTGCCGGTGTCGGTGTCGATGGGTTCCCTCGTATTGGCCAAGCCTTTGCTGCTGTGGATCAATGACGGGCTGATGGCGCTTTTCTTCTTCCTCGTGGGGCTCGAACTCAAACGCGAGATGATCGAGGGCAACCTGTCGTCCAGGGACCAGATCATCCTGCCAGCACTCGCGGCGGCGGGCGGCATGGCGGTCCCTGCCTTGATTTACAGCCTGGTCAATATCGGCAGTCCGGAACTCCTGCGCGGCTGGGCCATTCCGGCGGCGACCGATATTGCCTTTGCGCTCGCCGCTTTGTCGCTGGCGGGGAAACGCGTTCCAGTCTCGCTCAAGGTGTTCCTGCTGACGCTGGCGACGCTCGACGATCTGGGCGCCATCGTCATCATAGCTCTCTTCTACACGTCGAACCTGTCGGCGCTGGCGCTCACACTGGCGACAGTGGCGTTGCTGGTGCTTTTCTCGATGAACCGGCTGCATGTGGACCGCACCGCGCTGTATGTGTTCGCCGGGCTGGCGCTGTGGGTGTTCGTGCTCAAGTCCGGGGTTCATGCGACCCTTGCGGGGGTAGCCGTGGCGCTCATGATCCCGCTCAAGCGGCGCGACGGCTCGGACTTCGTGCATGCGCTGGAGGTGGCGATCCAGCCTTATGTCACCTTCCTCATCCTGCCGCTGTTCGCTTTCGCCAATGCCGGCATTCCGCTCGGCGGTTTCAGCCTGGGCAATCTGATGCAGCCGCTGCCCTTGGGGATTGCCCTGGGGCTGGTGCTGGGCAAGCCGCTGGGCGTTTTGGGCGCGGTCGCACTGGCGGTAAAGACCGGGATCGCGCGTCTGCCGGAGGGTGCTGGCTGGGCCCATATGGCGGGCGTCGGCTGCCTCGCCGGCATCGGCTTCACCATGAGCCTGTTCATCGGCTCGCTCGCTTTCGAAAGCGGCACCGAGGTGACCCTCGTCCGGGTGGGGGTGATCGCCGGATCGCTGGTTTCGGCCGTCCTCGGACTGGCGATCCTGCTGACCGCCGCGCGGCGCTCAGCCTGATTTTGCCCGGTCGAGCCAGCGACCGGTCTCGTCCTGCTGCCAGTAGCTCACCACGTGACCCGCCGCCTTGAACCTCTTCCAATCGACGCGGGCCCTGGCCATCGCCGCCTCGTCGCCACCATCGAAAATCACCACGGCGCGGGCGAGGCCGTCGATCTCGCTTATGCTCGCGCCATCGACAAAGAAACGCACTGTCGCCGAGTTGGGATTGTCGTCCGCCGCCGTCAGCCATACGGGTTGCAGATGGGCGTTGCCGTCGGCCTTCGTTCCATGCGGCAGGAAGGCATCGTCGCGCCAGGTCCACAGCATGGCCGAGAGCGCTTCGGCGCGCTCCTCCGAATCGGTCTGCACCACCACCCGCCAGCCGCGCTCCAGGCTTGCGGTCAGCAGCCGGGGCAGGATCTGTTCGAGCGGCTGGCGCTCGAGATGGTAGAAATAGACCTCGGCCATGGCGCTATCGAGACCATGGGCCGCCGCGCGTCAACCCTTGCATCAAAGCGCTGAAACGCTAGAGTTGCGGTTCGTCTTGGAGAAGCGTCATGCGTAGGGTGTTAGCGGGCCTCGCGGGGATTGTGTGGATGACGGCTGGCGCAACGGCCGCGAGCCTGTGCAATTGCTGCGGAGCCTCGACCGAGCAATCCTGCGCCGCGGTGTGCGAACCGGTCAAGCCGCCAGAGGGCCAATGCGTGCCCGCCGTGGATTACGCCGGCACCGTCACCATCGCTCCCAACGTCAATCCGCTTTACGACACGACGCTGCGCAATATCTGGCTGGGAACGCCAAGCTTCGGCGAGCTCGAATCGTTCCGCAAGCTCATCGAGGCGGCCCGCAAGGGGGTCGAGCGCGACCGCAAAGCCTCGCTCCAGGCCTTCGCCCGCCGCGAGATCGACCAGGCAACCGCCGATACCGCGTCCAAGCGCTACGAAACGGCGATCGTCAATTACTATCTGGGCCTGCAAGCCTATCGCGACGCCTTCCGCGAGATGTGATCAGCGCTCGTAGTGATCCGCCACCAGGCGGTTGAGCAGCCGGACACCCCAGCCCGAACCCCAGCTCTGGTTGATGGCGTTCTTGACCGAATCCATGGCCGTCCCCGCGACATCGAGATGGGCCCAGGGCGTGTTGTTGACGAAGCGCTGGAGGAATTGCGCCGCGGTGATCGAGCCGCCATGGCGGCCGCCGATATTCTTCATGTCGGCCACGTCGTGGTCGATGAGCTTGTCGTATTCGGGTGTCAACGGCAGGCGCCAGACCTTCTCGCCGCTGGCCAGCCCCGCGTCCGAAAGCCTGGTCGCCAGTTCGTCGTTGTTGGAAAAGAGCCCCGCATGTTCCTTGCCGAGCGCCACCAGGATGGCGCCGGTCAAGGTTGCGAGATCGATCATGAATTTGGGCTTGAAGCGGTCCTGGATGTACCACAGCACGTCGGCCAGCACGAGGCGGCCTTCGGCGTCGGTGTTGAGGACCGCGATGGTCTGGCCCGACATCGACTTCACCACGTCGCCCGGGCGTTGGGCGTTGCCGTCGAGCATGTTCTCGACGATGCCGATGGCGCCCACCGCGTTGACCCTGGCCTTGCGCTTCGCCAGCGCCAGCATGAGGCCGGTGACGCAGGCCGCTCCCCCCATGTCGCCCTTCATGTCCTCCATGCCGGCGGCGGGCTTGATCGAGATGCCGCCGGTGTCGAAGGTGACGCCCTTGCCGATGAAGGCCACGGGCTTCTCGCCCCGCTTGCCGCCGTCCCAGCGCATGACGACGAGGCGCGGCTCCTGCGCCGACCCCTGCGCCACGCCCAGCAGCGCCCCCATGCCGAGCTTCTTCATCTGGCGGCCATTGAGGATTTCGATTTTGAGGCCGTATTTCGTCAGCGGCTTGATGCGGGCCGCGAAATCGGCGGGAAACAGCTTGTTGGGCGGTTCGTTGACCAGGTCGCGGGCGGTATGCACGCCTTCGGCAATCGCTTCATAGGGCTGGTAGGCCTTGCGGGCCCCTGCCGCATCGGCGGTCAGCACGGTGAGCGACTGAAGGCCGTTGGGCTTGTCGGGGGCCTTCGTCTTGTAGATGTCGAAGCGATAGGTCCTGAGCCTCGCGCCGGACGCGATCAGCGCCGCCGCTTCGGCGGGCTCGAGCGGCGCCTTGGCCGGCAGCTCGGCGGCGATCACTGCGTCCTTCACCTTCAACGCCTGCAAAGCTCCGGCGATCGATCCCCCCAACAGTTCGGCGTCGCGCGCGGTCATTGTCTCGGGCTTGCCAGAGCCCACGATCACAACCCGGTCGAAGCCTCCAGCCGCGATCACGTCGACCGACTGGTCGCGCTTTCCTTCAAACGAAGCCGCCTTGATGGCGCGCGCGAGTTGCCCCTTGCAGCGCTTGTCGGCGGCCTGCGCCAGGGCGCTCAGCTTTCCTCCCTCCCCCACGATCAAAACCAGCACGCCGGTATTGGGAAGGGCCAAGGGAGCGAAATTGATTTTCATGATTTATCCATGTGGCAGAGAGGAAGCCCTCCCTTAGCTGTTCCCCGGCGGGGGTTCAACTGTGCAAGACACCGTTAACCCTGCCGGCGGCCTGACAGATTGGCGCCTTAAATGAACGCCAGAGTGTGGCCAATTCGCTGCTTCCCGGAGCCCCTGAAAGGGGTTAGGAATGGGGTTGGCGTGGTGATGGGCAGACTCAAGGTTTGAAAGCGCAAGGGACGTCACGAGCAGCGGGGAAACGCCTGCGGGGCAATCTGTCCCGCGGGGCCGGGCTGGTGCTTGCGCTGATGGCTGGCGGGCTGGCGGCGAACGCGGCCGGCTACGACCCCTCGATCAAGCCCATTTTCATGGCGCCTCCCGTCGATCAGCCGAAATCCGACACCGCGTTCCGCAATCCGGCGGTCGTCGATCTGCCGAAGGGCACGCGCGCCAATGTGGTGGCCGACAGGATCGCCTATGACGGCCGGGTCAAGGTGGCGACCGCCACCGGCCTCGTCAGGCTGACCTACGGCCCCTATACGCTGACCGCCACCAAGGTTGTCTATGACTTGAAGAACGACCGGCTGAAGGCCAACGGCTCGGTCGAATTCCGCGAGCCCAACGGCAATATCCTGCAGGCCGACAGCGCGGAAATCTTCAACCGCTTCAAGGAAGCTTTCGCCCATCACCTGATCGCGCTGCTCACCAACGATGTCACCATCACGGCGGACTATGCGAGGCGCTACGAGGACGGCATCACCATCTACGAAAACGTCTCCTATACGGCGTGCAAGACCTGCGTCGACGAGGGCGGCACGCCGCTATGGGCGATCGTGGCGGAGGAAACCACCCATGACGAGGTCGAGCGCACGCTCCGCCACAGGCGCGCCCGCTTCGAGATCGCCGGCGTGCCGGTGCTGTTCATGCCCTATCTTACCCATCCCGATCCTTCCGTCAGGCGGCGGAGCGGCTTCCTGATGCCGCAGGTGAAGGGCGGCCACATGTATGGGCTGGGCGTCGTCACCCCCTATTTCTGGGCGCCGGCCGCCAATTACGATATGACTTTCAGGCCCATGCTGACGACCAGGCAGGGGCCGGTGGCCGATGTCGAATGGCGCCACGCGCTGGCCAATGGCGGCTACAAGATTCGGGGCTACGGGGTGCGCCAGATCGCCCGCGAGGAACCAGATGACGACCAGAAATGGCGCGGCGCGCTGACCTCCGAGGGCCGCTTCAAGATCGCCGACAACTGGCATGCCGGCTGGGACGGCACGGTGGTGAGCGACAAGACGTTCCTGCGCCGCTACGATTTCGACGACCGCGACCTGGCCACCAGCCAGGCCTATGTGGTGGGGATCGACGGGCGCAATTATTTCTCCGCCCAGGCGCTGCATTTCCAGACCCTCTTGGTGGACGAGGACCAGGACCTGATGCCCACCGCACTCCCCTATGTGCGGGCCGACTATCTGTTCGACCAACCGGTCGTGGGCGGCGAACTCGGACTTTACACCAGCGTTTACTCGCTCACCCGCAACGATCCCGACAGCGATTTCGACCTCGGCACCGAGCAGAGCCGGGCGGTCGCCGACCTGCACTGGCAGCGCCAGGTCATCAACGGGCTGGGCCAGGTGATAACACCATTCGCCAGTCTGCGCGGAGACGTGTTCATCGCCGATAACGTGCCGGGTGTGACGTCGGAAAACGAGACCACCGGGCGCTTCCTGCCGTCGGCCGGCATCGACATGCGCTGGCCGTTCCTGGCGCCGCATGATCTCGGCCAGAATGTCCTGACGCCGGTCGTCCAGGTCATTGCCGCGGCCAACGAGACGGACGTGGACCAGTTCGGCAACGAAGACGCCATCACCATCAATTTCGATCACACCAACCTGTTCCTGCACGACCGCTTCACCGGCCTTGACCGCTACGAGGGGGGCACACGGGCCAATGCCGGATTCGTCTATTCCTTCCTCGCCCAGAATGGCGGCTTCGCCAGGTTCAGCTTCGGCGAATCGTTTCATCTCGCGGGCGACAACAGTTTCACCGAGCATTCCGGCCTCGAAGGGCCGTCGTCCGACCTGGTGGCCGCGGTGGCCCTTCAGCCGTGGGAGAATTTCCGTTTCACCTATCAGACGCGGGTCGAGGAGGATCTCTCCGACGTCAATGCCCAGGAGGCTTCCCTCAGCCTCACTTTCGACAGGATTTCCGGCTCACTCAGCTATGCCAGCATCGACGCGCAACCGGCATCGGGGCGCGACGAGCATGAAGAGCAAATCTGGGGCGATGCCGATTACCGGTTCTCCGAAGCGTGGAGCCTGTTCGGCGGCCTGCGCTACGACCTGCGGAGTGAGACATTCATGGAAAAGACCATCGGGCTTGCGTTCCTGTGCGACTGCATGAACGCCAAGCTGTCCTATCACGAGAGCCTGACCAGCGATCCCGATGACGAGATCGATCGCAGCATCCGGTTCTCGATCGAGTTCCGCACCTTGGGCGAGATCGGCAGCGGTATCGGGCTTTGACCGGTTCCGCCATGCGCTCGATCGTCATTCCGTTGCTGTTCGCGCTGATGCTGGCGGGCGGGCCTGCCCCGGCTCACGCCCAGTCCGAAAGCCAGGGCGTCATCGCCACGGTCAACGACCAGCCGATCACCGCCTTCGACATTTCCCAGCGCCTCAAGCTGATGGAAATCCTGGGCCAGGGCAGCACCGGCGGCAATTCCCGCAAGGCCGCCCTCAACAACCTGATCGACGAGGTCATCAAGATTTCCGAGGCCAAGAAATACAGTGTCGCGGCGACCGACCTGCAGATCGACAAGCAGCTCGACCGCATGGCGCAAGGGCTCAAGACGAACACCGCCGGTCTCAAGCAGAAACTCGAAAAGCAGGGCGTGGCGGTCAGCTCGCTGCGCCAGTTCATCGCGGCCCAGATCGGCTTCAACCGCATTCTCACCGGCAAATACGCCGTCAAGGCGGAAGTGAAGCCCGCCGAGATCGACGCCAAGATGGTGGAAATCGAAAAGACCGCCGGAAAGCGCATGAACGAGATCATGAACGATCCGCGCATGAAGGCGGTTACGGTGTTTTCAATCCAGCCGATCGATCTGCCCTTCGACGTGGGCGGCGACGCCATGAACCCGCAACTGGTCCAGGCGCGCGCCATGGAGGCGGCGCAGTTCCTGACCCGCTACAAGGGTTGCAAGAGCGCCAAGGCCGCGGCCGAAGGCATTTTCAACGTGAAGATCGGCAAGATCATCGAAGCCGACGCCTCGAAAATTCCGAAACAGCTGAGGGCGGCGCTCGACAAGGCGGGACCGGGCAAGGCGATCGGGCCGGCCCGCACCAAGAAGGGCATCCAGCTCATCGGCTTCTGCGACGTGCGCAAGATCACCCCGCCCAAGCCCAAATTCGAAATGCCGAGCCGCCAGCAGATCGAAATGCTGCTCACCAACGAAAAATACTCCGGCGCCGAAGAGAAGGTGATGAAGGAGCTGCGGCTCGCCGCCTATATTGAATACAAAGACGCCAGCGCCCAGCCATGACCGCCGCTCCGCTGGCCCTCACCTGCGGAGAGCCGGCGGGGATCGCTGCCGAGATCACCGGCAAGGCCTGGCTTGAACTCCACCGCACGGGACCTTGTTTTTTCCTCATCGGCGACGCTGACTACTGGCGCCAGCGAAGCGGCGTTCCCGTCACTGTCATCCGGACGCCAGGCGAGGCCGATAGCGTTTTCGGCACGGGCCTTCCGGTGCTGCACCGGCCGCTTGCCAGCCATCCCTGTCCCGGCCGGATCGATGCGACCAACGCGACGGCGGTGATCTCGGCCATCGACGAGGCGGCGAGCCTGACGCTGGGTGGCCAGGCCTCGGCGATGGTCACCAACCCGATCCACAAGGGAACGCTCTATGCCGGAGGTTTCCGCCATCAGGGGCATACCGACTATCTGGCCCATCTGGCGCGCCTTGATGGCCACGAGGCATGCGAAGTGATGATGCTGGTGGCGGCGGGGTTGCGCGCCGTGCCCGTCACCATCCACATCGCGCTGTCCGAGGTTCCAGCCGCCCTCACCCGCGAGGGAATTGTCAATCAGGCCCGCGTGGTGTCGCGCGATCTCACGCGTTACTTCGGCATCGCCAGGCCCAGGCTCGCCTTCACCGGCCTCAACCCGCATGCCGGAGAGAACGGCGCCATGGGAACGGAGGAGTACGACATCATCGGTCCCGCTATAGCCCAACTCGCCGCCGAAGGGCTCGACGTCACGGGGCCTGTCGCCGCCGACACGGCCTTTCACGCCGAAGCGCGCCTCGGCTATGACGCGATCCTGTGCATGTATCACGACCAGGCGCTGATCCCGGTCAAGACGCTGGATTTTCATGGCGGCGTCAACGTGACGCTGGGCCTCCCCTTCATCCGCGCCTCGCCCGACCATGGCACGGCGCTGGAACTCGCCGGCAGAGGCACGGCCAATCCGCGAAGTCTCATTGCGTCCCTGCGTCTCGCGGCTGAAATGGCACGGAATGCCGCCGCCTGAGGGTGACCTGCCGCCGCTCCGCGAGGTGATCGCCCGCCACGGCCTCGCGGCGCGGAAAAGCCTCGGCCAGAACTTCCTGTTCGACCTCAATCTCACGCGGCGCATCGCGCGCGCGGCGGCGCCGCTTGCCGGCTTCACCATCGTCGAGGTCGGCCCCGGCCCCGGCGGACTGACGCGGGCGCTGCTGAGCGAGGGCGCGGAGAACGTGATCGCCATCGAGCGCGACGCGCGTGCGATCAGGGCGCTCGAAGAAATCGGCTCCGCCTGGCCGGGCCGCCTCGCCATCATCGAAGGCGACGCGCTTCAGGTGAACTGGCGTGAGCTTGTAAAAGGGCCGGCGAAGGTCGTCGCCAACCTGCCTTACAACATCGCAACACCCTTGCTCACCGGCTGGCTCACCGAGGGAGAGTGGCCGCCATGGTTCGCCTCGCTCACGCTGATGTTCCAGAAGGAAGTGGGGATGCGGCTCGCGGCATCACCCGGCGGCAAGGATTACGGCCGCCTGTCGGTGCTCAGCCAGTGGCGCTGCGAGGTGAAGAAGCTGTTCGACGTGAACCGCTCGGCCTTCACTCCGCCGCCCAAGGTTACTTCGAGCATCGTGCAACTCGTGCCAAGGCCGCGGATGGAGACCGATTGCGCGGTTGGCGTCCTGGAGCGCGTCACCGCCGCCGCCTTCGGCCAGCGCCGCAAGATGCTGCGCTCGAGTCTGCGCACGCTGGTCGACGATCCGGAGGCGTTGCTCGCCAAAGCCCGGATCGATCCCCAACTCCGCGCCGAACAGGTTCCGCCGGAAGGTTTCGCGCGGATGGCGCTTCTCCTCGGGGAGAGAAAGATCACAGATTTTTCGTCAGTTCACGGACGAATTGCGTGAGGCCGGTCTGGCGCCTTCGCTTGAGGCGTTCGGCGGTGAGGATGGCGGCGATCCGGGCCTGGGCAAGTGCCACGTCGTCGTTGACGATCACATAGTCATATTCCGGCCAGTGGCTGATTTCGCTCGACGCCTCCGCCATGCGCTTGGCGACGATCGAGGCGCTGTCCTGGGCCCGTTTGATGAGGCGGAGCCGCAGGTCCTCGGCCGAGGGCGGCAGGATGAAGATGCGGACGAGATCGTCCTCGAGCGCCTGCGCCAATTGCTGGGTGCCCTGCCAGTCGATGTCGAACAGCACGTCGCGGCCCTGCTCCAGCGCTTCCTCGACGAATTTCCGCGGCGTGCCGTAGAGATTGCCGAAAACCTCGGCCCATTCGAGCAACCCGCCCGCATCGCGGAGCCCCGCGAACTCGTCCTTTGAAATGAAGAAGTAATCCTTGCCATGGGTTTCGCCGCTGCGCGGCTTCCGCGTCGTCACCGAGACCGACATGATGATGTTGCCGTCGGCCGCCAAGAGCTTCCGCGACAGCGTGGTCTTGCCCGCACCCGACGGCGACGACATCACCAGCAAGAGACCGCGACGGGCGATGTTATTCAATGTTCTGCACCTGCTCGCGCATCTGGTCGATGACGGTCTTGAGGTCGAGGCCGATTTCGGTCAGCGACCGGTCGATCGCCTTCGAGCACAGCGTATTGGCCTCGCGGTTGAATTCCTGGGCGAGAAAATCGAACTTGCGGCCGATGGCTCCGCCGGCGTCGAGCAATGCACGGGCCGCCTCGACATGACCCATGAGGCGGTCGAGCTCCTCCTGGATGTCGCTCCGGGTGGCGATGAGGAGCGCTTCCTGGTGGAGGCGAACGGGATCGAAACTGGCGCCCGTCTCGATCAGGCGGGACACCTGTTCACCCATTCGACTCTTGATCGCTTCGGGCGTCCGGGCCGGATTGTCGCGGGCGGCTTCGGCGAGGCCCGCGATCCGGGCGATCTGGTCGTCGACGACCGCCGCCAGCCGCGTTCCTTCCTCGCGGCGCGATGTCACCAGGCCGTCCAGCATGTCGGCGAAGGAAGCAAGGACAATCTTGTGCCGCGCCTCGATCGCCTGCTCGTCCTCGGTCACTGTCACCGTTTCAAGCACGCCGCGCAGCGCCAGCAGCATGTCGGCGCGGAGCGGCTCGCCGCCGATCCGGTCACGCAGGCGTTCGCCAGCGGCGAGGAGCTGGTCGAGAACGGCTTGGTTGATCACCACGGTTTCAGGCCGCACCATGCCGCTGACACTGAGCGACACCTGGACATTGCCCCGCGCCAGGCGGCGGGCGGTGGCGGCGCGGACCTCGACTTCCAGTCCCTCGTAGCCCACGGGCAGGCGGCAGCGCATATCGAGCGCCTTGCCGTTGACGCTTTTCGCTTCCCACTGCCAGTGCAATCCGTGATCGGCACCGGAGGCGCGGGCAAAGCCTGTCATGCTGGAAATGGGCAAAGGTGAACCACCGAGAATCAGAAACAGTAAGCTTAGACCGGCGCGGGGGCGGAAAGAAGGAAGACCCTCATCCGGCCTTCGGGCACCTTCTCCCATGGCTTCGCCACGGGCGAAGGCAGGGTGAATGTGCCTTCTCCCGTTCGAAGAATGGGAGAAGGTGGCCGTCAGGCCGGATGAGGGTCTTGCTTCGCCACCATCGCTGTTGTGTACTCAGCCCTGTCCCGCTGGCGGAGCCCTCTTTCATGAAAATCTATGGCGACCTGATTTCTCCTTTCGTGCGCACGACGATGGTGACCGCGGCCGAGCTGGGGCTCGGCGGCAAGGTCGAGCTGATCAAGGAGACGGTGACGCCGAGCCAGGCCAACCCGAACCTCACGGCACTGTCGCCGCTCGGCAAGGTTCCGGTGCTCGAAACCGACCATGGCCACGCGATCTACGATTCGCGCGTCATCGTCGAATATCTCTGCCACGTGGCGGGCAATTCGACGCTCATACCCGATGACGGGGTCAAGCGCTTCCGCGTGCTGACGCTGCAGGCGCTGGCGCTGGGGATCGGCGATGCCGGGGTGTCGTACCGCTATGAGATCAATGCGAGACCCAAGGGGCTGCAGTGGGAAGGCTGGATGGAACGCCAGCTGCAGCGCCTGCGCGACGGCATCGACGACCTCGAACGCAACTGGCAGCCGGTGCTGGCCGAGGTCAATGCCGGCTCGATCGCCGCGGCCGTGGTGCTGGCCTATATCGACTACCGCATTCCCGACCTCGCCTGGCGGACCAACCGGCCGAAGCTGTCGGCGTTCCATGCCAGTTTCTCGGCCCGCGACAGCATGGCGAAGACAGCGCTGCCGATGAGCTGAGCATGACCGGCTTCGACCTGATCGTGGCGGGCGCGGGGCCGGCAGGGCTCGCCGCGGCGGCGCTGGCGGCGCGAGGGGGAAAACGCGTGGCGCTGGTGTGTGGCCCGCCTGCCGTGAGCCACGATCCCCGTACCGTGGCGCTGATGCAGCCGTCGATCAATCTGCTGAACCATCTGGGCCTGTGGCCCGGGCGCCTGATGGAGCATGCGTCGCCGCTCAAGCGCCTGCGGCTCGTCGATGACACGGGATCGCTCGTCACCGCGCCCGAGATGGTGTTCGAGGCGTGCGAAATGGATGCGGAGTGGTTCGGCTGGAATGTGCCGCTGGCGGTGCTGGTGACGGCGCTCCGGACCTGCGCAGGCGAGGCGGGCGTCACGCCGATCGAGGATCTGGTGACCGGCGCGCGCCGGATCGGGGACGCGATCCAAGTCGAACTCGCCTCGGGCGCGATTTTGACGGCGCCGGTCGCGATCGCCGCTGACGGGCGGACTTCCGTGCTGCGCCAGGCGGCGGGGATCGCGGTCAAGGAATGGTCCTATGACCAGATGGCGATCGCCACGAGTTTCGCCCATTCGATGCCGCATCGCGACACTTCGACGGAGTATCACCGGCCGGGCGGGCCGTTCACCACGGTGCCGCTCAGGGGCAACCGTTCGAGCCTTGTATGGATGGAGCGGCCGGCGCGGGCTGGCGAATTGATGGCGCTGGATGATGCGCGGCTGGCAGCGGAAATCCAGATCGCCACGCATGGCGAACTGGGGCTTGTTTCCGAAACGGGACCGCGCCGGCTGTTCGACATGAAGGGCATGAGCGCGCGGGAATTGGCGAAAAACCGCGTCATGCTGGTGGGCGAAGCAGGTCATGTGGCGCCGCCGATCGGCGCCCAGGGGCTCAACATGTCGCTCCGCGATGCCGCCCAGGCGGCGGAATTCGTCCTTGCACGGAGCGATCCCGGGTCCGCGGACACGCTAGCCGAGTATGACCGCCTGCGCCGCCTGGATGTCGAGCCGCGCGGACAGGCGGTCGACCTGATGAACCGCTCGCTCTTGTCGGATGTGGCGGCAATGGCGGGAGCCCGCGTGGCGGGGCTGGCGCTGCTGCGCCGGGTGGGCCCGCTCCGGCGCCACGTCATGCGGGTGGGCATGGGGACGGCGGGCGCCCTGCCGCAGGCGATGCGGTAGTCCATTGCTCTAAATCAGGCCGGGGGCGGCGAAACCGGCCAGAATGCGGGCGGCGAAGGCGCGGGTGACCGGGGCTTTTTCCTCAAGCGCCCGGGCGTCGATCTCGGCCACCAGGGCGCGGGCGGCGGCGAGCGAGCGCGGCATGCGGTTGACGAGATAGGAGATCACCGTTTCCTCGACGGCGAGCTGGCGGTCGGCGAAGAGCTTGACCAGAACGCCCCGCAGCAGCGCGTCGTCGGCGGCGCCGATCTCGATCGAGGGCGCGGCGCGGAGCCGGGAGAGTAGATCGGGAAGCACCACACTCCATTGCGCCGGATTGAGACGAGACGTCACCAGGACATGCGCCTCCTGCTGGTGCGCCAGGTTGAGGAGGTGAAAAAGTGCCGTCTCGTCGAGGCCGGGGCCGGCATCCTCCAGCGCCAGAGCGCGCTGCGCGAGCAGGCCCGGAACTTTTTCCGCCGTCAGGTCGCGGGCCTCGATCCGTTGTGCTTTCGAGCGCTGGCGCCAGACTTCGACCAGATGCGATTTGCCGCTGCCCGGTGGCCCGACGAGAACCAGCACGGTGGCCGGCCATTGCGGCCACAGGTCGACCATCGACACGGCGGCGGCGTTCGATTGGCTGACGAGGAAATCCTCAGCACCTTGCGCGGCCAGATGGGGCAGATCGAGGATGAGCTGGCGGCCCTTGTCCCCCGTCATTTCGAGCGGCGGCTTTTGGGCGGAGGTGGCTCCGGCCGGCCCAGATAGAGCGGGCTTGCCAGATAGCGTGCGAGCGCGAAGCGAACGAGCACGCCCGCCGCCGCCGCTAACGGCACGGCCAACAGCAGGCCGACGAAGCCGAAGACGTAGCCGAAAGCGAACAGCGCGAACATCAGCCAGACCGGATGCAGCCCGACGCTCTTGCCGACGAGCTTGGGCGACAGGAAATTTCCCTCGATGAATTGACCCACAAAGAAGATCGCGGCGATCAGCAAGATCGAGCCGAAGTCGGGCCAGAATTGCACGAGGGCGATTCCCACGGCCAGCACCCCGCCGACGATGGCGCCGACATAGGGAATGAAGGTGAGGAGCCCCGCCGCGAGGCCGATGACGAGGCCGAATTTGAGCCCCGCGAAGGACAATGCGATAGCGTAGAAGGCGCCGAGCAGCAGGCAGACGGTGCCCTGCCCCCGGATGAAGCCCGCCATCGCGGTGTCGATGTCGCGGGCGATCTGGCGCACCTCCTTCGCATGATCGCGCGGCAGCCAGCTATCGACCCGGGCGACGATGTCGTCCCAGTCGGCGAGAAGATAGAAGGCAACGACCGGCGTCACCACCATGAGCGACACGAGATTGACCAGCGCCATGCCGCCCGACCAGATCGAGGCGAGGAGCGCCAAGATCCAGCCCGCCGCCTTGCCGGCCAGATCGGTGACCGAGCCCTGAACGTCGGTGCCGGACCTGGCGGCCAGGTCCTTCATCCAGGCGGGCGCCAGTTCGATGAGGCGGGCGGCGAGGCTCGTCAAGAGGCCCGGCAGGTCGCTGGCGAATTTGAACAACTGGTCGCCCAGCACCGGCAGGACCAGCACCAGCACAAGCACCAGCGCCAGAATGCTGAGCAACAGGATGACGATGGTGGCGGCGAGCCGCGGCAGGCCGAGGCGCTCCAGCGCATCCGCCACCGGATCGAGAAAATAGGCGAGCACCAGTCCGGCGATGAAGGGCAGCAGGATTTCGCTCAACAGCCACAGGACGAGGATCAGCGCCAGCAGCGCGCCCATCCAGAACATGATCTGTCTCTGGAAGGTCATGCCGGGCCGCCTGCCGCCATGTGGCGGAACCACTTGGCGAGATAGAGCGATCCCGAGGCCACGGTGAGGATCGCCACCGCGATCATGCCGATGGAAACGACCGGCTCGAGATCGCGGCGAAGCTCCAAAAGGCCGAGGACCAGAACGACCAGGATGATCTGTGCCGCGGTATTGATCTTGCTGACCATGACGGGGGCTATTTTAACCGGTCGCTCCATCATCTGGGCGATCAGGAACGCGCCCACGATCATCACATCGCGCGTCACCACGACGATCACCAGCCAGGCGGGAAGCACTTTCATGAAACCCAGCGTCACATAAATGGACACCAACAGCGCCTTGTCGGCGACGGGATCGAGATGGGCGCCGAGCTCGGTGCGGAGATCGTAGCGCCGCGCGATATAGCCATCGACGCCGTCGCTGATGCCCGCCACCATGAAGGACAGGAAGGCCGCGCCATAGGCCTCGGAAATGATCAGCCAGACGGTGAGCGGCACCAGCAGCATGCGCACGATGGTGATGATGTTGGGGATGTTCATCGGTTCACATGCGCTGGATCACCCAGGTGCCGCCGATCTGCGACAGGCTAAGCCCGGCTCCCGCCATGCTCGACTGCAGCGTATCGATGTCACTGGTAAACATCAGGCGGATGACGGCCCCTTCGGTTGACAGCGTCGAGACGTCGACGCCGATGACATTGGGGGTCGCCAGGATGCGAGAGCGAAGGCCGTTCCACTCGGATGGACCCGAAAACGGCACGGCGACCGGCACCGACTGCGACGCCTGGTCCTGCGACGCCACCTTGGCCTGGGCCGCGACTTTCGCCTGTATCTGCTTGTAGCGCTCGATCATCGCGGTGTGGAAGCGCCGGGCCGCGAGCGCCGCCGAGGTTTCAAGGGTTGCCTCATCCGCGGTGTAGACCTTGTCGAACACGATCTGGCCCAGTTGCGATTCGCCGTTCATCACCGCATGGACGCCGTTTGCTTCCGCCGGTTCCGCCATCGCCACCAGAACCGTCTTGGCGCCATAGCGGCGGCGCAGCGCCTCGAGCTTCAGGGGATCCTGCGCCAGAACCTCCTCGGCGGTGAT
>JANNSP010000300.1:0-8067 GCA_031402975.1 Hyphomicrobiales bacterium
GCCTCTATCTGCCCGAGGGGACGCGCCATCAATATGCCAATCCCGGCGCCAAGCTGGCGAAACTCGCCTTCTGCGTGACGCCCGACTACCGGGTGAAGCAAAGGTAAGGGGCCATGACCGGGGCCCCGCCGCTTTTACCGCGCGACATTGGCATCCTGTTGCTGCCGGGGTTCTCGATGCTGGCTTTCTTCGCGGTGCTGGAGCCGGTTCGCCTCGCCAACCAGCTTCTGGGCCGCCGCCACTACGGCTGGAGCGTGTTCACCGCCGAGGGCGCGCCGGCGCGGTCAAGCTGCGGCATGGCGACGGCGGCGCTCGCACTGCCCGAGCCGGACTGTTCGCCCGATTGCCTGATCGTGGTGGCGGGTTTCGATCCCTGGCCGCAGAACGATTGCCACCTCAAATCGTGGCTGCGGGCGCTTGACCGGCGCGGCGTCATTCTGGGTGCTGTCGATACCGGCTGCTTCCTGCTGGGGTCCGCCGGATTGCTGCGGGATGTGCCGACGGCGCTCCATTGGGAGAGTGCCGCGGCTTTCGCCGAACTGTTTCCGGATGTGCCGCTGTCCGGCCGGCTGATCGAGCTGCATCCGCGCCGCCTGCTCTGCGCCGGCGGCACCGCGGTGCTCGACATGATGCTCGAAATGATCGACCGCGAGCATGGCGGCGCGCTGGGCGACGCCATCGCCAGCCGGCTGATGCATGGCCGCCGCCGCCAGTCGCCGCCTCTACAGGCGCACAAGCCGGCATCCGCCCGCGATGCCGAGCTCCGCCCGGTGCTGCACCTGATGGAGCAGCACATCGAGGAACCGCTCGCGATCCTCGACCTCGCCCAGCGAACCGGGCTTTCGCAGCGCAGCATCGAGCGCAAGTTTCACCGCAGCTTCGGCCTGACACCCACCCAGGTCTATCTTGGCGTCAGGCTCGAAAAGGCGCATCGTCTGCTTCGCCACAGCACGCTGGCGGTGCGCGAGGTGGCGCTGGCCTGCGGCTTCACCTCGATTGCGTATTTCTGCCGGGCTTACAAGGCACGCTACCACACTACGCCGGGAAGCGACCGGACCCCGGACGAAAAGCTGGTCTGGAGCCGTGCCGTTTCGGCGATTCACGGCAATGAGACGGCGGATTTGGGCAATGATGTCTAGCGCCGGTCTGCTAGCCTGACCGGTAACAAGCCTGCCTCGGGCTGTGCCGGGACGGGCATAAAACAGGAGGAAATCATGCAAGTGCTGAAAACATGCGGCTGGTTCGTGGGTCTGACGGGCGCCGCGATGCTGGCATTTTCGACAGCTTACGCCGCCGTTCCGGAATCGAGCGATCCGATCAAGCTCGCCAAATATGACTGGACCGGCCAATATATCACGACCGAGGTGGCGGCGGAAATCCTGCGGCGCATGGGTTACACCGTCGAGATCGTGCAGACGACGCAGGTGCCCTCGCTCCAGGCCATCGGCGACGGCGAGATCACCGCCTCGCTCGAATGGTGGAACCAGGCCAACAAGCCGCTCTACGACAAGGCCGTGGACGAGAAGAAGATCGATCCCCTGGGCTCGACCGGGCTGGTGGGGTCCGAGGGCTGGTACTATCCGGCCTATGTCGCCGATAAATGTCCTGGCCTGCCGGACTGGCGCGCCCTGGAGAAATGCGCCGATATTTTTGCAACGCCCGAAACGGCCCCCAAGGGCCGCGTGCTCGACTATCCCGCCGAGTGGAATCCCGATGCGCAGAAATGGATCGACGCGCTTGGCTTGAACCTGACGGCGGTGGCTTCGGGCGGCGAGGGTGCGACGGCGGCCGAAGTCAAATCCGCCACCGCGCGCCAGGAACCGATTCTGGTGCAGTGGTGGGAGCCCACCTGGATGGTCAGCGAATTCAAGCTCAACATCGTGAAGCTCGACAGCGATAATGTCGCCTGCGGCAAGTCCAAGGACGCGGCGATCGGCACGACGAAGATGTTCGATTGCGCGGGCAAGCCCATCGGCATCGTCAAGTTCGTCTGGCCCGGCGCCAAGGAGAAGTGGCCGGCGGCCTACAAGTTCCTCGCAGCCTATCAGATGCAGAACGAATGGCAGGGGCCGATGGCCAAGGCGATCGAAATCGACGGCAAGAAGGTCGATGCCGTCGCCAAGGAATGGGTCGACGCCAATCAGGCGGCCTGGCAGCCCTGGGTCGACGCCGCGACGAAGTAAGTAAGCGAAGGGCCGGCTTCTTCCCGGCGATCCGGCCCTTTCGATTTCCTTTGCCTGCGGTATGGTAGGACGATGAGCGGCGCCGCCAGCCTGCAGTGCATGAATTTGTGGAAGGTGTACGGCGCCAACGCAGACTTGGCGCTGCGTGCCTCGGATCATGGCGATGCCGCCGCCACCGCCGCCGAACTGCGCCGCCAGGGCCTTGTGGTCGCGGTGTGCGATGTGTCGCTTGCCGTCGAACCGGGCGAGACCTTCGTCATCATGGGGCTGTCGGGGTCGGGCAAGTCGACGGTGGTGCGCTGCCTGTCGCGGCTGATCGAGCCCACGGCGGGCGACATCCGCTTCGACGGCGCCGACCTGCGCAGCCTCGGGGAAGCGCAACTGGTCGAATTGCGGCGCCACAGGATGGGCATGGTGTTCCAGCATTTCGGACTGTTTCCGCACATGACGGTGATGCAGAACGTCGCCTATCCGTTGCGCGTGCAGGGCATTCCACCGGCGGAACGAGAAAAGCGGGCGGCCGAGATGATCGATCTCGTCGGACTAACCGGCCGCGAAGCGAGTTTCCCGCGCGAACTCTCCGGTGGCATGCAGCAGCGCGTGGGCATCGCGCGGAGCCTCGCGGTCAAACCCGGCATCTGGTTTCTGGACGAGCCGTTCAGCGCCCTCGACCCATTGATCCGCCGCCAGATGCAGGACGAATTCCTCAGGCTCCAGGGCGTGATGAAAAAGACCATCGTTTTCATCACCCATGATTTCCTAGAGGCGCTGAGACTGGCCAGCCGGATCGCGGTCATGCGCGACGGCCAGATCGTGCAGGTGGGAACGCCGTCGGAACTGGTGCTGCGCCCGGCCGATGCCTATGTTGCCGCTTTCACCCGCGATGTGCCGCGCGACAAGATCGTGACCGCGGGCGCCATCATGGAGCCGGCGGGCGCGAACCTCAGCGCCGAATTCGCGGTGGCGGCGAGTGCTGTCATCGAGACGGTGATCCCGCTGCTGGTGGGACGCGCGAGGCCTTTGGCGGTACTGGGCGAGGGCGATCAAATCATCGGACAGATCAGCGTCGAGCGCTTGCTCGCCGCGCTGGCGCAACGCACATGAGCCCTGCGTCCCTTCGATACGACAGGCGCTGGGCCGTGGCGCTGGGGCTGGCGCTGGCGGTGCTGGCGCTGCAGGCATTGGGCTTGGGCACACTCAAGCCGCCCGCAGCACTTGTGCCGGTCGCCGCCTGGATCACCGCCCTCACCGACTGGTTCACCCAGCATTTCCGCTTTATCTTCCGCGGCATCACCTGGCTCTTGACCGGCCCGTTCACCGTGATGCGCTGGCTGTTCGATCACCTCTCCTGGCCCTCGGTGCTGGTGATCGGCACGGCACTCGGCTATGCCGCGCGCGGGCGCAAGCTGGCGGCGTTCTGCGCCCTGGCGCTCATCTACATCGTCGTCGCCGGCTACTGGCACAAGACGGCGGTGACGCTCTCCATGGTGGCGGTGGCGGTACCGGTGTCGGTCGCGATCGGGCTGTTCGGCGGCATTGCGGCGTGGCGATGGGCGGGCGCGCGCCGCGTGATCGG
Source organism: Hyphomicrobiales bacterium (assembly GCA_031402975.1). Lineage (GTDB taxonomy): Bacteria > Pseudomonadota > Alphaproteobacteria > Rhizobiales > Aestuariivirgaceae > Aestuariivirga. Next base: position 3,760 of record JANNSP010000300.1, read on the forward strand.
GCCTTTGCTCGATCTCATGCAGACGGTGCCCACTTTCGCTTATCTCATTCCCATCCTGGTGCTTTTCGGCATCGGCCCGGTCGTCGGCATGATCGCCAGCGCCATCTATGCGGTGCCGCCGATGGTTCACAACGTGAAATTGGGGCTCGAACGCATTCACCCTGAGATCATCGAATCGGCGAAGATGTCGGGCTCCACCGGCCGTCAGCTCCTGTGGTGGGTGATGATCCCGTCGGCCATGCGGGCGCTCCTGATCGGCGTCAACCAGACGGTGATGGCGGGGCTCAGCATGGTGGTGATCGCCTCCATGGTGGGCGGCGTCGACGATATCGGCATCGACGTGTTCCAGTCGATGAAGCAGGCGAAGTTCGGCGAAAGCCTGCTCTCCGGCCTGGTGATAGCACTGGTGGCGATCATCATGGACCGGGTGTCGCGGGGCTTTGCCGAGCGGAGTCTCGATCCTCTGGCGCGGGGACCGGGCCGCCGTTTCTGGCTGGCGGTCGCGGGCCTCGTCGCGGGGTCGCAGGCGCTGGCGCTCATAGTTCCGGCGCTGGCCCAATATCCGGAAGACTGGGTCATCCATCTGGCGCCCGCCCTCAACCGCGCCATGCAGTGGTTCACGGTAGCGGCGTTCCCCGTGACCTCGGCGCTGAAAACCTGGATGGTGTTCGTGGTGCTGCTGCCGCTCAAGATCGGCTTTGTCAACAGCGTCCGCCCGGCGTTCTGGGGGTTCTCCATGAGCCCCGCCGTGGCGGTGGGTTACGTGGCATTGGCACTGGCGCTTGTTGTCGCCGCGTGGCGCTGGGGAGGATTGCGCTCCGCCTTCGGCGCGGCCTCGGCGGCGACGCTGTATTTCAGCGGCACGACGGGCGTGGCCTGGCCAGCCGTTGCGGCGTTCGTCGTGTTCATCGCCTACAGCGCCGGCGGCATCCGCATCGCTGTGCTCGCAGCACTCGGCCTGCTGTTCATCCTGGCGACCGACTCGTGGACCAATGCCATGATCTCGGTGCAGATCTGTCTCGTAGGCGTGACCGTGGCCTTCCTCATCGGCTCAGCACTCGGCATCTGGGCGGCACTTGATGACCGGGTCTCCGCCGTGCTGGCGCCCATCTGCGACACGCTGCAGACCATGCCGATCTTCGTCTTCCTGATCCCGGCGGTCATGGTGTTCCTGGTGGGCGAGTTCACCGCTCTCATAGCGATCGTGATGTATGCCATCGTTCCCTCGATCCGCTACGCCGAGCACGGCATCCGGGGCGTTCCTCCAGAGATCACCGAGGCGGCGCGGATGATCGGCGCCACGCGTCGCCAGATGCTGTGGCAGATCCAGTTGCCGGTGGCGGCACCCGAGATCGCCCTCGGCATCAACCAGACGATCATGATGGCGCTGGCGATGGTGATCGTGGCCGCACTGGTGGGTGCCCAAGGCTTGGGCTCGGACGTGATGGTGGCGCTGAGCCGCGCCGATACCGGTCGCGGCATCGTCGCTGGGCTTTGCGTGGCGCTCATCGCCATCATCGCCGATCGCACGCTGCAGGCCTGGGCTTCGGCCCGCAAGGAGGCGCTCGGCCTTGCCTGACACGATTGCCCTGATCGAAAGTTTCGTGCTCGCCGGACGCGATACCGGCGATCCGTGGGGACCGGCCTATGGCTTCGTCGTCAAGCTGACGACGGCGGACGGGATCGTGGGCTACGGCGAGAGCGACACCATGCCGGCCATCGCCGCCGCCGTTATCGATGCGCCGCTGCTCAATCCTCTGCTGACCGGACTGCGCGATCTGCTGACCGGCACCGTGGCCGAGCCCGCCGCCGCGTGGGTGCTGATGCGCAACGCCACGATCCAGTATGGCCGCGACGGCATCGTACTGCATGCGATGGCGGCGCTCGACATCGCACTGTGGGACATCGCGGGAAAACGCGCCGGGAAACCGGTGGCGGATCTTCTCGGCGGCGCGAGGCGCGACCGGCTTCGCTGCTACGGCACGCATCCTTTGGGCGAGACGCCGGAAGACAGTGCCGACAATGCGCGGGCACTGGTCGCATCCGGCTTCGGCGCGGTGAAATTCGGCTGGCATCCTCTGGGGCCCGATGCCGATCACGACGAAACAATCGTCCGGGCCTTGCGCCAGGCGGTGGGAGCGGACGTTGACTTGCTGATCGATGGCGGCATGGCGTGGGACCTGCCGACCGGCGTCGCCCGCGCCGCGCGCTTTGAGCCCTACGGTCTCTTCTGGCTGGAGGAGCCGCTGTCGGCCTATGACATCTCCGGTTACGCCGCGCTGCGGAAATCCGCCTCCATGCCGGTCGCCGCCGGAGAGATGGCGGCGAGCCAAGCCGAACTCGCGGCGCTTGTCACCGGCGGCTGCGTCGACATCCTTCAGATCGACGTGTCCCGCACTGGACTGAGCGTGGGCATGCGGATCGCCGAACTTGCCGCGGCGCATGGCGTGGGCGTCGTCAATCACAGCTACAGCCATGTCATCAACACCGCCGCCTCGCTGCAACTGATGGCGGCGGCGCCAAAGGTTTCGCTGTTCGAGTGCCAGACAGCGCCCAACGAAATCCGCGATGCGCTGGACGGCGGGCAGTTGCGGCCGCAACGTGGCTGGATCGGCGTTCCCACGGGACCGGGACTGGGCATCGAGGTCGACGAGCAAGTGCTGCGTCATTTCAGCGGTGAGGGGCCATGACGGAAAGATATCTGGCGGGCAGATCGGCGTGGGTCACGGGAGGCGCCTCCGGCATGGGCCGGGCGACGGCGCTCAGGCTGGCGAAAGCCGGCGCCGACGTGGCAATCGGCTCGCTCGTGCAAAGCCAGCGCCATGTGGCGCTTCCGGACCAGAACGTGCATACGCCCGGCGACGCCGCACTGCATGAAACGCGCACCGAGATCGAGGCCTTCGGCGTCAAATGCGTGGCGCTGCCGCTCGACGTGTGCTCGCCCCAATCGGTGAACAGCTTCTTCGACGCGGCGATGACGCGGTTCGGCAAGATCGATATCCTGATCAACGCGGCGGGCTCGTCAGCGCGGAAGTTGATCGAGGATCATCCCGACGACATCTGGCACCGCATAGTCGACACCAATCTCAACGGCGCCTACCGCACCATCAGGCTGTGTTTTCCCGGCATGGTCGAACGGGCCTGGGGCCGCATCGTGAATTTCGGATCGACCGCGGCGAATGTCGGCTACGAGCGCCACAGCGCCTATTGCGCCTCAAAATCCGGTCTCCTGGGCCTCACGCGCTGCGTGGCGCTCGAGGGCGCGGCGTTTGGCGTGAGCTGCAACGCGGTCAATCCCGGTTTCGTGGCGACGGGAAGCAATTATTCCGCCAGCCAGCAGGAAATCGCCATCGCCGGCCTCGACATCAGCGTCGAGGACTACCGCGCGAAGATCGCCGAGGGGCTGCCGCAGAAGCGCTTCCTCGATCCCGACGAAGTGGCCGCACTGGTGGCCTTCCTGTGCCGCGAGGAAGCATTCGGCATCTCCGCGGAGTCAATCAACATCGCAATGGGGTCGCAATGGTGAAGCAACCGGAACTGGCTTTCTGGCTCGAGCGCCCCGACATCGCGGCCTGCGAGATCGCGGCACTGCTGGGCTACCGCATCGTGATCCTCGACATGGAGCATGGAGCGATCGGGGCCGAGAGCTGCGACCGGATCGTAGCGCTGTCGCGCAAGCTCGGCCTGCGCGCTCTTGTAAGGGTGGCGGCGGCGACGCGAGTGCTGATCCAGCAGGCGCTGGACTTCGACGCCGACGGGGTGATCCTGCCGCAGATCGAGGATCTGCGCCACGCCAGCGAGGTGTGCGCCTATGCCAAATATCCGCCGCTCGGAAATCGCGGCGTGGGCTACAGCCGCGCCATGAAATACGGGATCGGCACGGCGATCGGCGATCAATTCTTCGCCGCCGAGAACCGCCGCACCACCTGTCATGCAATGGTCGAAACCCCGGGCGCGTTGCGCGACTCCGTGGCGATCGCGGCGCTCAAAACGGTTGATGGAATTTTCATCGGACCCTCCGACCTCTCGATGTCGCGGGGCCGGGGCGCGTTCAATTTTCGCGATGAAGACAGAGCGGATTTCCTCGCCGTGGTCGAAGCGGTGGGCAAGGCCGGCAAGCCCTTCGCCTTGCCGGCGCCCAGCCGCGCGGTGTTCGATTTCGCCGTCGAGCACGGTGCCGGCTACGTGACGGTCTGCGATGATTTGACCGCGTTGCGGGTAGGGCTTGAAAAAGGGCTGGATGTCGCGCGCGGAGTCGAGCGATGAGCCGGCGGCTCGTGGGCCGCCACGCGCTGGTCACCGGCGGCG
>JANNSP010000301.1:0-14418 GCA_031402975.1 Hyphomicrobiales bacterium
CCTCGCCGCCCCTGAGCGAAAAGCCTCCCAGCACCGCCGCGGCGATGGCGTAGAGCTCATAGAAGCTGCCATGCGACGATGGCGAGATCGAGCGCGTATACATGGCGAAGAAGATGGCCGAGATCGCCGTCAGCATGCCGCAGATGACATAGGCCGCGACGATCACGCAATTGGTGCGGATGCCGGAATAGCGCGCCGCCTCCTCGTTTTTGCCGACCGCGTAGAGATAGCGCCCGAACACCGAGCGATGCAGCACCACCCACATCAAGGCGGCGATGGCGAGCATGGCGATGAACGAATGCGGCACCCCAAAGGCCCGCCCCGTCGTCAGCCATTCGAGCGTCGGAAAGCTGACGCCAAAGCCAAATCCCGCCGTAGCATCCGCCGTATAGAAGCGCGCCACACCGCGGTAGATGAGCAATCCACAAAGCGTCGCGATGAACGGCTGCAGATTGAGCTTGGTGATGAGAAGCCCATGCGCCAGTCCGATCAGCACCCCGAGCAGCAGCATCAGCAATAGCGCAACGGGCCAGGCCATTTCGAAGGTGACGATCAGGTCGACGAACAGCACGCCGAGAAGCGCGATGATCGAGCCCACCGAAAGCTCGATGCCCCCCGTTATGATGACGAAGGCCTGGCCGATGGCGAAGATGCCGAACAGGCCGACGAGATTGGCGGTGTTGCCCAGATTGATCGGCGACAGGAACAGCGGATTGATGATGGCGACGACGGTGCCCACCGCGATGATGAGCAGCAGGAGGCCGATATCCTTCTTGATCATCCCCTGCCCCTCAATTGACCGTGCCCCCGACGGCTAGCTGCAGCACATTGTGTTCGCTGAATTGCGGGCGGTCAAGAAAACCGCTGATGGCACCCTCGTGCATGACGGCGATCCGGTCGCTGACGCCGATCACTTCCTCCATGTCGCTCGAAATCATCAGGATGGCGACGCCTGAGTCTGCCAGCTTCCGCAGCATCCGGTAGATGTCGTTCTTGGCGCCCACATCGATGCCGCGCGTCGGCTCGTCGCAAATCAGCACGCGGGGCTTCATCGACAGCCACTTGGCCAGCACCACCTTCTGCTGGTTGCCGCCCGACAGCGATCCCGTCTCGCTATCGACATTGGGGGCGCGAATATCGAGGCGTTCCTTCTGCGCCCGCGCATTGGCGCCGACCCTGCCGTCCTGAACCAATCCGTTGACGGAGTAAGTTTCAAAATCCGGCAGTGCGATATTCTCGGCAATCGAGACGTCTAGCACCAGACCGAAACGCTTGCGGTCCTCGGGCACGAGGAAAATCCCCTGCGCGATGGCCTGGCGCGGCGTCGCCACCTCGATGGCGTGCCCGTCGAGCCGGATCGATCCGCCCCGCAACCGGTCGATGCCGAAAATGGCACGGGCCAACTCGGTCCGCCCCGCTCCGACCAACCCGACAAGACCCAGGATTTCCCCGCGCAGAAGTTTGAGAGAGATCGCATGATGCGGATAGGTGGCAGTCCTTGCTTCGCTGATCTCAAGCACCGCGTCACCGGGCGGCGATGCCGGCGGAACATAGAGCGATTTGAGATCGCGCCCGATCATCATGCGGATCATCGCGGCATGGGTGATGTTCTGGCGGTCGAGTTCACCCACCAGCCTGCCGTCGCGCAGCACCATGACGCGGTCGGCGCACAGGTTAAGTTCGTTGAGGCGGTGCGAAATAAAGATGACGCTCACCCCTTTCGCCTTGAGGCTTTCGATCACCTTCATCAACCGCTCGGTCTCGGACAATGTCAGGCTCGACGTCGGCTCGTCCATGATGACGAGGCGCGACTTGAGCGACAGCGCCTTGGCGATCTCCAGAAGCTGGCGCTGGGCGATCGACAGCGACGACACCATGGTGCCCGGCTTGAAATCGACCCCCAGCAGATCGAGCAGCGGCTGCACGTCACGCTCGAGTTTCTTGCGGTCGACGAGGCGCAGCGGTCCGCCGTAAAGCGGCTCGCGCCCGATGAACACATTGGCCGCGGCATCGAGATTGTCGAACAGGTTGAGTTCCTGATGCACGAAGGCGATGCCGGCCTCAATTGCAGCGGCAACGGTGAGCGAGCTTCGCGAAACACCATCCACCTCGATCGAACCGGAAGTCGGCGCGATGACGCCGCCCAAAATCTTCATCAGCGTCGATTTGCCGGCGCCGTTTTCGCCGACCAGCCCCAAAACCTCGCCCGGCGAAACGCTGAGCGAAACATTCTCCAGCGCCACCACGCCCGGATAGGTCTTGGTGATGCCGGTCAGTTTGAGAAACGGGTGAGCCATCGCGGGTGGAGTGTGAAGAAGCCCGAGGGCACTTGCAAGAAAATGCCGGCTCAGGCCTGAGCCCGTGCCGGCACCTCCTCCCCGACGTTACTTGCCCAAGGTCGCCTTGAGATTGGTCTCGAACTCATCGACATTGGCCTTGTCGATGATCTTGGTCGGCACGATGATCAGCTTGTTCTCCGGCACCATCGACTTGTCGCCTTCGAGATAGGCGGCCATCATCTTCATGCCCTGATAGCCCCATTCGAACGGCTGCTGCACCACGGTTCCGGCGAAGCTGCCGTCGCGCACCGCACCCAGCGTGATCGGATCCTCGTCGAAGGCGATGACGGTGATCTGGCCGAGCTTGCCCGCCGCCTGCAATGCTTCATAGATTTTGGGCGGATTGTACGAATAGAACCCGACCATGCAGTTGATCTCGGGGTTGGCCGCCAGCACGTCATCGACATTGCTGCGGGCCCTGGCGAAATCGACATCGTCGCCGCGCACGTCAACCAGTTCGATGCCCTTGCCTTCGACCGCCTGCTTGAAGCCGGCGATGCGCTCCTTGGCGTTGTCGGCGCCGAGGAAGCCGACGAAGCCCATGCACTTGGCGCCACCGGGCAGCGCCTTCACCGCAACCTCGCCCGCCTGGATGCCGGCTTCGGTGTTCGACGATCCGAGATAGGAGATGCGGTTGCTGTCGGGTGCATCACTGTCGGTGGTGAACAGCGGCACCTGTGCTGCAATGCGGTTGAACGCCTCGATCGAGGTTTTGGGATCGACCGACGAGATCATGATGGCATCGGTGCCCGCCGCCACGAGATCGTCCATCAGCGCGTTCTGCAGGGCCGCGGTGCCCTGCGCCGGATACTTGAACTGCAGATCGTAGTTCGGCAGTTCCCCTTGGGCTTTCTTGACGCCGGCTTCCGCCAGTTTCCAGAAATCCGACGCGGCGTTGACCACGAACGCCAGTTGCTTCTTGTCCTGCGCCATTCCTTGCGCGGCGGACATCGCCAGCAGCGCCGAGAATGCCAGCGTCACGAATGTCTTCTTCATGGTGTTCTCCCAAATTATCCGCGGGGCTTGATTTTGCTTGGATCACCCGCCTTCCCCTACTCTTCCACTCATGCTAATATTAGTCAACCGGATTTGTATGACAATAAAAAAACAAATCCAATCAAATACTTAACATTGGTAATATGCGCAATACGATCCTTTTCGGCAGATCATGACGAGTGACAGCCCGGTGGCCCCGCCGCTCCGGCGAAGCGGTCCCACCATGACCGATGTCGCGGGGCTTGCCGGGGTCTCGCAGACCACCGTGTCGCTGGTTTTGAATGACGCGCTGGGTGCCAGGCTGTCGGAGCAGACGCGCCTGCGCGTCCTCGAAGCGGCCTCCGAGCTTGGCTATCGCCTCATCCAGCGCGGCCAGGCTAAGACCGGAGCCCAGGGCCTGTCGGCCATCGGTTTTGTCGTCGATGAAATGTCGACCGATCCATGGTGCGCCATCGCCCTTGAGGGAGCCCGCGAGAAAGCCTGGGAACAAGGTCTCATCATCAGTGTCGCGGTCACGCGTGGCGACCCCGAAATGGAACAGGCGGTTGAGGCGCAGTTCCTCGGCCAGCCCTTGGCCGGCGTCATCTATGGCACCATCCAGACCCGTCAGATCGCGCCCCGCCCGGCGCTGTTTCGCCTGCCCACGGTGCTTTTGAACTGCTACGCGGCGGATCGCTCTTTGCCCTCGGTGGTGCCGGGCGAGGTTCTGGGAGGGAGGACCGCGACCGAACGGCTCATTCTCGCCGGCCATCGCCGCATCGGGCTGATCGAGGGCGAGGTGTGGATGGATGCGTCGCGCGACCGCCTGAAAGGCTATCGCCAGGCGCTGGCCAGCCACGAGATCGCCTTCGATCCGCAACTCGTCAGGCCCGGCAACTGGGAACCGTCGGCCGGCTACGACCAGACCCGCGCCTTGATGCAACTGGACGATCCGCCCAGCGGAATTTTCTGCGCCAATGACATGATGGCGGCCGGCTGCTACGAGGCACTGAAGGAAATGTCGCTGCGCATCCCCGAGGATGTCTCGGTGGTCGGCTACGACGACCGCGAGATCGCCAAATTCATGCGCCCGCCATTGACCACCGTTCTGCTGCCGCATTTCGAAATGGGGTCACTCGCGGCGGAACTGATCATGGATTATGCCGGCCGCCCACGAACCCGCGCCGGCCAGATCAAGGTCGAATGCCCGCTGGTCGAACGGCTGTCGGTCGCCAGCCCACGAAACTGAAATCATAGGGAGATAACACGATGCTGCTGCTGGTCACCGGCGCGACGGGCAAGGTCGGCTCGAACCTGATCGCGAAACTTCTGAGCGATCCACGCTGGAGCGAGGCCCGCATCCGCGCGCTGTGCCACAACCGCCGCCTGCCGGAAACAGCGCGCCTCGAAGTGGTGACGGGCAACATCGCCGACCGTGACTCGGTGGCCCACGCGATGGCGGGCGTCACCCATGTGGTGCATCTCGCCACCTGCAAGGAAGTGCCCGAAACCGTCATGGACGTCACGGTCAAGGGCCTGTTCTGGCTGCTCGAAGCCATGCGCGAAAGCCCGACCGCCAAACAGTTCATCCTGATCGGCGGCGATGCCGGCGTCGGGCATTTTGTCTACGAACACAAGGAACCGGTGACCGAACTCACCCCCCACATGGCCTATCCCGGCTGCTATGCGCTCTCCAAGGTGCTCGAAGAAGTCATGCTGCAGCAATTTCACATCCAGTATGGATTGAACGCCTGCTGCCTCAGAGCACCGTGGATCATGGAGAAGGACGATTTCCGCCATACGCTGTCATTCGGCGACGATGTCTTCGGCGGCCCGGTGTGGAAAGAATTGGTCGCTCCCGATGTCGCCGAAAAGTGCCACCGCGAAGGAACCGTGCCTTTGCTCCGCGATGCCCATGGCCGCCCGCTCAAGCGCAACTTCGTCCATGCCGGCGATCTTGTCGAAGCCATCCTTGCGGCGCTGGACAATCCCGTCACAAAGGGCAAGCTCTACAATGTCTGCATGGACGAACCGGTCGATTACCAAGACGTCGCGGATTATCTCAAGAAAACCCGAGGCCTCGGCTCGATCGATATTCCCAGTGCTTTCCATTCCAACTGGATGGACAACAGCAAAGCCAAATTCGAACTCGTCTGGCGCCCGCATTACGACCTGGCGAAACTGATCGACTCCTCCTGGGACTACAACCGCGCGAACAACGATCCCCGCAAGGTCTGGTATCCGGGCTAGGGTTTCAGCCGCCCCCAAACCGCGAGCGGTTCTCCTCCAGCCGCTTCAGCCACCCCGGATGCCGCGTCACCCGGCGCTGCACGATGCCTGTGGGTTCGCGGCCAACCATCACGTCGAGCACCGCTTTCACATCGAGCCCACCGCAGCCCGCGATCAATTCGTCGGTCAGCGCCACATTATGCGGCGCCAGGATCACATTTTCGAGGCCCAGCAGTTCGTCATGCAAGCCCGGCGGTTCCGGATCGAACACATCGAGCCCGGCGCCGGCGATCCGGCCCGCCTTCAAGACTTGCGTCAGAGCGGTCTGGTCGACGATCGGTCCCCGTGCGGTATTGACCAGATAGGCCGTGGGCTTCATCAGCGCCAGCAGCTCGGCATTGACAAGGCCGCGCGTCGCTTTCGACAGCGGGCAGTTCACTGTCACGATGTCGCTCTCGCGGAACAGCGCTTCGAGGCTCACCAGCCTGACGCCCAGTTCTCGCGCCCGCGCCTCGCTTACCATGGGATCGTGCGCGATGAACTTCAATCCTAGCGGCCGCATGATCGAAACCATCTCGGCCCCGATATTCCCCAGACCTATCGAGCCCAGCGTCTTGCCCGTGAGCCCGACGCCGATCACGCCCATGCCCTCCGCGAAGCCTGCAGCACCCCGCCGCGCCAGCCGGTCCTTGGCGGCAAGCTTTCCCATGAGAGTGAGAATGAAAGCGAGAATGCCCACTGCCACGGGCCTGGCAACACCTCCCGGCGTGATGACGGTCGCCACGCCCGCGTCCGCCAGGTCCTCCACATCGACCGAATCGTAGCCCACGCCAAAGCGCGCCACGATGCCCAGCCTGCCACTGGCCGGCAAACTCGACCGCCGCATCTGATACGCATAGAGGATCAGCGCGTCATAGTTCTCAAGTGCGGAAGCCGGAATGACATCGTCCACCGCTCCGACATACTCGATCTCGATCCGGGGATCGGATGTCAGCGGCGACAGGTCGAAATCGCGAAACTCCGGTCCCCCGTCCGGCTTCAGGAAATCGGCACTGAGCGCGACCCGGAATTTCAAGCGGCGAACCTCTTCATGCGGACCTTGTCGCGGTTGAGGGTGAGGCCCCAGCCGGGCGCGTCGCTAAGCGTGATGGTGCCGTCGAGCGCCAGGGGCTCGCCCTCGAACATGTCGCCGAACACCGAGGTGATCTCGTCGCCCAGGGGGCTGGTGTTGCAGTATTCGACCATGGGAATTCCCGGCTGCGTCATGGCGAGGTGATAGCTGTAGATGCCGCCCGCATGCGGCACCAGTGTCACATCGAAGGCCGAGGCGAGCGACGCGATGCGCAATCCCTCGCTGAAACCGCCGGTCCACATCAGGTCGGGCTGGATGATGTCGATCGTCCGCTCACGGACGAGTTGGCGGAAACCCCAGCGCGTATATTCGTGCTCGCCCGTCACCCAGCGCACCCACGGCGCCGCAGCCTTTAGCTGCCGGTAACCGTCCCAATCGTCGGGATGCAGCGCCTCCTCGATCCAGTAGAGGCCAAAGGGCTCGGCGGCGCGAGCGAATTCCAGCGCCGAGGGCACGTCGAGCGACATGTAGCAGTCGACCATCAGCGGATAATCCCTGCCGACGGCGTCGCGATGCCGGGCAATCGCCTCGATATTTCCGTGCAGACCTTTTCGCCCCTCCGCCATGCCATGGGGAAACGGAACCTTTGCGCCGAAAAATCCGCGCCGCTGATAGACGGTCGGATCGGGCCCGGTGCCGTAGACCTTGATCTTGTCGCGCGTCGCACCTCCCGCCAGGCGATAGACGGGCTCCTCCCGCAACCGGCCCAGCAGATCCCACAACGCCAGATCGACCACGCTGATAGCCAAGAGCGCCATGCCCTTCCGGCCATACGCAAGGGTCGCGCGGTACATCTGGTCCCACAATCTCGCGATGTCGCGGACATCGGCGCCAATCAGAAAAGTCGCGAGCCCCTGCTCGATGATGGAACACGCGGCGATCCCGCCGCTGCCCGTGGCAAAGCCCACGGTTCCATCCGCCGTCTCGATCTCGACGAACACGCCGGAATCGGCGGCGGCACTCCCTTCTCGCAAACTGGTGCGCTCGGGATAGATCGACAAAGGACCAGCTTGCCGCGCATCGACGATCCAGTGGCCTGGCGCGCGCGACGCATAGTTTCCGCCGACCCCCAGCGTCTCGATCACATACGACCTGACACACCTGATTTGCCATCTGCTCATGCCGAAATCCTGCCCCAATTCGCGGCGCCAAGTCCATTTTTTATAATCTGGACGATAAAACCGGCAAGGGTATATGCTCCCTGGGCGCTCGGTTTCAGAAGCGTATTCGGGAGGACACAATCATGAAGAAACTCAAGCTAGGCGCCGCACTCGCGGCCCTGCTGCTCGCAGGCTTTGCCGGCGCTGACTCCGCCTTGGCGGCGGGCAAATGCCCGGTTCTGATCGGCCCGGACTGGAGCGGCGAAACGCTGTCGCCCGATCCGGCCCGGCTGCTCAGCATCTCCGACGTCTATCACGCCCGCATGGTCTATGAGCCCTTCGTCGCCGCCGACTCGACGATGCAGCCCATTCCGTGGCTGGCCGAATCCTGGGAAGCCAACGCCACGGCGACGGAATGGACCTTCAAGGTCCGCCAGGGTGTCAAGTTCCACGACGGCTCGCCGCTCACCGCTGATGATGTCGTCTACACCTTCCGCCGTTTGCTCGATCCGGCGACCGCCTCGCCCGCCGCCAGCGAACTGGGCGCCATCAAGCCCGATGCGTTCCAGGCCGTGGACGCCGCGACCGTCAAGGTGACGCTCGAGTCGGCCATCGCCGAACTGCCCTCGGTCCTTGCCACCAAGCACGGCATGGTGGTGAAGAAGGATGCCTCCTCCGACGACATCCGCTTCCGCCCCAACGGCACCGGCCCCTTCACTTTGAAGGAGCTGAAGCTCGGCGAACTCAAGACCACCTTCGACAAGAATGCCGGTTACTGGCGCGAGGGCGTTCCCAAGTCGGATTGCCTCACCGTCACCGCGATCACCGAGCCCTTGAGCCGTGTTGCAGCACTGCAATCGGGTGAAGCCGACATCGTTCTCGTGGTCGATCCCGCCACCATCGGCGCGCTCAAGGCCGATCCCAACATGACGCTGACCAAGGCCGAAGGCGGCACCGCCGTCACCATGGGCATGTTCATCGACAAGCCGCCCTTCGACAATCCGAAAGTGCGCCAGGCGATGAAGCTGGTGATCGACCGCCAGGCCATCGTCGACACCGCGCTTCTCGGCTTCGGCGTTCCCGGCAACGACAATCCGATCCTGCCGTCCTCGCCCGACGCCTATCGCCCCGACGTGATGCAGCGCGATGTCGCCAAGGCCAAGCAGTTGCTGACCGAGGCCGGCCATCCGGACGGCATCTCGGTCGATCTTCACGCCGCCGACCTGATGCCCGGCACCATGGCGATGGTCCAGGCCTATCAGCAGATGGCGTCGGAAGCCGGCATCAAGGTCAACATCGTCAACGAGAATGCCGGCGAATACTGGGACACGATCTGGCTGAAGCAGGCCTTCGCGGTGTCCAACTGGGGCATGCGCACGACGCCCGCGGCGCTTTCCGTCGCCTATCGCAAGACGGCGCCCTGGAACGAGACGCATTTCTTCAACGACAAATATGATGCGCTTCTCGACGAGGCGGCCAAGACGCTCGACCCCGATGCCCGCCGCAAGCTCTATCAGGAAGCCCAGCGCATGATCGCGGAAGAAGGCGGCGTCATCATCCCGATGTTCGCCAATATCGTGGCGGCGACCAGGAAAGGCTGCACCGGCTACACCCCGGCATCCGATCACAACCGCCCCGACTTCACCGAGATCAAGTGCGAGTAACGGACACCAACGAAAGGGAGCGCGCCAAGCGCTCCCTCATCTCACAGCCCCGCGCACCTTCGCCACCTCCGCGGCCACCGCATCGCGCAGCGTCACCGTGTCGGCGCCGCACATGACGATCCGGGCGCCGGCCTCGATCATGTCGCCAAGTTTCCCCGGCGCTCCCACATCCCAGATGAAATGCTTGCCGTGCTTCCGGCACGCATCCGCCAGCGTATGTGTCGCTTCGAGCAGGCGCGGATCGTCGTATTGCCCGGGGATTCCCAGATCGGCCGACAGATCGACCTGGCCCAGATACAGGCAGTCGACTCCGTCGATCGCGGCAATCGCATCGGCATTGCTGACCCCCAGTTGTGTCTCGATAAGCGCCGTCATCGTCGTGGCGCGGTCCTCGGCCGCCAGCTTCGGCGCCAGCGCTCCGCCTGAGAACCCGTCATAATAATGCTGCGTGGTGACGCCCCTTATGCCGCGCGGCTTGTATTTCATGCAGGAGACGATCGCTTGAGCCTCCTCCGGCGTATCGACCATCTGGAACATCAGCGACTTGGCGCCGATGTCGAGCGCCCGCGCGATGTCGTGATAAAGCTTGGACGGCGGGCGCACGACAGTCGCCAGCCCCGCCGCTTCCGCCCAGCGGAGTGCGGCACGGATCGTGTCGTAACCCAGCCCCGAATGCTCCATGTCGAAAACCACGAGATCGCAATTCGCTGCTTTCAGGATATGCCCGATGGCCGGCGTCATGAATTCGTTGACCCAGAACCCGGTCTTTATACCTTCGCTGTCCAGGAGATCACGGACGGTCGGCTGCATCTGGCTTGCTCCACATCACGGCGCCATCTTTCACAACAAACGCGATATCGCGCAAGGCGGCAAGATCCTTCAAGGGATCGCTGTCGAGCACCACCAGATCGGCCGCCAGTCCGTGGCGCAGAATTCCCAATTTGCTGTCCAGCCTGAGTGCCCGCGCGCATCCGCCCGTCGCCGCTGTGATGACGTCCAGCCGAGACAGTCCCAGCACTTCGAGATTGCGCAATTCACGATGCAGCATGATGCCGCCGAACTGCATGTCGGTCCCCGCCAGCAGCACCCCGCCAAGTTCACGAAAACGCCGCATCCACTCGCTGCGCATTTCGTTCGCCGCGCGCGCGTAAGCCAGATCGTCTTCCGTCCAGCTTCCCTGCAGTCGCTGGGTGAAGGCCCGGAACGCGGTTTTCTCCGTCTCGCTAAAAAGCCCCCGGTAATCCGCGTCTGCTTCAAGTTCTTCGATACCCTCCCCCACCTGATACTGGGTGATCACCTGCATGCCGCAATAACGCACGCCGTGCTCCACCATTGCCTCCATGATCGGCCGCGTCGCGCCCCAATCGATCGCGGCCCAGGCGCGCGACCCAAGCGCCAGGCGCTCGGCGATCGTCGCATAATTCAGCAGCCGCTCCTTCGGATAAAGCCGGCTCGCGAACACCCGCGAACTCGTATGCAACTCATCGATGCCGAGGCGAGCCGCTTCTTGTCCATCGACCGCCCAGGTCTGGCCGACGACGGAGCGGCCGTGCGCATGAGCGACATCGATCACCGCCCGCATCACGGGTGCCGTCACGCGCTGCGTCAAGATGAGGCTGTGAAGGTCATGCTCCGCGATCAATCGTTCCGCCACCCGCGCGGCCTCCGCCGGACTGGATACCGCGACGCTCCATTCGGGATACGCCGGCGGCGGCTCGTCGATCATCGGCCCGCAGGAGAGAATGCGAGGCCCCGCTATCTCGCCACTGTCGATCCGCCCCGCCAGCTTCGACACGGCGGCTTGATCGAGCCCGGCGAAGCGGATCGTGGTCACGCCGTTCTTGAGATAAGCCCGCATATCCGCATCGAACGCCGCATGCGTATGCGCCTCGATCAATCCGGGAATGACGGTCTTGCCGAGAAGCGCGCGCCGCTCCGCCGGCATCGCGTCGAACCGCGGCGTTCTTACTCCCGCATAGGCGATGAGGTTTCCCTCAAGAACGATCGTCGAGTCCTCAATCACCGCACCGCCACTCCCATCAATCAGCCGCGCGCCTTCGAGAACAATCATGGCGCCGAGCTCTATTCCGCAACCTGAACAAGCGGCGTTCCAGCACTCTCATTGAGATGCGCCAGGTCACCCTTGACCCGCGCCTTGAGGTCGGCGAGCGGAATGTGACAGCGGATGCGATGCCGCGCCGTCACCTCGCGCCACGGCGGCGGCTGCTCCTCGCAGATTCGCCCGATCTGCCACGCGCAGCGTCCGGCGAACACGCAGGCCCCATGCGCCGCCCCCTTCGCTTCACCCCTCGCTTGCGCGCCACGCCGCCTGATCCGCTTCAGGCTGGGCACCGCCATCAGGAGTTCATACGTGTACGGATGAAACGGTGGAGCGAAGATATCCTCGGCATCCCCCACTTCCATGAGCTGCCCCCGGAACAGAACCCCGATCCGGTCGGCCAGCGTCCGCACCACCGCCAGATCATGCGAGATGAACAGCATCGACAACCGGTGCTCGCGGCGCAGCCGCTGCAGCAGCGCCAGCACATTGGCCTGCACCGAAACATCGAGGCCGGAAAGTATTTCATCGCACAGCAGCAGCTTCGATTGCGCCACCAATGCGCGCGCGATGGCGACACGCTGGCGCTCGCCGCCCGAAAGCTGGTCGGGATAGCGCCCCGCATAGCTTTGATCGAGGCGCACGTCCTCCAGCGCCTTTATCACACCCTGGGCCGTGGCGGCGCGGTTTGAGCCAAAGAACATCTCGATCGGCCGCGCCAGGATCGTGCCGATCCTCGCCCTGGGGTTCAGCGAAGCGTCGGGGTTCTGAAAAATATACTGGATGCGCCGGCGCAACTCGCGCGACCGCGCCGAAACCAGCCCCGGCATCGCCTGACCCTCGAACCGGATCGTTCCTTCCCGGGGGGCGAGCAACCCGCTGACGGCCCGCGCCACGGTCGACTTGCCGCTGCCCGACTCGCCCACCAGGGCGAAGGTCTCGCCCTCCTCGATCGTGAACGTCAGTTGACTGACGATATCGGGCGCGGGAGAAGGAACCAACCGCGACAGCCAGCTCGCTCCGCCATAACTCAAGGAGAGACCCTCGACGCTGAGGATGGGTTTCGTTCCCGGCAAACGCGCGGCATCGGGCGATGCGGCGACGGCCGTCGCAAGCGGCGCCAGGTCCCGCCACCTCCGACAGGCCACGAACTGGTCCTTTCCGGCTTCTTCCAGATGCTGCACCTCGATGGCGCAAATCGCTTCGGCATGATCGCAGCGCGGCTGGAACGGACAGCCCGGCGGCAGCTCGTCGCGCTTGAGCAGTCCCCGCAACATCAGCCCCGCCGAGCGATTGGCCTGCTCGATCCGCGGGATCGACGCGATCAAACCCCGCGTATAGGGATGGCGGGGTTGAGCGAAAAGTTCGGAGGTCTGCGCCACCTCGACCATGCGCCCCGCATACATCACCCCCACCCGGTCGGCGATTTGCGCCAACACGCCCAGGTCATGCGTCACATACAGCATCGACATGCCGAGCCTTTGGCGAAGATCGGCCAGCAGCTCGACGATCTGCTCCTGCGACGTCACATCGAGTCCCGTCGTCGGTTCGTCGAGCACCACGAGGTCGGGCTCGCAGGCCAGCGCCATGGCGATCACCACGCGCTGCTGCTGTCCACCCGACAATTCATGCGGATAGCGCCGCCCGATCGCTTCCGGATCGGGCAGTCCCACCAGGCGGAACAGATCGGCGACGCGCCGGTCCTCGCTCCCCTCGCTCGCGCCGTGATACCGCAGAACCTCCGTCAACTGACGGCCAACCCGCATCGCCGGGCTCAGCGCCGTCGTCGGGTTTTGCGGCACGAGGGAGACGCGGTTGCCGCGCAACCGGTCGAGTCCGGAGCGGTCCAGCGTCTCAAGGTCGACGCCGTCAAACACCACCCGCCCGCCTTCGATCCTTGTCGACTCGCGGCGATAGCCCAGCAACTGATAGGCCACCGTCGACTTGCCGCAACCTGACTCGCCAACCAGCCCGAAGGCCTCGCCCCGCTTCACCGTGAAGCTCACCTGGTGCAGCACGCGGAGCCAGCCCTCGCCCTGGCGATAGGCGAAATCGAGTTGGGTCACCTCGACCAGCGGCGCCGCACCGCTCATTTGTCGGCGAGCCTGACGGTGCGGCCGAGGATGCGCGCCAATCCTTCCGTGAACAGATTAAGCCCAACCACCAGCGACGCCAGCATGAGGCCCGGCCCCAGAACCGTGATCGGCGCGAAAGTTATAAGCGAACGGTTCTCGCTCATGATGAGGCCCCATTCGGGCGTCGGCGGGCGCACCCCGAATCCGAGAAATCCAAGCGACCCGATCAGCACTGGCGCATAACCGGCCCTGAGCGCGAATTCGACCAGCAATACGCTCGTGGTATTGGGCAGCAATTCGCGCCGGATCACCGACCAGGCGCTTTCGCCCCGCAGTTTTGCGACCGTGACATAGTCGCGCATGACCACATCGAGCGCCGCCGCCCGCGCCATTCTGGCGATCCTCGGCGCATAGATGAATGCGATCACCAGAACCAGAACAATCGGATTGCCGGAGACGCTCGGCCCCGCCGCGACGATCAGGATCAGCGCCAGCACCAGGAAGGGAATGCTGATGATTGCTTCCAGGATGCGTTGCAGGATGTCGTCGATCCAGCCCCGCACATAGCCCGAGAACAATCCGACGATCGAGCCCAGGACGAGGCCGAGAAACGTTCCCGACAGCGACAGCAGAATGACGATATGGCTACCGTGGACGACGCGGCTGAACACATCGCGGCCCAGTTGATCGGTGCCGAACGGATGGCCCCAGCTCATGCCGGAAAGCGGCGGCCCGGTGCCGATCTGCGACGGTCCGTAAGGCGCCCAGAACGGCCCCGTCGCCGCCACGATGAAATGCAAGCCCAAGATGATCGCCCCGATGCGGAGACTGCCCGGCATCCGGCG
>JANNSP010000302.1:0-2061 GCA_031402975.1 Hyphomicrobiales bacterium
CGCTGTATGGGGCGCAGGTGTCCGATGGCCCGGCGATGCGCGCCGCGGTGCCGGCCGCACTGGCGCAACTGCTGCTGATCGCATTGGCCTTCGCGGCGCTGACGCAGGCTTATCTCGTCTCCGATTTCTCGGTCGCCAACGTGTTCGAGAATTCGCATTCGGCCAAGCCGCTGCTCTACAAATTCTCGGGCGTGTGGGGAAACCATGAAGGCTCGATGCTGCTGTGGGTTTTGATCCTCTCGATTTTCGGCGGAGCGGTGGCGCTGTTCGGCGGCAACCTGCCGCTCGAATTGAAATCGCGCGTGCTGGCCGTGCAGGGCTCGATCGGCGCTGCCTTCCTGCTGTTCATCGTGATGACGTCCAATCCCTTCGCCAGACTTGATCCAGCCCCCATCGAGGGCAACGGCCTCAATCCGGTTTTGCAGGATCCGGCGCTCGCCTTCCATCCGCCGTTTCTCTACATGGGCTATGTCGGGCTCTCGATTGCCTTTTCCTTCGCCGTGGCGGCGCTGATCGAGGGCCGCGTCGATGCCGCCTGGGCGCGCTGGGTGAGGCCCTGGACGCTCGCCGCCTGGATGTTCCTGACGCTCGGCATCGCCATGGGATCGTGGTGGGCGTATTACGAGCTGGGCTGGGGCGGCTGGTGGTTCTGGGACCCGGTCGAGAATGCCAGCTTCATGCCGTGGCTCATCGCCACTGCGCTGCTCCATTCGGCCATCGTGGTCGAGAAGCGGAACGCGCTGAAAGTGTGGACCGTGCTGCTGTCGATCATCGCCTTTTCGCTGTCGCTGGTGGGGACGTTCCTGGTGCGCTCGGGCGTCTTGACCTCGGTCCACGCCTTCGCTGTCGACCCCACGCGCGGCGTTTTCATCCTTGGCATCCTCTGCGTGTTCATCGGCGGAGCACTCACGCTGTTCGCCTGGCGGGCGCCATTGCTCAAGGCGGGAGGACTGTTCGCACCCGTCAGCCGCGAGGGTGGGCTGGTGCTCAACAACCTGCTGCTGTGCGTCGCCTGCCTGACGGTGTTTGTGGGAACGCTCTATCCCCTGGCGCTGGAGACGCTGACGGCGGAGAAGATTTCGGTCGGCCCGCCGTTTTTCAACCTGACCTTCGGCCCGCTGATGATCCCGCTACTGCTGCTGGTGCCGCTCGGGCCACTGCTGACCTGGAAACGGGCCGAACCTGGTTCCGCATTGCGCAAGCTGTGGATCGCCGCTCTGGGCGCTTTGGGCGTGGCGCTGCTGACCCTGGTCATTCTCCGGCGGGGACCCTGGCTCGCCCCCTTCGGCATGGCGCTGGCAGCCTGGCTGATGCTCGGCGCCCTGACCGAGCTCGCCACGCGGATCGGTCTGTTCCGGGTGCCGCTCCGCACCTCATTGGCGCGGCTGTCGGGACTGCCGGCGGCGGCCATCGGCATGGTGCTGGCCCATGCGGGCGTCGGGCTGATGGTGGCGGGCATCATCGCGATTTCACTGTGGAAGGTGGAAGTGATTGTCGCCATGAAGCCGGGCGAAACGGCGCAAGTCGGCTCCTATTCCGTCACCTTCACCGGAGAAATGCCACTGACCGGCCCCAACTACACCGGCCGCGTGGGACGCTTCGCGGTTGAACGGGGTGGCGTGGCGATCACCGAACTGATGTCGGAGAAACGCATTTTCCAGCCGAGCCGGACGCCCACTACCGAAGTCGGCCTGCATCAGACCATGGCGGGCGATCTCTATGTCGTGATGGGCGACGAGACGGCCACGGGCGCCCGCGCCATGCGGATGTATTTCAACCCGCTGGTCAACCTCATCTGGCTCGGAGCCTTGATGATGTTCGTGGGCGGCATCTGTTCGCTCACCGACCGGCGCTACCGGGTCGGAGCGCCGAAGCGCGCCGCCAGGGCCCAAGCGGTGGCGGCGGAATGAAATCGGCATTCACATTTTTCCCCTTCCCCCCTCGCGGGGGAAGGTGGCGCGCAGCGCCGGATGAGGGGGCGTCTCCACGAGTCCAGGCCGTGCGACTCGTTGCGCCGCCCCCTCATCCGTCTCGCGCCAAGAGGCGCGATCCACCTTCCCC
>JANNSP010000303.1:0-12395 GCA_031402975.1 Hyphomicrobiales bacterium
GCTCGATCAAGTAGGCCCGCGCGGAAGCCAGGCCATGATGTGGCTGGCGATGGCGGCAAGCTCGCCGCGCTCGGTCGTCACTTCGACTTTTGCAATGGTCCGGTTTTTCGCGGCGTCGATCGACTCGACGGTGTAGCGGACTGTGATGGTGTCGCCGATGAACACGGGCTTGAGAAAGCGCACCCGGTCATAGCCGAGCGACACGGGAAAGATGCTCGCGTCGGCCGTCATGATTTTCTCGCCGATCATGGTCGAAGTGCGCGACATGTAGCCCACAAGCAGCGCGCCATGGGCGATGCGGCGGCCATAGGGCGTCGCCTTCATGAACTGTTCATCGACATGGTTGGGAGCGAGATCGCCGGTGATGCCGGCAAACAGATAGACATCGCTTTCGGACACGGTCTTGGAGAAGGAGACCGACTGGTTGAGGGCAGGGGCGAGGTTCATGGGCTTACCCCTTCAGCATTTCGCGGGCGATGATCGTTCTCTGGATCTGGTTCGTGCCTTCATAGATCTGGGTGATCTTGGCGTCGCGGTAGAGGCGTTCGACCTCGAAGCCGCGGATATAGCCCGAGCCGCCGAAAATCTGCACGGCATTGGCGGTGTGCTGGACGGCGATGTCGGAAGCAAAACATTTGGCGATCGAGCAATCCATGGTGGCGGGCGCGCCCGCATCCATCACCATGGCGGCGCGATGCACCAGCGCGCGCGCCGCGGTGATATCTTTCTTCATGTCGGCGAGCAGCCATTGCAGGCCCTGGTTCTCGGCGATCACGCGGCCGAATTGTTTCCGCGTTCTGGCATAGTCGAGAGCGGCTTCGAGTCCCGCCTCGGCGATGCCGACGGCCAGCGCGCCGATGCCGATGCGGCCCTTGTCGAGCACGCTCATCATGATGTGGAAGCCGCGGTTGAGGGGTCCGAGCAGCGCATCCTCGGGCAATTCGACATTGTCAAAATGAAGCGCCCCCACCGGCGAGGCGCGCTGGCCCATCTTCTTCTCTTTCTTGCCGCGCGTGACGCCCTTCGATGCCAGGTCGACGATGAAGATCGACATGCCGCGATGACCGGCGCCAGGATCGGTGCGAGCCAGAACGAAACCCAGATCGGCGACCGGCGCGTTGTGGATCCAGATTTTCGCGCCCGACAAGCGCCAGCCATCGCCCTCGCGTAACGCCGTGGTCTTGACCCCCGAGACATCGGTTCCCGCTTCCGCCTCGGTGATGCAATAGGCCACGCGCTTTGTCGTGGCGAGAATGTCACCGAGATAGCGCGCGCGCTGGGAATCGCTGCCATGCACAGAAAGCAGAGTGCCGACCAGTTCGACAAGTCCGCACTGGTCGGCGATCGAGGCATAGCCGCGCGACAGTTCCTCCATCACCAGCACATAGGAGAGCGCGTCGAGCCCGGCGCCACCCAATTCCTCGGGCACCGTGATGCCGAACAGCCTGAGCTCCGCCATGGCGGAATAGATATCGGCGGGAAACGCTTCCGACTCATCGAGCGCCACGGCCTGCGGGCGGACATGGGATTGGGCGAAACGCCGCGCGGTATCGCGAATCTGTTCGTAGACATCGGGCGCCAGTTTCGGAATGGGAACGATCATCCGGCCGCAACCGGCGCGTCCCGCCGCAGCAGGCCTTTATGCTTCAGCGCCTGCCAGAAATCGCCGGCGATCGGATGGCTCACAAGTGCTATGTTCTGCCGCATCTGTTCGACCGTGCGGGTGCCCGGCACGTGCGAGGCGACGGCGGGATGCGCCAGCAGGAATTGCAGCGCGGCGGCGGCCAGCGGCACTTTATACTCGGCGCACACCGCTTCGATCTTCTTCACCTTCTCCATGATGGGAGGAGGGGCCGGAACATAATTGTACTTGGCGCCGGGAACCGCGCCCGTCGCCAGAATGCCGCCATTGAAACCGCCGCCGATGACGACCGCGACGCCGCGCTCCTCGCACAGCGGCAGAAGCTCGTCGAGCGGGTCCTGTTCGAGCAGCGTGTAACGCCCCGCCATCAGCAGGCAGTCGAAATCGCGGGCTTTCAGGAAATCAAGCATGATCTCCCAATTGTTCACGCCGACGCCGATGGCTTTCACCAGCCCCTGCTCGCGGAGTTTGACCAAGGCGCGCCAGCAGCCGTCTATCGCATCGGCGTAGTAGATTTTCTGCTGCTCCGGCCCGTGGGTGAACACGTCGCAGTCGTGGATATAAAGAATATCGATCCGTTCGAGGCCGAGGCGCTGCAGCGAATCCTCGAACGACCGCATGGTGCCGTCATAGGTGTAATCGTAGCGGCAGGTGAAGGGCAGGCCGTCGACCCACGGTTTGAAATCGGTTGTGGCGCGAAGGCTTGCGGTCAGCACGCGGCCGACTTTCGAGGAGAGGACGTAATCGTCGCGCCGCTTCCAGCGCAGACCCTCGCCGATCCGCGCTTCCGACAGGCCGTGGCCGTAATAGGGCGCGGTGTCGAAATAGCGCATGCCGGCGTCCCACGCCTGATCGATCATGGCGCGCGCGGTGTCCTCCGCGATGGGCCTCTGAAAATTCCCGATGGGTGCGGCGCCGAAGCCCATGTCGGTAATGCTGAGACCGACGCGGCCGAATTTGCGCATGGCTATGGCTGGCATGGACCGCCTCCCGGATGAAGGCGACAGACTACGGCAAGTAACTGTCTGGTTCAAGGTCTCCTTCTCCGCCCAAAGAGCGGGGAAGGTGTTGCGCACCGCCTTCGGTGCGTGACGGATGGGGTCTTGCTTCGATGTAGCGAAAGGCCCCATCCGTCACCCCGGCTCAAGGCCGGGGTGCCACCTTCCCCTCGGCTTTGCCGTGGAGAAGGATGAAGGTCAGCTCTCGTCGATGGTGATG
Source organism: Hyphomicrobiales bacterium (assembly GCA_031402975.1). Lineage (GTDB taxonomy): Bacteria > Pseudomonadota > Alphaproteobacteria > Rhizobiales > Aestuariivirgaceae > Aestuariivirga. Next base: position 2,861 of record JANNSP010000303.1, read on the forward strand.
AGGCGGAGGATTTCGTCCGTCTTGAAACCGATGGCCGAGGGGTTGCGGATGCCGGGGATGAAGGCCGCGTCATAAAGTTCGCGCACCACTCCTTCAAGCCTGACCCAGGCGACGGTGTCGCCCGACAGCGTATCGATGACGACCAGGCCGCAGCGCGGTTCGCCGCCCTGCTTGGCCAGCGCCTCGTCGAGCGGCAGGCCCTGGAAGGTGCGGTTTTCGCGCGGCAGCGAAAGTCCCACAATCGCATATTGCCCGGCGAAGGCGAGACCGCGCGCGAAGCCCGGACAGAAGGCTTTCGGTTCGAACTTTTTCTTGAGTGTGTCGACGGTGCCGAGTTCGCCGGTGCCGGTATTGAGCAGCCACAACTTTCCCTCATGCAGGCGCGGCGAATGCGGCATCGAGAGATTTTCGCAGACGATCTCGTTCGTCGTCACATCCATGGCAATCCCGCCCGAGGCGCGCCGGTCGCGCCAGCCGTCGCCGATATTGGACGCCGACACCATCGTCACATAGCGCGGCCGCCCGTTTTCCATGGCAAGGCCGTTCAGGTGGCAGCGGTCCTCCGGCGCCAGCTTGGTGATGAAGGGCGGCTGCCAGATCGGCCGGAAGCTCCAGCCGTCGGACGTCGTGGCGAGGCATGAGAACAGCGAATTGACGAAGACCGGCTGGCCGTCGGCGCCGAAGCCCACGTCATGGATGTCGAGATCGCCGGTGATCCACGAGAGGCGCGGCACATAGACGGCGTCGTGCGGGCCCTGCATCGTGCCAGGCGGTAGCGCATTGTCGAAGCGGTAGAGCTGATACTGCGTCGCCAGCAGCAGAGTGCGCGCGTCGGCGCTGACGCCCAAACCCATGCAGCGCGCGAAGGTGCGCTCGAACACGCCCAGCTTGTTGTCGGGCTTGAGGCCGAGCAGGAAGAGTTTTCCGGCCTGATAGGTGGTGAAGGCGATGGAACCGCCGGCGCGGTGCAGCCAGCTTTCGAATCCACGCGAGGTGGTGAGGGCGAATGTTTCCTGCTTGGTCATGCGGATTGTCCGATCTGCGAAAGCATTTCTCTGAACCATGGTGTCGCGGCGTCGAAGCGCTTTCCGCCCTTGATGCGCGGGAATTCGATGGCGCGGAGTTCCAGCCCACGCTCCTCGTCGTGGCCGATCACGCCGGAAACACCGCTCAAGCCGCAATCGACCGCCTTCGCCACCATCTCCGCGATGAGTTTCAAATCGGCTATGTTGGCGGCGGCGGAGCGCGCGAAATATCCGGACTTCTGCACCAGCGTCTTGTCGGCGCCGATCAACCTGCCGAACTGCTTGGCGAACCAGTCACCAACCTTGATCGTATCGAGACGGATATGGCCGAAGGCGTCGCGCGCCACCGTCTCGCCCCGGGTTTCGAGCTCGGCCACGATCTGGCTGACACCGGCCCCCTCGCTCACGAATATGTTGACCGAGTCCTTTTCGTCCATCACGCGTTTGAGCCGTTGGGCTTCGGTGGAAATGTCCATCGGCGTTTCGGGAATGTAGATCGCGTCGATATCCTTGTGGCGGCGCGACAGATTCAATTCGGGGAGAAATTCGAGATGGTCGAGGCGCTGACGCCAGGCACGCGCCGTCGCCGCCGTCAGCCAGCCGCAGTTGCGCCCCATCACTTCGTGGATCACCAGCATGCGCGACGAACAGCTCTGCTCGTTGACGACATTCTCGAAGAAGCGCGCGCCCTGTTCGGCCGCGGTGAAAGCGCCGAGCGATTGGCGGATCGGGATCACGTCGTTGTCGATGGTCTTGGGCAAGCCCACGACGGTGAGGCCATAGCCGTTCGATTTGAGATACCCCGCGAGGTCGGCGGCGGTGGTGTTGGTGTCGTCGCCGCCGATCGTATGGAGGATGGTGATCCTGTCCTTGCGCAATTGCGCGGCCGCAACGGCCAGCGGATCTTCGCCTTCCTTGCACAACCCGCGTTTCACGCAGTCGGCGGCATTGGTGAGCTTGACGCGGCTGTTGCCGAGGGGTGTACCGCCATGGCCGTGGAGAATGTGGGCGCGAGCCCGCGCTTGCCGCGTCACCTCGATCGACTGGCCTTTTAGCAATCCCTTGTAGCCCGCGAGATAGCCGATGATCGGGGCGTCGGGCAGGCGTTCGGTATAGCGCTCGATCAGCCCGCCGACGGCCGACGACAGGCAGGGGGCGAGGCCGCCAGCGGTGAGTAGTGCAATCCTGTGCCCAGGCATCGGCGTCTCCGGTTGATTCTGGTCCGGGGCAAGAACTACGAAGTCCCGCGCTTAACCGCAATGGCGGGGGATTGAAGTCGCGGCGCCAGTTCCTATCTGACTGAAACGGCATTTACAGGAGAGGATAAATCCATGACCCAGACGGCGACGGGTACTTTCGAACAGGGACTGAACGGCGAGAGCCACAGGCGCGGCTGCGGCAAGGGATTGAAATCCCCGTGGTCGGCGTGGGAGATCGGCGCCATGGTGGCGGGCTTCGTCATCTTCTGGCCGATCGGCCTGGTGGCGTTGTTCCTTAAATGGAAAAACGGCGAGATGTGGAGGGGGTCCTCCGACGCGCAAGCGCCGTGGGCGGGCTTCCGCAAGCCGGATCTCCAGGCGTGGAAACGGAAGGCCGGTTTCTCCATGTCGGGCAACGCCGCCTTCGACGACTACAAGCGGGCCGAACTCGACAAGATCGAGGCGCTGCGCCGCAAGCTCGAAGAAGACCAGAAGGCCTTCGGCGACTTCGTCGAGCGTCTGCGCCGCGCCAAGGACCAGGAAGAATTCGAACGCTTCATGGCCGAGCGTAACGCCCCCAGCACCCAGTAACAACGGAAAAGCCCGGCTCGCAGCCGGGCTTTTTCTTTATGATTCCCTGGTGACCGCGATAAATGGCGGCGGTTCGCGCTCCGCCGTCTGCGGCGGCCGGCGGTCGCCGAAGACCGGAGGGCGGGGCGGCCTCATCATCGGCTCGCGGAACTCGGCAGGCACGGCGACGGGCGCATGGGTTTCCTGGGCCGGAATCCCGATGCCGGTTTCGATGACGATGTCCTGCACGCCGCCGATCAGGATCAGATGCTCGGTCTCGTCGCGGCGAATGAGAACGAGGCGGCGAGTCTGGTCGAGTTCGTGATACTCGCTGATGCCGAGGCGTTGGCCGCGGCGGCCGCGCATCCTGCGGCTGAACGCGCCGAACACGATCATGGCGATGATCAATCCCGCCAGAACGCCGGCCGCGGCGATGAATACTTCCAGATTTCGGCTAACGAATTCCATGCGCTGCCCTTCCTGTTGCGCCCAGGCCGCGAATCCTAGCATGATTTGTCTCGCCCGGCGAAGCTTCAAACCCGTGACGGACGATTCCGCCCCGCCGCAAAGCGCCTATAGTGTGGATTGATTCGGGGTGGGGCTTGATGACGGAGAAGGGACTGCCGTGGCGGGCGGAAGCAGCGGGGCCTGCCGCCTCGGCGCGCCAGGGCATGGGTCCCCTGGCGCTGGTATTGGCGGTGATCCTGGCGGTCGCGGTCAGTTTCGCGCTGCTGGCGTTCAGGCCGCAAATCCCGTTTTGGGCCCAGGCTATCGGCGCGGGGCTAGCACTCATCGGATTGCTCCTGCTCGTAGGCATGCCCGGCGGATACATTCATCTGGGCCGCCGCTCGAAGCAGCGCGAATTCCTCGACTGCCTGGCCGATGCCATCTCCGATCCCCTGGTGGTGACCGACGCCCGCGGCCGCGCCGTCTATGCCAATGCGCATTTCGTCAAGCTGGCGTCGGCGGCGGGCGCGGCGCGGCTCACCGGCATCGATCTCATCTATGCCGGATTTCCGGAATTCGCGGAGCCCGTCTATCACCTGGCGCAAGCGGCGCGCGACGGCAAGGCGGCGGAGCGCGAGGTGCGCATTCCGGCGGGATCGGCGGCGCCTCTTGCCAGGACCGACAGGCCGGTGTGGCTTAGGCTTCAGGTGGCGCCGGTGCCGGACGGCGGCTCGACGCTGTGGCGCCTGCAGGATATCAGCGCCGACCGCGCTCTTCAAGAACAGGCCTTCACGCGTCTCCAATTCATCATCACCTATCTCGATTATGCGCCGGCCGGATTTTTCTCGACCCTGCCCAATGGCCGCATCGATTATTTCAACGCGACGCTGGCAGGCTGGCTCGGCCTCGACGTGGCGCAGTCGCAGAGTGGCGGGTTGTCGCTGGCCGATGTGGTGGGCGAGGCCGGCGAACGCCTGATGAGCGCCGCGACGCCCAAGCCCTCGGGCGTCGTCACCGAGCGCTTCGACCTCGATCTTCGCGACAAAGCGGGCCGGGCCTTTCCAGTACGTCTCATTCACCGCGCCGATTTCGATGCGGCCGGCAAGCCTCTGCCGTCACGCTCGCTGGTCATCCCGCGCGACGAACTGGTGGAGCGCTCCGACGCCGGACAGCGCCTCGCCCGCTTCATCCATGCGGCCCCCCTCGGCATCGCCGAGATTGATCGCAACGGAACCTTGCGCGAGGCCAATGCGGCATTTTTCGATCTCTCCCCGGGTGCGAGGCGTGGCGGCAGCCTGACAGCCATCGTAGGCGAAGGCGAACGCCCGGCCCTCGACCGCGCGCTCGCCGACGCCATGGCGGGGGAGGGCAAACTTGCCATTGCCGACGCGACGATCGGCGGCGACAAGCCCCGCGCCGTGCAGTTCACCTTGACGCGGTTGTTCGCCGACGACGACTGGGCCGCGGTCTTCGCCCTCGACAAGACCGAGAGCAAGGCGCTCGAAGTGCAATTGGCGCAGAGCCAGAAGATGCAGGCGGTGGGGCAGTTGGCCTCCGGCATCGCGCACGACTTCAACAATGTGCTGACCCCGATCATCGGCTTCGCCGACCTGCTCTTGGCCAAGATGCGCCCGACCGACCCGTCCTTCGCCGATGTGATGAGCATCAAGCAGAACGCCAACCGCGCCGCCAACCTGGTGCGCCAGTTGCTCGCCTTCTCGCGGCGCCAGACGCTGCAGCCCAAGGTCCATGCGCTGACCGAGGCGATGTCGGAGCTTGGAAATCTTCTAGGGAGAGTGCTCGGCGAAAAGGTGACGCTGAAGATTTCGCATGGCCGCGATCTGGGTCTCGTGCTGGTCGACATCCACCAGTTCGAGCAGGTGATCATCAATCTCGCCGTCAATGCCAGGGACGCCATGCCCGGCGGCGGCACGCTGAGTGTCAGAACCCACAACGTGTCGGTGGAAGAGTCGCGCAGCGTCGCCCCCGATCTGATGCCGCCCGGCGAATATGTCGCCTGCGAGGTCGAGGATACCGGCAGCGGCATCCCTCCCGGCATCGTCGACAAAATCTGGGAGCCGTTCTTCTCGACCAAGGAAGTGGGCAAGGGCACCGGGCTCGGCCTGTCGACGGTCTACGGCATCGTCAAGCAGACCGGCGGCTTCATCTTCTGCGACAGCACGATAGGCCGGGGCACCACCTTCCGCATCTATCTGCCACGTCACTATCCAGGCCCCGAGCCCGTGGCGATGGCAGCGGTCAAGGCCCCGGCGGCGCCGGCGCGGGCCGACTACACCGGCAAGGGCCGCATCCTGCTGGTCGAGGACGAGGACGCGGTCAGGGCCTTCGCCATCCGCGCTTTGTCGTCGAGAGGCTACACCGTGATCGAAGCCGACTCGGGCGAACGCGCGCTGGAAATCATCGCCGCCGACACCAAGGGCTTCGAGCTCATCCTGTCCGACGTGGTGATGCCCGAAATGGACGGCCCCACATTGCTCCGTGAACTGAGAAAGCGCGGCATCAAGACCAAGGTCATCTTCATCTCGGGCTATGCCGAGGACGCGTTCGAGAAAAATTTGGAAGGCCAGACCGACTTCGCCTTCCTGCCGAAGCCGTTCTCGCTGAAGCAACTGGTGGAGAAGGTTAAGGAGGTGATGGAGGGGTGAAGGGGGGGGGGATTAAATGCACTTTCACCGTAACCGAAACCTGCGGCGCAAGGGGAGGGTTGTGATCCGCCTCGCAATCCGTGGAATAAATCCTAGAACTTCCAAGTGAGCCTTCTATATAGAGATAAGGCACAGCTAGATGTTCCCTATGTGGTTGCAGAAGGAAACTACGATCAAGTGGCACCCTCAAAAGGGTGAGATGATGCCACTGTTCAAGTTCATGGAGTGCAAGTGGGCAGCCGAATTTGTTCTTGGGAAGTCCGTCAGAATTGGCTCGCTCAGCTATTATCGGAACATTGAAATGCACCCGGAAGGAAAAGCAGACCCGGACGAAGGGAATGTTTCCTTCAGAGACGGGCAAAATAGAACTGTGATGAATGCGAACTCGAAAATCGCTCGACAGCTACCTTTTTATTTAGACAAAACTGTTCTGGAGATTTCCCCGCCTGGCAAGGGTGTTCATATCGGCCTCGGCATTCCCAACGGCTATGTTTTCAGTCTGTCGATGAGTGAAAGTGGTGAGCACGCAAAACGGATTGATTCGACCTATGACGCCTGCGTTGCCATCGAAAGACCAATTAAGTTGGTAAAAGCACTGACACTTGCGCTTCGGTACCACGGTCACCGTGTTTCCGATCCTATCATTGGGCCCGTTGAGTATGAGAATAGGGTTGTCGATGAAAATGGCATCCTTGATCCATCGCCGTTTAAAAAGGGGACGAGATTCAAGGACGATAATTAATTTCGGCTATTTTGGGAGTGTCCGCAGAGTAATGAGTACCTAACCATACCGTTTGACGCCAGCGAATGCAGCATAAAAATCATCTCGTAGTAGTTATCTAGGAGTCAGTGTAGCCGGATTGGTGTTGGCATTTTTTACCTGAACTCCCCCGGGTTGAGTTGTCGGTGATCGAACGGGCGGAAAAGATCAACAGAGATGTTTTCGTTTTTTTCGCTTCAGCAATTGACGGAGAGTTTCTGGATGCTCTGGCGTTTTCACTTCCGGGGTTTTGTCCTGGGTCTCGCCGGTGCGTCCGCCCGACGCGTCCAAGTTTCAGCGCTCTGTGAGGGGTGTCTCGACAGCTCACGCGGTCGGCGGTAGAGCTTGCCAATCATGTCGGTTCGGGCAAATCTTCGGCCGTCGGGGCCGGTCATCCGGTGAGTGCTGGCGGCAACAGGAGTGCTTCACATGAAAGTCTGCAAGCTCGTCACCGCGGGCGAGAGCTTCGATGGCAAGCAGGGTCTCAGCTATTTCTCCGGCATCTCGGCTCAATCGGCGGGCGCCGAGGCGCTGTGCATGCATATCGTCACCATCGCGCCCGGCGCATCGGCCCGGCCGCATTATCACGCCAACCATGAGTCGGCGATCTTCGTGCTGGAGGGCTGTTCGGAAATGCGCCACGGGCCCAATCTCGAGCATGTGATGACGGTCAAGGCCGGGGACTTCTGCTATATCCCGGCGGGCGTGCCGCACCAGCCTTATAATCCGACGTCCGAGCCGGTCAGGGCGGTCATCGCGCGCACCGATCCGAACGAGCAGGAGAGCGTCGTCCTTCTCGACTGAGTTGCGGCAGAGGGTCAGGCCGGCGCCACTAGATAGTCTTTCGACTGGTAGTTGGGCGTGATGGTGAGGGTGTCGAAGCCGAAGCGTTTGACCGGCTTCACGCGGGTTTCGGGAAAGTGCTTGCGCATATGGGCGCCGACCGCTTCGAGATAGATCTTGTGGTATGAAAGGTTGCACAGCACCAGCTTGTTGGCGCTGTAAAAGAGCGGAACGAAACGGGCCGCGTGGTTGAGATAGTATTTGGCGATGCCTTCCTGCACGCCGGGCCAGTCGGCGTTGTAATAATCGTCGATGAAGATGACACCCTGCGGCAGGGTGACCTCCTGGGCGAAAATCAGGTCGTTGATCGTATGCTCGGCGAGATGGCAGCCGTCCACGCTGAACATGGAAAACCCACCCGACGCCGTCCGGATGCGCTCGGCATCGGCCCGCGTCAGCCACATCGAATCGGTCCGGAGGATGGTGACCCGCGATTGGGCAACGCCGGTCAGCGCCAGGTTGTCCTTGAACTTCTGGAGATTGCCGGGCCCCGCCTTGTCGAGGTTGAACTGCTGCTGGTCGAACACGTCGATGGCGTAGTTTTCCGCCGCCGCCCCCATGGCCTTGACCAAGGCGATGAAGAACTTGCCGTGGAAGACGCCGATCTCCGCCACCGGGCCGTTGCCACCGGCCGCCAGCACGGCCTGGCGTAAGGGCTCGACCGACTGCCAGAGATGCGCCAGGCACCAGCCCTGCACCTTGGCGAAGTCGCCGCCCAGATACTCCCTCAGTTCGGTCAACTGCATGCCATCGCCCCGGTTTCCGTCATTCGCGCCGTTAAACCCCGCGCGGCCGGGACAGTCAATCGGCGGAGGACGGCGCGCAAAGGTTGTCGTCCGCAATCCTTGCAACCGTCATGGACAACGCCGCGAATCTGTTCTAAATTGACGTAGTGTCGCCTCGCCGCTCGGTGGGGGTGGCTGGCTCCGGAACTGGCGAACTCCAACCGGCTTCGGGGCATCAAGCCGGCCGGGTGCGTCCCCTCTCCCAACATGGACGCATCCGGCTGAATGCCCCCCCCGCAGCCCCGGTTAACCGTGTTTCAGCCACCTCGCAAGAAAGGTCTTGCGAGGAGAACAAAAATAGAACATACTTCCTACATCGCCAGCAAAACACTGTCATTTGCGTCAAGCGGGCGGCCATGAAATAAGGAGTATGGATTATGGGGCAGGCGAATCTCCGGGTCATCGAGAATGCGGTCATGAACAAGAGCAAGGCGCTCGATGCCGCCTTGAGCCAGATCGAGCGCGCCTTCGGCAAGGGCTCGATCATGAAGCTCGGCGCCAATCCGGTGGTTGAGATCGAATCGATCTCGACCGGATCGCTCGGCCTCGACATCGCACTTGGCATCGGTGGTTTGCCGAGGGGCCGGGTCATCGAAATCTACGGGCCCGAATCGTCGGGCAAGACGACGCTGGCGCTACAGACCATCGCCGAATCGCAGAAGCGCGGCGGCATCTGCGCCTTCATCGATGCCGAGCACGCGATGGATGCGGGCTATGCCCGGAAACTCGGGGTCAAGATCGACGACCTGCTGATCTCCCAGCCCGATACCGGCGAGCAGGCGCTTGAAATCGCCGATACGCTGGTGCGCTCGGGCGCCGTCGAAGTGCTGGTGGTCGATTCGGTCGCGGCCCTGGTGCCGCGCGCCGAACTCGAGGGCGAGATGGGCGACCAGCTGCCGGGCTCCCAGGCGCGCCTGATGAGCCAGGCGCTGAGGAAGCTCACGGCGTCGATCTCGAAGTCGAACTGCATGGTGATCTTCATCAACCAGATCCGCATGAAGATCGGGGTGATGTTCGGCTCGCCCGAAACCACCTCGGGCGGCAACGCGCTCAAATTCTACGCCTCCGTCCGCCTCGATATTCGCCGCATCGGCTCGATCAAGGACCGCGACGAGGTGGTCGGCAACCAGACCCGCGTCAAGGTCGTGAAAAACAAGGTGGCGCCGCCCTTCAAGCAGGTCGAATTCGACATCATGTATGGCGAAGGCATTTCCAAGGTCGGCGAGCTGATCGATCTCGG
>JANNSP010000304.1:0-1709 GCA_031402975.1 Hyphomicrobiales bacterium
TTCAGATCGAGCACAACGGGGCTCTGCGCCTCGTGCGGATGCTCAGGCCCCTTGTAGAGCCTGAGATGCGTCATCTGCTGTTTCTTGAGCGGTCCGCCGGGCAGCATGCGCTTGACCGCGGCTTCGAGGACACGCTCGGGAAACTTGCCGTCGAGAATCTTGTCGGCCTTGCGTTCCTTGATGCCTCCGGGAAACCCGGTGTGCCAGTAATAGGTCTTCTGCTGGCGCTTGCGCCCCGTCAGCAACACCTTCTCGGCATTGATGACGACGATGTGATCGCCGCAATCCATATGCGGCGTGAAGGTGGGCTTGTGCTTGCCACGCAGGCGATTGGCGATGATCGCGGCGGCGCGTCCGACGACCAGGCCATCGGCGTCGATCAGCACCCAGTTCTTCACAATGTCCTTGGCTTTCGCCGAATAGGTCTTCATCTGACTTTCCAGAGTTTTAAGGTGTCAACGGAAAGGGCGCGGACCATTCGATCCAGCGCCCGTTTGATGCGGTCCGATTAGATTGAGCGGCACGTTCTGTCAAGACAATCCAGCAAAACCGGGCATATTTCTTGTGTGGTAACATGATACCGCATGTTGTTGCAAAGACACAGTCCGCCCATTACTCGATCTGACACTTTTTCGCCTTGCGGGCCTCGCATAGTGTCATCTCTCCTGGGAGCCTGGGTAATGACGCGGCTTGGCCACTGTGCCCTGATTTGCAGCCTGTTGACCGCCCTGGCTGGCGTGCCGGGAAGCTTGGCGTGGGCGCAGATCGCCGAACCCCTCCCCCTTCCCGAAACCACTGAGGCCGGCGAGCCGCCACCCTCCGCCGACGAGCAGATTTCCCCCGACGACATGAGTCTCGGTGAAATTCCCATCGTCGAGACGATGGAACTGTCACCTGATACCGCCAAGCGCGCCATCGATGTCTATATCCTGGTCAAGGAGAAATATCAGGACGCCGATCTCGAGCGTTATGACAGCCTGCAGGATTTCGTCGACCAGAACGCCGAGGGCAAGGCTTTCGAGGCCGACATCAAGGCGGCGGGCTTCAACTCGGTAAACGACTGGAACCTCGCAATTACGACAGTCGGATTTGCCTATACCGGGGTGATCGACGACCAGTCGGGCGACATCAAATTGCAGATCGAGGAAATCCGCGCCGATACCGAATTGGCGCAGGACATGAAGGACCGCATGGCTGCTTCGCTCAACGCCATGATCCCGTCGGAGAACAACCGGAAAGTCATCCAGGATCTGGTGAACGATCCCGCCTTCGCCGAAAAGCTCAAGCAACTAGATACCGAGGAAGAATGACTGACCTGCTTGTGCAAGAGACAGCGGGCGGCGTGCGCCGCCTCACTCTCAACGACCTCGCCACCCGCAATTCCCTGTCCGAAGCGATGATGCGCGAGTTGCAGGAAGCGCTTGACAAGGCCGCCGATGAAACGAGTGTCCGTGTCATCGTCATCGCGGCCATGGGAACGGTGTTTTCTTCGGGCCACAATCTGAAAGAGATTGCCGCGCGCCGCGCCGATACCGATGGCGGAACCGCATATTTCGAGACTCTGTTCGACACCTGCGCCAATCTGATGACGGCGATTGTCACCCATCCCAAGCCGGTGATCGCCGAGGTCGGCGGACTGGCGAGCGCCGCCGGCTGTCAGCTCGTGGCAAGCTGCGATCTCGCCATCGCCACCGATACCGCGAACTTCT
>JANNSP010000305.1:0-23672 GCA_031402975.1 Hyphomicrobiales bacterium
AAGAGACGCGGAGGCCGACGCCGCCGACACACTGGGAAAGCGAGCAAGACATGGCCAGAAAACCACGGATTCATGAAAGCGGTCCAAATATCTTTGCCGACCTTGCATTGCCAGATGCCGAAGTGCATTTCCTCAAGGCCCAGATCGTCGCTGAACTTTATCGGCTGTGTACTTCGCGAAAGCTGTCGCAGACCAAGGCCGGGGCGCTCATGGGCATCAGTCAGCCGGAAGTGTCGCGGCTGTTTAAGGGCCATTTCCGCGAATACTCGGTTGAACGGCTGATGAATTTTCTGACTTCCTTCAGTCACGATGTCGAGATCGTTGTGCGGCCATCAAAACTGCGCAGAAAAGCGGGAAGAATCATGTTCACAAGCGAGGCTGCGTAGAGTCCTCTTGCGTCATAGCCAAGGATATACATCCATGATTGTCCACACCGTGGTCTTCCGTCTGAAGCACAAGGCCGGATCGGCTGAAGAGGTGGCATTTCTCAAATCGGCGCTGGTCCTGGAAAAAATCCCCGGAGTCGAACGTTTCGAGCAATACCGGCAGATCAGCCCCAAGAACAACTACACCTTCGGCTTGTCGTTCGAGTTCGCCGACGACCGGGCTTATGCGTCCTACAACGATCACCCAATCCATGTCGCCTTCGTCCGCGACCGCTGGATCCCAGAGGTCGCCGAGTTCATGGAAATCGACTACGCGCCGATCGGCCGGAGCCCGGCATGACAGCGGACAGCTCCGAGTGCGTCATTCACTTTTCGGCGATCGAGGGCGCCGACGACCAGCATTATCCCAATTCGCCCGAGCTGTTGAGCATCAGCGCTTCCTTCTCCGAGCATTTCGGCCTGATGCGGCTCGGCATCCATCACGAGCGGCTGCTGCCGGGGCGGCGGGTGTCGTGGCCCCATGCCGAGGCCGACGAGGAGGAGTTCGTCTATGTGATCGAGGGCACGCCCGATTTGTGGCTCGACGGCCATCTCAGGCGGCTGTCGCCCGGCGAGGTTGCCGGGTTTCCGGCGGGGACGGGGCTGGCTCATACCTTCATCAACAATACCGACCACGATGTCCGGCTGCTGGTGGTGGGCGAGGCGTCGCGCTACCGCAGCCGCATCCACTATCCGTTGCATCCCAAGCGCAACGAGGAAATTGGGGATCGGCACTGGAAAGACGCACCGGCCCGAATGCTAGGTTCCCATGACGGGCTGCCGGACACGTCGCGGTGACGCTGAAACTCGCGGCCGTCTCCCTGCTGGTCGATGACTATGGCGAGGCGATTGCCTGGTTTACGTCCAAGCTCGATTTCGTGTTGATCGCGGATACCCCGCTTGATGGCGGCAAGCGCTGGGTGGTAGTTGCGCCGTCGCTCCATGGCGGGGCGCGTCTGGTTCTGGCCAAGGCCGAGGGCGCGGAGCAGCTTGCAATGGTGGGCCGGCAAGCCGGTGACCGGGTGTGGCTATTCCTCGAAACCGACGATTTCGCCCGCGACCACGCGGCGTTCATCGCGCGCGGCGTGGAGTTTCTCGAAACACCGCGCCGGGAAGCCTATGGGACGGTCGCGGTCTTTCGCGACCTGTGCGGCAATAAATGGGATTTGCTCGAGCCTGCCTGAAAGTCTGTCAGGCGGCGTGGGATTGGCTTTCCAGCCTGGTTATTTCATCTTTGATCTTGAGTTTCTTGCGCTTCAGTTCGGCGATTTCGGAATCCGAGGAGGCGGGGTGGGCCATGGCTTCCGCCAGTTCCGCTTCGAGGGCCTTGTGCTTGGCAGCAAGTTCGCCGAGATTCGCTTGAAGGGTCATTCAGTCCTCCATCAAGATTAACGACAGGATGATGACATAAACTTGGGGGCTTGTCGAACCCTTGCCAAGGGCATAGTTGAAAACTTCTCGGCAGAGGCGCGTTGAGGCCATGGACCAGTTGCAGGACGTTGTGCTGTGGGGGAAGCTTCAGACCCTCCTGCAGCAGCATCGCGACCTCGATATTGCCATACAATCGCTTGAGGAAACCGGAACGGGAGACCAGTTGCAATTGCGCCGCCTAAAAAAAATGAAGCTTGAGCTCAAGGACCGGATCCAGCAAATCCAGAATCGTCTCGTGCCCGATATCATCGCATGACAGAGACCTGTGCCGTCGCCATCCTCATGGGCAGCCAGTCGGATTGGGAGACCATGCGGCACGCGGCGGAGACGCTGGCGGCCCTGGAGATCACGCACCGCTCGCTGATCGTATCGGCGCACCGCACGCCCGAGCGGCTCTACGCCTTCGCCAAAGGCGCGCGGGGCAAGGGTTTCAAGGTCGTCATCGCAGGCGCTGGCGGGGCCGCCCACCTTCCCGGAATGACCGCCGCGCTGACATCCTTGCCGGTGTTGGGGGTGCCGATCGAATCGAAGGCATTGGGCGGGCGCGATTCGCTCCTATCCATCGTGCAGATGCCGGCCGGCATCCCGGTCGGCACGCTGGCGATTGGCAAACCCGGCGCCATCAATGCAGCCTTGCTGGCGGCGGCGGTCTTGGCCTTGTCGGACGAATCGCTCGCTTCCCGCCTCGAAGTCTGGCGTGCCCGGCAGACGGCCGAGGTTGCGGAAGTGCCCCGGAGCGGCGCCTGATGCGGCTGGCTCGGGTGCTGCCGCCCGGTTCGACCATCGGAATTCTCGGAGGCGGGCAACTGGCGCGAATGCTGTCGCTGGCGGCGGCGCGGTTGGGGATCGACTGCCACATCTATGCGCCGGAAGCCGACAGTCCGGCTTTCCAGGTCGCGGCCCGCCACACCGTCGCTCCCTACACGGATCTCGCCGCGCTGGCGGATTTCGCCGGGAAAGTCGACGCCGTCACCTATGAGTTCGAGAATGTGCCGGGCGGAACCGCCACCTTCCTCGAACAGCGGGTGGCCCTCGCGCCATCGGCTTCGGCGCTCGTGACCGCCCAGGATCGGCTGGACGAGAAGAGCTTCATTGCCGGTCTCGGCATCGAAGTCGCTCCCTTCCAGGCGGTGGATGACGTTGGTTCGCTGGATCAGGCGCTGGCGCGCCTAGGCCGGCCATCGATCCTCAAGACCCGCCGCCTGGGCTATGACGGCAAAGGCCAGACCCGTATCGATATGGGAAAGACCGCGGCAGAGGCCTGGACCGAGATCGGCAAGGCGCCCGCCATCCTCGAAGGCTTCGTCGCCTTCGACAGCGAAGTTTCGGTGATCGCGGCGCGCGGCTGGGACGGGTCCATGGCGATCTATGACGTCACCGAGAACCACCATGAGAACCACATCCTCCGCCGCTCGATCGTGCCGGCGCGGATTTCTTCGGCGCTGGCGGACGAGGCGCGCGCCATCGCGTCCAAACTCATCGCGGCCCTCGGCTATGTGGGGGTGATCGGCATCGAGATGTTCGTAAGCGGCAATCGGCTTCTGGTGAACGAGCTGGCGCCGCGCGTCCACAACTCCGGGCACTGGACCATGGATGCCTGCGCGGTGTCGCAATTCGAGCAACATATCCGCGCCGTCTCAGGCTGGCCTCTGGGGTCCACCACCCGTCATTCCGATGTCATCATGACCAATCTTTTGGGCGATGAGGCAGGCGACTGGGAGAGGCTCGCCGCCGAGCCCGGAACAGCCCTCCACCTCTATGGAAAGAGGGTTGCGCGGCGGACCCGAAAAATGGGCCATGTCAACCGATTGACCCCTCGACAGGCCTGAAACCCTGTGCTATTTCGCCCGCCACTTTCGGGACCCACGCGTGGGTCCATTTGGCAGTCAACTCAAATCCGCTCAAATCCGAGGTAGCACTTGCAAGTCGTCGTCCGTGACAACAATGTCGATCAGGCCCTCAAGGTGCTCAAGAAAAAGATGCAGCGCGAGGGCATCTTCCGCGAGATGAAACTCCGCGGCCACTACGAAAAGCCCTCCGAGAAGAGGGTCCGCGAAAAGGCGGAAGCGGTGCGCCGCGCCCGCAAGCTGCAGCGCAAGAAACTGCAGCGCGAGGGCCTGCTGCCGATGCCCAAGAAGGTCGAACTCACCGACCGCCGGCCGCCCCGCGCCGCCGCGTTTTAATGCTTCGAGGCTCGCGGGTTTCACCCGCGAGCACCTCAGCATGAGGAAATAAACCCCAATCCTCACCCCGAGGCGCGAGCGCCGCGAGCCTCGAAGGGTTCGGCTCAGCTCTTCTTCATCATTTCCTTCATGGCGTTGTCCATGTGCATGACGCACTCGTCGGTCTTGCCGGCGCCCATGGCGGTTTTCGCCATGTCCATATCCTTCATCGCCATCTCCTTCTGATCCTTCATCATCGGATCGGCCATGGCGTCCATTTCCGTCTGCATCTTCATCATCGAATCGTCGTCGCATTTCATCGGGTCCATCGCATAGGCGGAGGTGCCAAGCGCGAGGGTCAAAAGCGTTGCGGTGGCGAGCGTCCTGATCATGTCGTATCTCCTGATTGGAACTTGATTGTTCCTTCGCCCACGCTGGGCCAGAAGCCCGATCAATACCAAACACATACGTGATATTCACCGGTATGTGACGGCGCGTGATCCTTACGATCCGCTAAACCAGTTGTAACCCTGGTTTTCCCAATAGCCGCCGGGATAGGTGTTGGTGACGAACAGCGACATGATGTGCTTGGGGTTCTTGAAACCCAGTTTCGTCGGTACGCGGAGTTTCATCGGGAAGCCGTATTCGGCGGGCAGCGTTTCATCGCGGAAAGTGAGCGCCAGGATGGTCTGCGGATGCAGCGCCGTCGCCATGTCGACGCTGGAGAAATAACCGTCGGCGCATTTGAAGCCGACATATTTGGCCGTCGTGTCGGCATCGATGCGCGCCAGGAATTCACTGAAGCGCACGCCACCCCATTTGCCGATGGCGCTCCAGCCCTCGACGCAGATGTGGCGGGTGATCTGACTTTCCTGCGGCAGGCCGCGCAAATCCGTGAGACTCCAGCTTTGCTTGTTGCCGGCAAGGCCGCCGATTTCGAGCCGGTAGCCCTCTTCCTTCACGACCGGCACGCGCGAACGCGAATAGAAGGCGTTGAACGGGAACGGATCGGTGATGTCGCTCTCGCTGTAAGTCGGCGCAAGCTGGTTTGGATCGAACAGCGCCGCCTGCACCCGGTCATTCCAGTGCGACATGTTCCACAAGATCTGGTCGAGCACGCCCTTGTCGGTCGCGTCGCAGCCGGTCAGCAGTGTCAGCGCGCCGAGCGACAGCGACTTCTTCAGAAACAGGCGGCGTTCGAGAGTGTGGACACCGGAGCCCGTCAGAATCTTACCGCGCATGCTGGCCAACTCCCTTGGTTTCGGCGTGCCGCCCGGTGATCATCGGCAGAAGCGTTTTCGGCACCAGGATGACCAGCGCCAGATGCACCACGACGAACCCGACAATCGCCGCCATGGCGAAAAAATGCACGAGGCGCGCGCCTTCATAGCCTCCCATCAGGGCTGCGAGAGTCTGCAGTTGCACCGGCTTCCACACGGCGAAGCCCGACAGGATGACGACGACGATCGCCGCCAGCACGAAAATATAGGAGGCGCGCTGCACGGCATTGTAAGTGCCGGTGACATGCGGCAGGCGGAAACGCAGTGCGAGGCCCATGTCGCGCAGCACCGAGCGTGGTCCGACCGGCAGAAAGGCCTTGCGGAAATGTCCCGACAGCGCCCCCACAACGAAATAGAGCAAGAGATTGACCGTCAGCAGCCACATGGCGGCGAAATGCCATTGCAGCGCGCCCGCCAGCCAGCCAGCCGCCCAGGGTGATCGAGTTGGGAAAGCGGAAATCGAACAGGGGCGAGGCGTTGTAGATGCGCAAGCCGCTGCCGATCATCAACACGATGGCAACGGCATTGACCCAATGCCAGAAGCGGACGAAAGCGGGATGGACAATGCGGCGGTGTGTCATGCGGCGCACCGTGCGCCAACGCCAAGCTTATGGAAACTCAAACATAGTCACGTTCGGGTGTCAGATGCTTGAGGCGGCGTGAGCGTCCTTGATGACGTCCAGCATCTGCGGCAAGAGGTCGGCATTGGCGGCGAGGATGTGGCCACTGTCCATCGGACTGACATCGCCCTGCAAGCCGTGGATGAAGCCGCCCGCCTCGCGGATCAGCAGGATGCCGGCGGCGATGTCCCACGGCTTGATATGGCGCACCATCGCCGCATCGAGCCGCCCCGCCGCGACATAAGCAAGAGCCAATGCCGCCGATCCCAGACCCCGGATGCCGATCACCTTGCCCTGGAGGACAGCGATCTCGGCCCGCGATTGCGGCAGTTCCTTGCCGCCGCGATGGGGGATTTCGTAGCCCACCAGCGCTTCGTGGATGTCGGTGCGGCTCGCGACTCTGAGCCGCTTGTTGTTGAGGAAGGCGCCCTGGCCCTTCTCGGCGGTGAATAATTCGTCCGTGACCGGATTATAGGTGACGCCCGCCACCAGTTCGCCTTTGCGTTCGAGGGCGAGAGTGATGGCGAAGGTCGGCACCGCATGCATGAAATTGGTGGTGCCGTCGATGGGGTCGATGATGAAGCGGTGATCGGGATCGGTGCCTTTGACAATACCGGTTTCCTCGGTGAGGAAATTATAGCCGGGCCGGGCTTTCCCAAGCTCGTCCCGCAAGGTCTTATCGCAGCGCTGGTCGGCGGCGGTCACGTAGTCGCCGGGGCCCTTGACCGATACCTGCAGATTGGCCAGCTCGCCGTAATCGCGCTGGACGCCGCGCGCCGCCTTGCGCACGGCGGAGATCATGACGTTGAGAACCGGGGAAGCGGGCACGCGAAACATCCTTTGATGCTGGAAGGGCAGGGGTTAGCAGGGCTGCGCTGGTTAGGCTACTGGCCTTCCACCTTGAACTGCGCGGCGCGGGTTTTCGCTTGGGCTTTCTCCTCCGGCGTCAGTTTCGCCAGCATGGTATCGAGTTCGGCGTCGGGTCTGCCGCCCTTGGCCGCCAGCAGATTCCAGGTCATCGCCTCGACCCCGTCGAAGGCGACGCCCTTGCCGAAAGCATAGAGCCGCGCCACCCGGTTCTGCGCCACCACATTGCCGCGCCTGGCCGCGACCAGCATCCACTGCGCGCCGATCTTCTCGTCCTTCTTCACGCCTTCGCCGCGAAACACCATGACGCCGTAATCGAGAGCCGCGTCCGGCAGTCCCTGCGACGCCGCCTTCCCCGCCCAGCTTGCGGCCTTTACAGGATCGCGCTCGACCCCTTTGCCGTCGAGATGGAGGAGGCCCAGATTGTATTGCGCCTCGGCGTGGCCGCGCGCCGCCGCCTTGGCATACCACTCCGCCGCGGCCGTCCAGTCGGGCGGATTGCCGAAGGCGCCGGAATTCAACAGGCCCATGGTGAATTCGGACTCGACATCTCCGCCAAGCGCGGCCTTCTCCAGCCACTTGCTCCCCGCTGCGAAATCGGGCTGGCCCAGACCATCGCCCAGATAGATCATGGCGAGTGCATATTGCGCGGCGGCGTGGCCCGCTTCCGCCGCCCTGCCATACCACCGGGCGGCCAGGTTCAGATCGGCGGCGACGCCGTTTCCCGCCTGGTACATCGCCCCCAGCATGGCCATGGCGCGGGCATCGCCCTCATTTGCAAGCGGCTCGGCGATAGTCCTCGCGGCGGTGAAATCCTTGTCCTCGTAGAGCGCCGCGGCTTCCTCGAAACCCGGCGCGGCCAGCGCCGGGGCCAGCATGGCGAAAAAGGCAAATGCGGCGAGACGATTTTTCATGTGGCCAGACGTTTACTCAATGCGGCAATGACGCGGCGGGCTTCCTCGGGCGATTCCCACATCGTGTCGGAAGGCCGGATGAAGTCCGGAGTCTGCGGCAGCAATATGTCGAGGCCCGCCGCCTCCACCGGATCGAAGGCAACGCAGGGGAGTTCGGCGATCGCCGCCCACCAGGCGACGAGCGGCACGCCGCCGATCGATGGCCCGTTCTGCGAAAAGGCGATATAGTCGGCGCCGGCCTCGGCCGCTTCCATGGCAAGATGGCGCGAGTGGCCCGCATAGGCGCCGATGATCCGGTCCTGCCCGAGGACTTTGTGCGCCGCTCCGATGTCATCCACCGCCGCATCGAGATGCACTCCGTCGCAGCCAAGCTTCAAAGCGAGTTCTGCAGCGCCCGACAACAGCACGGCTGCGCCCTTGGCCTGGGCCAACTGGATCAGCGCGCGGGCCGCGCCTTCGGAAACCACAAGGCTCGCCACATCGCCCGCCTCGCAGGCGGCCTCGAGACAAGCCGCGAGATCGACCGCTTGAAGCACCGGTGCCACGAGAAATAGCCGCGGTTGCGTCATGGCATTCGGCCATCAATCATCTTTTGTCATTGCCGGACTTGGTCCGGCAACCCAAGGCTCGCCGCATATGGTTCATCCGTATGCGGAACGATGGGTCGCCGGAATGAATCCGGCGATGACAGCGATGATCGTCAGGCCGCTTTCTCCGCGGCTTCTTCCCATTGACCCATGGCGGCCAGCGCGTTCATGCGGGCGCGGTGCGAGAAGGCGCGCTGACCGGCTGCCACGTTTTCGCGTTTGCCGCCCCACGCCTTGAGCGCGTCGGCCTGAAGGGCGCGTCCGTAGGAGAAGGTGAGCTGCCACGGCAACGGTCCCATGGCATTCATAAGATGCAGATGGGCCGTCGCGTCCTGGCCCGACTGGCCGCCCGATAAAAACGCGATGCCGGGTACCGAGGCTGGCACGCAGCGCTTCAGCACCTTCACGGTCTTGGTGGCCACTTCCTCGCGGCTGGCCTGGGCCGGGCATTTCTTGCCCGAGATCACCATGTTGGGCTTGAGGATGATGCCTTCGAGACGCACGCCCGCAAAGCGCAATTCCTGGAACTGTTCGTTCAGCACCCATTCCGTCACTTCGGCGCAGGTATCGATATCGTGGTCTCCGTCCATCAGCACTTCCGGCTCGACGATGGGAACGATCCCGCCCGCCTGGCAGATCGCCGCATAGCGGGCGAGCGCGTGGGCGTTGGCGTGGATGGCGTTGTGGGTGGGCTGGCTCGGTCCGATATCGATGACGGCCCGCCATTTGGCGAACTGGGCGCCAAGCTTGGCGTAAGCCGCGACCCGCTCGGTCAACCCGTCCAACCCTTCTGTTATGGTTTCGCCCGGCGCCAGCGCCATGGGCTTCGCTCCGGTGTCGAGCTTGATGCCGGGAACCGCTCCCGCCGCCTTGATGATGTCGACCAGGGACGTGCCGTCCCTGGCTTTCTGGCGCAGCGTCTCGTCGAACAGGATGACGCCGGAAATACAGGCCGACATCGCATCCTTGGAGGTGAACAGCATCTCACGATAGTCGCGGCGGTTGTCTTCGGTCGATGGCATGTTGATCGATTCGAGCCGCTTGGTGATCGAACCGGTCGATTCGTCGGCGGCGAGAATGCCCTTGCCCGGCGTGACCATGCGAAGCGCGATGTCGTCCAGTCGGTCTGTCATGATGTCTCCTCCAAAGCCTTGACGCCGGGCAGGGGCTTGCCTTCGAGCCATTCGAGGAATGCACCACCGGCTGTCGAAATGTAAGTGAAATTGTCGGCCGCGCCCGCCTGGTTGAGGGCCGCTACGGTATCGCCGCCACCGGCGATCGAGACGAGTTTTCCAGTTTTGGTCAAAGACGCGGCATGCTTGGCACAGGCCACCGTCGCCTTGTCGAAGGGCGGCTTTTCAAACGCACCGAGGGGGCCGTTCCACACCAATGTCTTGGCGGCATCGAAAGCGGCGTTGATGGCGGCCACCGTCGCTGCTCCCACGTCGAGGATCATCTCGTCCGCCTGAACATCGCCGGGTTTTGCGGTCCGGTTCGGCGCATTGGCCTTGAATTCTTTTGCCACCACCACATCGACGGGCAGCAGGATCGCGCAATTTCTCGACTTGGCGGTTTCGAGGATCGCCCGCGCCGTAGCGGCCAGATCGTGTTCGCACAGCGATTTGCCGACAGCATGGCCGTGCGCCGCCAGAAACGTGTTGGCCATGGCGCCGCCGATGACGATGGTGTTGGCGATCCCCGACAGGTTGCCGAGCAGGTCGAGTTTGGATGAAATCTTGGCGCCGCCGACGACCGCCAGCAGCGGACGCTCAGGCTTGTCCAGCGCCCGTTCAAGCGCCCGCAGTTCCGCCTCCATGGCGCGGCCCGCGACCGCTGGAATGAAATGGGCGATGCCTTCCGTCGAACTGTGGGCGCGGTGGGCGGCGGAGAAGGCATCGTTGACGTAGAGGTCGCCGAGGCCCGCCAGCATTTTGGAGAACCCTTCGTCGTTCTTCTCTTCGCCGGGATGAAAGCGAGTGTTCTCCATCAGCACGCATTGGCCGGGTTCGACCGCGACATTCGGGGCCGTGCGCCAGTCGGTGGCGATGAATTTCACCGGGCGCCCGAGCAGTTTCTCCAACGCGGACGCCACCGGTTTCAGCGACATCTCTGGCACGACCTTGCCCTTGGGCCGGTCGAAATGTGCGATGACGATGAGGGCCGCGCCCTTGTCCAGGATTTCGCGGAGCGTCGGCACCACGCGCTCGATCCGCGTCGCATCGGTCACCACGCCATCGGCGACGGGAACATTGAGATCGACGCGAACGACGACACGCTTGCCGGCGAGGTCGACGCTATCGAGGGTGCGAAACGTCATCTGCCCTGCGCCGCCTTCACGACCGCGTCCGCCGTAATCCCGAAATGCTTGTAGAGGTCTTCCGCCGGGGCGCTGGCGCCGTAGCCGGTCATGCCGATGAAGACGCCGTCTGTCCCGATAAACGAGTCCCAGCCTTGCCGCACCCCCGCCTCGATGGCGATGCGGATGTTCTCGGTGCCCAGAACCGTGCTGCGGTAAGCCAGGTCTTGGCTGTGGAACAATTCCATCGACGGCACGGAGACGACGCGCGCGGACATTCCTCCGGCCTTGAGCATATCCATCGCCGCGACCGCGATTTCGACTTCGGAACCGCTGGCGAAGATCACGCAATCGGCCTTCTGCCCGGATGCCGCCACTTCATAAGCGCCAAGTGCGCAGAGGTTCTTCGCCGAATAGTCGAGCCGCGCCGGTTTCAGCTTCTGCCTTGTCAGCGCCAGGATACTCGGGCCGCTGGTACCCTCGAGCGCAAGCTGCCAGCATTCAACCGTCTCGACCGCATCGCAGGGGCGGAAGACCCGGAGATTGGGAATGACGCGCAACGCCGCCAGATGCTCGACCGGCTGATGCGTCGGCCCATCTTCGCCGAGGCCTATCGAGTCGTGGGTCATCACATAGATCACGCGGATACCCATCAGCGCCGAAAGGCGGATCGAGGGGCGGCAGTAATCGGTGAAGGTGAGGAAGGTGCCGCCATAGGGAATGACGCCACCATGCAGCGCGAGGCCATTCATCGCCGCCGCCATGCCATGCTCGCGGATGCCGTAATAGATGTAGCGCCCACCATAGTCGGCGGCGTTGAGCGGCATCAGATCCTTGCTCTTGGTGTTGTTCGAGCCGGTCAAATCGGCCGAGCCGCCAATGGTCTCCGGCAGCGCCGCATTGATGACATCGAGCGCATTCTGCGACGAGTTGCGCGTGGCGATCCATGGCGGGGCCTTGGCCAGTTCTTTCTTGTAAGCGGCGATGACCTCGGTGAAATTTTCGGGCAGCGTACCGGCCGTGATCCGCTTGAATTCCGCCTTGTGAGCCGAGGCGGCAAGCCGCTTCTCCCAGGCCGTGCGCGCATCACGTCCGCGCGATCCCGCCGCCCGCCAGGCCTCCATCAGGTCGCTGGGTACCACGAACGGCTCATGCGTCCAGCCCAGCGACTTGCGGGCGCCGGCGATTTCATCCGCGCCGAGCGGCGAGCCATGGGTGGCGGAGGTGCCCTGCTTGGTCGGCGCGCCGTAGCCGATCACCGTCTTGCAGGCGATCATGGTGGGCTTGTCCGAGGCTTGCGCCGCCGCCAGTGCTGCCGCGATGCTCGCCGCATCATGGCCGTCGGCGGCGGCCACGTTCCAGTTGGCCGAACGAAATCGCTGGAGCTGGTCGGTCGAGTCCGACATCGACAGCTTGCCGTCGATCGAGATGCCGTTGTCGTCCCACAGCACGATCAGGCGGTTGAGCTTCAGATGCCCAGCGAGCGTAATGGCTTCCTGCGAAATCCCTTCCATCAGGCATCCGTCGCCCGCCAGCACATAGGTCTTGTGATCGACCAGGCCGTCGCCGAAGCGGGCGTTGAGATGGCGCTCGGCGATGGCGAAGCCCACCGCATTGGCAAGGCCCTGACCGAGCGGCCCGGTCGTCGTCTCGATCCCCGTGGCGTGACCGAATTCTGGATGCCCCGCTGTCTTCGAGCCGAGCTGGCGGAAGCGCTTGAGCTGGTCCAGCGTCATGTCCTCGTAACCGAGCAGATGAAGCAGCGAATAGAGCAGCATCGAGCCGTGGCCGGCCGACAGGATGAAGCGGTCGCGGTCGGGCCAATGCGGATCGGAGGCGTCGAATTTCAGCACCTGCGTGAACAGCACGGTCGCCACGTCGGCCGCACCCATCGGCAGGCCCGGATGGCCCGAATTGGCCTTCTGCACCGCATCCATGCTGAGTGCCCTGATGGCATTGGCCATGGCCCGGTTGTGGCCGGCGTCTGGGTTGTCCATGTGGCGATAAGTCCCCGGAGATGATAGTCTTGAGGCTTCTGATAACACCCGCGGAACCTGAGTCAAGTTGATGTCTCGGCCATGCCGCGGCGGTGAAGGTTAGAGTTGTGCCCTTGTGCGTTTGGGTACAAAGTGCCTCAAGGGACGTAACGATTAAATCCGATCACAGGGAGGACTCAATGACGAAATCAATCAAGACCGGCGATGCAAAGTCGCGGCGCGCATTCCTGAAGGGCGGAGCGGTGGCCGCCGCCGGCGCCGCCACCCTGGCGATGCCGAACGTGGTTCGCGCCCAGGACGTCGTGACGTTCAAGTTCCAGAGCACCTGGCCCGCCAAGGACATCTTCCACGAATATGCCGCCGACTTCGTCTCCCGGGTCAACGACATGGGCGGCGGCAAGATCAAGTTCGATCTCCTGGCGGCGGGTGCGGTGGCCAAGGCGCTGGAAGTTCAGGACGCGGTGATCGCCGGAACGCTCGACGGCGCCCATGGCGTCACCGCCTACTGGTATGGCAAGCACAAGGCGGCGTCGCTGTTCGGAACGCCCCCCGCCTGGGGCTGGCGCGCCAACCAGATGATCGGCTGGATGAAATACGGCGGCGGTCAGACGCTTTATGACGAACTGGTGCAGCAGGTGCTGGGCCTCGACCTCGTCGGCTTCCTCACCGGACCGATGCCCACCCAGCCGCTCGGCTGGTTCAAGGAGGAGATTACCGATGTGGCGCAGCTCAAGGGTCTGAAATACCGGACCGTCGGATTGTCCGCCGACCTGTTCAAGGAATTGGGCGCCGCGGTCACCATCATGGGCGGCGGCGAAATCGTTCCCGCCATGGACCGCGGGTTGCTCGACGCGGCGGAATTCAACAATCCGTCGTCGGACAAACTCCTGGGCTTCGCCGACGTCTCCAAGAACTACATGGTGCAGAGCTATCATCAGTCGGCGGAGTGTTTCGAAATCATCCTGAACAAGGGGAAGTTCGAAGGGCTGGCGCCCGAGCTGCAGTCGATCATCAGATATGCCGTCGAGTCGTCGAACAGCGACATGAGCTGGAAGGCGATGGACCGCTATTCCACCGACCTCGCGGCGCTCAAGGCAGCGGGCGTCAAGGTGACCAAGACACCGGCCTCGGTTCTCGAAGCGCAGCTCAAGGCCTGGGACGCGGTGATCGCGGCGCAGTCCGCCGATCCGTTCTTCGCCAAGGTGGTCGAAAGCCAGAAGGCCTGGGCCAAGCGGGTGGTCGCGACCCAGTTCGAAATGGAAGTCGACCAGAAGCCGGCCTACGACCACTTCTTCCCGGCATAGAGTATCGTCCTCTCCCGCCCAGCGGGAGAGGACAAAGAAGCAAGGGGAGGCGGCAATGAAATCGAGCCACGGAATCGGCCCGGCATGAGGCGCGGCTGGCTTCCGTTCTTTCTGTTCGCGGCGGGCGTGGCGCTGGTGATCGCGGCGATCTTCTGGTCACTTTATGCTTATGGCGAGGTGGGCCGGATGGTCGCCTCCAAGGGCATCCGGCCGGCCAGCAGTTTCCACTGCCTCCTCCAGTTCGGCGGCAATTGCAATCTTCTCGCCGAGGCGCATGCGGCGAACGGCACCATTGCCTATACGCCACTCGTGTTCTGGGCCGGCGTCTTCGCGGTCATCGCCAGTTTCGCCGTCAATCTCCTGCCGCATGAACCGGGCGAACCCTGGGGCATCCGGCTGCAGCGCCTGCTCATACCGGTCGACCGGGTCAGCACTTTGGTCGGCCAGTTCTTCGCCTGGAGCATTCTGCTTCTGACCTTCGCGGTCAGCTACGAGGTGTTCTCGCGCTATGTGCTGGGGGCGCCCACCGACTGGGCCTTCGATGCCAGCTACATTCTCTACGGGCTGCTGTTCATCAAGGCGGGCGCCTATGCGCTGTCGCGCAATGCCCATGTGCGGGGCGACTTCCTGTATCGCGCCTGGCGGCCCAGAACCCAGGCTAGGATGGATCTGATCCTCTATTTCCTGTTCTTCTTCCCCGGCATCATCGCCTTCATCTATTCGGGCTACGGCTTCGCCGCGCAATCCTGGTTCAGCCACGAGCATTCGGCCTACAGCCCGTCGGGTCCGCCGATCTACCACTATAAATCCGTTATTCCGGCGACGGGCGTTTTGCTTTTGCTGCAGGGCGTGGTCGAAGTGGTGCGCTGCCTTGTCTGCATCAAAACGGGAGCGTGGCCGCAGCGCCTCCACGATGTCGAGGAACTCGAAAAGGTCATTCTCGAACAGCATGCGGATCACGGAGCCAAGACATGACCGACCCGCAACTCGGCGTGTTCATGCTCATCCTGTTCGTCGGCCTCATCATGCTGGGGTTCCCGATCGCCTTCACCCTGATGGCGATGGGCGTGGGCTTCGCCTGGCTGGCCTTCGATGGCAACTGGCAGCCGGTGATGTCGCTCCTGGTCCAGCGCACCTGGTCGGTGATGACCAACGACATTCTCATCTCGGTGCCGCTGTTCGTGTTCATGGGCTATATCGTCGAGCGCGCCAATATTCTCGACCGGCTGTTCCGCTCGGTGCAGCTCGCGGCGGGCGGATTGCCGGGCTCGCTCGCCATCGCCACGCTCATCACCTGCGCGCTGTTCGCCACCGCCACCGGCATCGTCGGCGCCGTGGTTACGCTGATGGGCCTCCTCGCGTTTCCGGCCATGCTGCGCCACGGCTATGACGTCAAGCTGTCGGCGGGTGTCGTCTGCGCCGGGGGCTGCCTCGGCATCCTGATCCCGCCCAGCATCATGCTCATCCTCTATGGCGCCACGGCCGGCGTCTCGCCGGTGCAACTTTACGCGGGCGCGCTGTTTCCGGGCCTCATGCTGGCCGGCATGTACATGGCCTACGTGATGATCCGCACCCTGATCAATCCGTCGCTGGCGCCGCCCTTGCCGCCGGAAGAGCGAAACTTTCCGGTAACGACAATCATCTGGGAACTGGTCACCTCCTTCGTGCCCCTGGCGCTGCTCATCCTGTCGGTCCTTGGCGCCATCATGTTCGGCGTGGCGACGCCGTCCGAAGCCGCCGCGATCGGAGCGCTCGGAGCGCTCATCCTCGCCGCCGCCTATCGCTCGCTCACCTTCGAGAAGCTCAGGGAATCGGTCTATCTGACGGCCCGCACCTCGGCCATGGTGTGCTGGCTGTTCGTAGGCTCCTTCACCTTCTCGGCGGTGTTCGCCATCCTGGGCGGCGACGCTGTCATCAAGGATTTCGTGGTCGGCCTCGATCTCTCGCCCTTCATGTTCCTGCTGGTCACCCAGATCATCATCTTCATTCTCGGCTGGCCGCTCGAATGGACCGAGATCATCGTCATCTTCGTGCCGATCTTCCTGCCGCTGCTCGAGCATTTCGGCATCGATCCCCTGTTCTTCGGACTGCTGATCGCGCTCAATATCCAGACCTCGTTCCTGTCTCCGCCCGTCGCCATGGCGCCGTTCTATCTCAAGGGCGTCGCCCCCAAGCATGTGTCGATCAACGACATCTTCTCCGGCGTCATGCCGTTCATCTTCATCGTCATCCTGGCCATGGCGCTCCTCTATATGTTCCCGGCGATCGGGCTGTGGCTGCCCAATTACATCTACGGCCGCTGACAGGCTTGCTCCGGCGTGGACCTGTGCTAAGAGTTGGTTAATTCCGTGGGATTCGCGTGATTTGCCAAGGGCACTAATGGCAGACGCTCACAAACTGGATGAAGTCTTTAACCGGTTCGATTCTGCCTTGCAGCAGTTCGAAGCGGCGGTTGCGCGGCGCAAGGAAACTGAGAAGCGCGCCGAAACGCTGGCGGGCGAGGCGGACGCCTTGCGCAAGGACCGCTCCAAGCTCGCCCATGAACTCGATCTGGTGCGCTCGAAGGCCGGCGAACTGGTCGATACCTCGAAGCAGGCGGCGGGAAAGATCGATGCCGCGATGTCGCGCATCCGCGCCGTGCTTCACAGCAACAGCGGGAGTTGACGCGGGTCATGGGTAATGTCGTCGTCCATGTGAACGACCGCCCCTATACGATGCAATGTCCCGACGGCGAGGAGGACCACTTGCGCGAACTCGCGCGGCTCCTCGATGCGGAGGTGGCGCGCATTCGCCAGAGTGTGGGAACCGTGGGCGACATCCGCCTCCTGGTGATGTCGGGCCTGATGGTGGCGGACCGATTGTCGGAAGCGATCCGCCGGGTTGAAGAACTCGAGGACGAGCTTCTTGGCCTCCGGGTGTCGCGCGACGCGGCGCAGGCGGAGGCCCGGGACCTCGAAGCCCAGGTCGGCGAGCGGCTCGAGGCGGCATCGCGCCGGCTGGATGGGCTGGCCAGAGCCCTCAACGGAAAGTAGCGCCCCAAACTATTATTGTTTTGCTGTCGTCATGAAATCCGGGTTAGGCTTTCGCGCCGTGCAGAGAATCTGAATAACGGACTGGGAGACTGGCTATGACCGGATCTGCGAAACTTACATGCATGCTGCCTTTGTTGCTGGGAACCGCGATGTCGATCGGCGCCGCCCAGGCCGAGGATCAGATCAAGGGCCCCTTTATCGGTCCCGCCGTCAATGGAACGCCGACCGTGGCCCTCGGCTCCCTCCCCAAGGCCGTGGCGGGGTCGAAGGTCATTGTCATCAAGCCGCGCGTCAATCCGCTGGCGCATGAAGCCGATCAGGGCAAGCGGGGAACCTGGTCGCCTACGAAGAAGCTGCAACGCGGCGCGGCTGCGAAGACCGAAGCGCCCAGCCGCACGCCGGCGCCGGCCCCCGTCCGGAATTTCGCTGGCCAGGGCAATACCTGCGGCTGCAGCCCGCCCGACACGGCGGGCGATGTCGGCCCCAACCATTATGTCCAGATGGTCAACGCCACGCAGATCGCCGTCTACAACAAGGCGGGCGCGATCCTTCCCGGCTTTCCGAAGGAAATGAACGACCTGTTCGCCGCCGGCAATTGCGCGGCGAGCAACAATGGCGATCCCGTGGTGTTGTACGATTCGCTCGCCGACCGCTGGCTGCTGGCGCAATTTTCCATTGGCAACGGCGTGTGCGTGGCCGTGTCGCAGACCGCCGACCCGACCGGCACCTATTTCGGCTACGAATTCCTGACGCCGGGATTTCCCGACTATCTGAAATTCGGCGTATGGCCCGATGGCTACTACATGTCGACCAACGAAACGTCCTATGCGGCCTACGCGTTTGACCGCGTCCGCATGCTGCAGGGCCTGTCGTCGACCCAGGTGCGCTTCGACGGCGTCACCAATTTCATGTTGCCCAGCGATCTCGACGGCAAGACCGCGCCGCCCGCCGGCTCGCCCAATTATTTCTATACGTTCAAGGATGACTCTTTCCACAGTTCACCGACCGACCGGCTGGAAATCCGCGAATTCGACGTGGATTTCGTGAACCCCTTGAGTTCGACCTTCACTCTCACCGACTCGCTCGACATCACGCCGTTCACCTATACCGTCTGCGGATTTTTCAATCTTGACTGCATTCCTCAGAGCGGCACACTCCAGAAGGTCGATCCGGTCAGCGAATGGCCGATGTTCCGCTTCCCCTATCGCAATTACGGCACGCGCGAGTCGATGGCGGGCACCTTCACCATCGAGGGAAGCCAGATCGATACAGGTGCGGTCTACTGGTTCGAACTGCGCAACACGCCGGGCGGGTGGACACTTCACCAGCAGGGCAAGATCGACGGCAACAACACGACCAGCCGCTGGATCGGCAGCATCGCCATGGATGCCGTCGGCAACCTGGCGCTGGGCTATTCGCATTCCAGCGCCACGCTGTTCCCCTCGATCCGCTACGCCGTGCATCGCATCACCGATGCGCTGGGCGTGATGGGGCCGGAGCGCGTTCTGGTCAACGGCGCCGGCTCGCAGACGGGATCGAACCGCTGGGGTGACTATGCCACGATGTCGATCGATCCGGCCGATGACGCGACCTTCTGGTTCACCAGCGAGTATTACACCGCCAGCTCGGCCAATACTTGGGCGACACGCATCGGCGCTTTCCGGGTGCTCAATACCGCGCCCTTCCGCTCGGTCGCCGCGAATGACGGGATCATCCTGGAGCTTTCCGAGAATTCCAGCACCGGCGGCTCCATCGATGCGACATCGCTCAAGCTCAGATTCGGCGACGACGGGCAGGATCGCCAGTTCCGGTCGATCGTCGATTTCGATACCTCGGCGCTGCCCGACAACGCGGTCATCACCCGGGCGGTGTTGCGGCTCAAGGCGTTCGGAGCGCTGACCGGCACCGATCCTTTCACCACTCACGGCTTCCTCCGGGGCGACATCAAGAACGGTGCGTTTTCGAACAACAATGCGTTGGAGACCCAGGATTTCCAGGCGGTGTCCAACCAGCAGAACGCCGTCGTCATAACCTCGGCGCGGTTCGGCGGTCTCAGCGCCGCCGGGCTGACCCATATCAACAAGACCGGCAGCACCCAGATCAGGCTCCGCCAAACGCTGGATGACAATGACGACCTGGGGGCGGACAACCACACCGTCTTCAGCGGTAACTCGCCGACCCCCACCAACCGGCCGGTGCTGGAAGTGACTTACTTCGTGCCTTAAGTGCATCGGACCCAAAAGTGGACACCACTTTTGGGACAATCCGATGCTCAAGCAAATGGCCTGGCGCAACTTTTCGCCCTCAAGTGGATTCCACTTGAGGGCCCGTTGCGCTGGCGGGCTGGATTTCCCCCGCCGGGCGGATTACATATCCGTCCGGCGGGCTGCCCGGCGCGTGAGGAGAAATTTTCCCTGGGGCCTATACGATTCCAATGGGAGCTGTCCCTGTTCCGGACCGTGGTCCGGCGCAAACGGCGCCCACCTACGCAAGTAGGGACCCGGGATCGCACTCTCCCACGACCCATGGTGGCTCGCCGCTTCATCTGAAAGGTTTCAATGGATCTGGCCGAAGTCAAACGCCGTGCCCGCAGCGCGGCGACTATCGAGCGTGCCAAAGCCCATCTCGAATCGGGTGAAACCGCGCCCGCCATCCTGGCTCAGCGCGGGCTTCCCGTCGAACCGCCGCCCACCCGCCGCATCGTCTCCGGCTTTCATCCCTACAAGGACGAAATCTCGATCCTGCCGCTCCTCGGCGTGCTGGCCTCGGAAGGGTGGGAAACCGCCTTGCCCGTAGTGACCGGCGCTGGGCTGCCTCTGGTGTTTCGCGTCTGGGCCCCGGGCTCTCCCACCGTGCCCGGTATCTGGAACATCCCCATGCCGCCGGAGGGGAACGCTGCTGTCGAGCCCGATGTGCTGCTGGTGCCGCTGCTGGCCTTTGACCGGAAAGGGTATCGTCTCGGCTATGGCGGCGGCTTCTATGACCGCACTTTGGCCATGCTCCGCGCCAAGAAGCCTGTGATCGCCATTGGAGTTGCCTATGCCGGACAGGAAATACCGGAGATCCCAAGAGGATCGTTCGACCAGCCGATGGACTGGATCATGACCGAGCGGGAAACGCTGCGATGCGCCTGATCTTTCTCGGCGATGTGGTCGGAAAATCCGGGCGCAGCGCGGTGGCGCGCGAACTGCCGCTGCTGCGCGAGCGCTACCGGCCCGATCTTGTGGTGGTCAACGGCGAGAACGCCGCCCATGGCTTCGGCATCACCGAGGACATCTATGCCGGCCTGCGGGAAGCGGGAGCCGATGTGGTGACGCTGGGCAATCATGCCTTCGACCAGCGCGAAGCCCTGGTCTTCATCGAGCGCCACGGCTCGCTGCTCCGGCCGGTGAACTGGCCCCAAGGCTGTCCGGGGCGCGGCACCATCCTCGCCACCACGGCGTCGGGGCGCCGCGTGTTGGTGATCTGCGCCATGGGGCGGGTGATGATCGATCCGATGCTGGACGACCCCTTTCCCGCCGTGGCGCGTGAACTCGATCTCTGTCCCATGGGGAGGGAATGCGACGCCGTGCTGATCGAGATTCATGCCGAGGCGTCGTCGGAAAAAATGGCGATGGGGCATTTCGCCGATGGCCGCGCCAGCCTGGTCGTCGGCACGCATACGCATACGCCCACCGCCGACCACCAGATCCTGCCCGGCGGCACGGCGTTTCTCTCGGACGCCGGCATGTGCGGCGATTATGACTCGGTGATCGGCATGGAGAAATCAGAGCCCATCAACCGGTTCCTGCGCAAGCTGCCGATCGAACGCTTCAAGCCCGCCGAAGGCGAGGCCACGGTGTGCGGCGTCGCCGTCGAAACCGACGACGCGACCGGCCTCGCCGTGGCCGTAGCACCCATCCGCATCGGCGGCAGATTGTCGCCCGCCGAAGTTCCGTTCTGGTAAACGGTGGCCATGCGGAAGACGATCATGACTGTGGAAGGGTTGGTTGACGCGGGCCTGATCGAGCGGTCCGAAGCGCCTGTCATGGCGGCGGTCACGAACAATTTCTCGCTCCGCATCCCGCCCCATGTGCTGGAGCAGATTCAAACCCGCGATCCGTCCGATCCGATATTCGCGCAATATGTTCCGTCGGCTGACGAATTGCGCGAGGCCCCCGGCGAACTCGCCGACCCGATCGGCGATGACGTGCATGAGGCCGTCAAAGGGGTCACCCACCGCTATCCCGACCGCGTCCTGCTCAAGCCAACCCATACCTGCCAGGTCTATTGCCGTTTCTGCTTCCGGCGCGAGAAAGTCGGCCGCGCCGATGCAGCACTTGACCAGGCCGAACTCGATACGGCGCTGGACTATATCCGCAGGCATTCCGAAATCTGGGAAGTCATCCTGTCGGGCGGCGATCCGCTCATCCTGTCAGACCGGCGGCTCGGCCTCCTGCTGCGCCAGCTTGAACAGATCGAGCATGTGAAAGTCATCCGCATCCACACCCGCGTTCCCCTCGTCGATCCGGGGCGGATCGGCAAGCGTCTCGTCCAGGCGATGAAAATCCGCCCGGCGGTCTATATCGTCATCCATGTCAATCATCCGCGCGAGTTGACGGCCGAAGTCAAACACGCCCTCGCATTGTTGGCGGACAGCGGCATTCCTCTTCTGTCGCAAACCGTGCTGCTGAAGGGCATCAACAACACGGTCGAAACGCTGAGCGACCTGATGCGGAGCCTGGTGGCTGCCCGGGTCAAACCCTACTATCTGCACCACCTCGACAGAGCCCGCGGCACCGGCCACTTCCGCTGCTCGATCAAGGAAGGCCGCCGTCTGATGCGGGGGCTACGAGGCGCGCTCTCCGGCCTGTGCCAGCCGACCTACGTGCTCGACATCCCAGGCGGCTACGGCAAAGTCCCGATTGGCCCCGAATATCTGAGTCCAGCGGAGCAGGGCGGTTATGAAGTCCGCGACTACCGGAACAATGTGCACGACTATCCGGACTGACACCGGCAAATCCTCCAATGTCATCGCCGGATTTATTCCGGCGACCCATCGCGCCACAAAATACGGCGCTGGGTATGCTGCGCCATGGGTCCCCGCAACAAGTGCGGGGATGACAAAGTGAGGTGAGGTTCTAGCCCCGCTTGTGCCGATGCTCCGGCATTTCGACCGCAAAGTCCGAAGCCGATGCAGTTGCCGCGAGGCGGTCCATCTGCAGCACCGCGCGGGCCAGTTCGACGGTTCCCCGGTCACCGTCGCCGCGCGTCACGGCGTGGCTGGCCGCCACCAGGTTGGTTTCGATCCGGCGGGTCAATTCGGTCAGCGTGGCGATTGCCGGAAACAATCGGCCGGGCGGCGCTGAATCGACCAGCGACCGGACCTTGCGCAGAACAGCGCTCGCGGCGGTCCCCGCCATGCCCTCGGCGGCAAAAGAAAATTCATCGGCGCCATTGCGTTTTGTCATAGAGGATACTCCCACACCACTCACTTACCGCCGAAAAGCTTGGCCCGGCGCTCTTTAACGGCGGGTTAAAAGCGATATACAAGTCACTTCCGGACGAGGATTTGCACTAAGCTCGATTTGGGCTGGTTCATCGCAAATTCAGTGCAGACTCGACAAAGGCGTAACTATGATCCATTGATACGTTAACAATTCAATAGACGCATACCAGCCGACAATGTAGCTGTTTCGCTGTGTTCCTGCCGTAAGACTCAAGGAGCCCGCAATGAGCAAGAAACAACTAACCGCTTTACTTCTTGCCTTGCTTTGCCCTGTTCTTTTGGGAGCCACCATTATCGGTGGGGAGGGCAATGACGATCTTACCGGCACCGAAAATGATGACACAATCAACGCCAGAGGAGGCGATGATATCGTTCACGGACTGGGCGGTTCCGACACCATAGATCCAGGCACAGGAAACGACACGGTTTATGGGGGAGATGGAGGCGACATCGTATTGTTTGACGGGACAGGATTAAAAATAGTCTATGGCGAAGATGGCGATGATACTTTGAGAGGTACCGAGGTACACGGCGGACCCGGAAATGACAGAATAATTGGAGTTGACGTGAATGGTGGCCCAGGTGACGACCGACTTGCGGTTTCTGGCGGAATAGCCTTAGGGGAAGACGGTGATGATTATGTAACAGGTGGCGGAACAAAAATTGACGGAGGGGATGGGAATGACTTTATAAACGCTTACGCGGGTACCGCTGCGGTGGATGGTGGACCAGGAAACGATATAGTAGAGTACGCATTTCAGGATACCAGCTTACTTTTGAATTTGGATGGCAATCTGGGCTTTGATGTTCTTCGTTTGCGTTTTGGAGCCAGCCCTTGGGTTGACAACGTATTCTTGATCGATGGGTCCAAAGTTAGAAATTTTGAGACGCTTGAAATTTCGGGTGCTGAAGGAAGCCGTTACTGGAGTAAATTGAAGGGCACATTCAATGCCGATGGGCCGTATATAGATTTCGTGTATATCTTGGCTGGCGAACTTAGGCTGGACGCATCGGAATTAACAGGGTCTGGCTTGAACTTCGCATATCGTAATGATGATAACTGGAGTCCTGGCGCATTCCCACTGCATGTTTCGGGAAGTAATCAGGCGGACAACTTTGTAATGTTCTCTGGCGATGATACTGTGAGAGGAAATTCAGGGGATGACCGGATCGACGGTGGAGACGGCGTTGACACAGCGATTTTTTCAGGGGCGGCATTAAACTATACTATCACCGAACTAGCTTATAACACGTTCGTTGTTCGGGATG
>JANNSP010000306.1:0-7366 GCA_031402975.1 Hyphomicrobiales bacterium
ACCCCGAAGCCGGTCAAGGCGGTGTCGAAATACACCGCCTGTCCTCTCTCGGTGAGCGGCAGCGCTTCGACAACGGTCTTCGTAAGCTTCAACTTGGGCATTCTACCCTCCCCTTTAATACGGCTCTAGTACGGCTGGGAATTAAAACCCCCTCGTACTCCGTAGAGGAGAATAGCTAGTTGCACGGATGTGCCACGGCAACAAAAACCTTCAGAAACAAAGGTTTGTACAAAAGTTTCGTACTCCTTCTAAATTCTACTAACAGGTGAAAATTCCTGCGCTGCAGTATTCGTAATGCGGGGGTCGCGTGTTCGAGTCACGCAAGCGGCACCATCCTGGCTTGCCGCGCATGCCGTTCTCAATCGCCAGGTTTCGTGGCGCGGCTTTGCTTTGGAGCGGCTTCCTCGTCTGCGAGCGACCGCCATCCGTCGCCGTCCAGGTCGTCATACTGGCCCGATCTGACGCACCAGAAGAAGGCGGCGAGCCAGGTGCCGCCCAGCAGCAATGCGAGGGGGATGAGATAGAGAAGTATGTTCATGCGGCCCGCCGCAAGGGCTCGGCGGCGCGCGCCGGAAATCCTCGGCTCTCCGGCCGCCGGTGTGGGAGGGCAAGGCCGGTCAGCCCCAAGCGGAGCGCATTGCCGATGACCAAAAGACTCGACGACGACATGGCCACGGCGGCGATCAGCGGCGTCGCCAGACCGAGGATGGCGATCGGCACGGCAAGGACATTGTAGCCCACAGCCAGAATGAAATTCTGCCGCGCCAGTTGCTGGGTTCGGCAGGCCACCACCCGCGCCTCCACGACGGCGGAGAGGGAGTCGCCCATGAACACGATGTCGGCGGCATTGCGGCCGATGTCGCTGGCGGATGCGGGCGCCATCGATACTAGACCGGCGGCCAGTGCCGGCGCATCGTTGATGCCGTCGCCCACCACCAGCACCTTGCGGCCCGCGGCCCGCAGTTTCTCGACATGCGCGAGCTTTTCGGCCGGCAGTTGCGCCGCCGCGTAGAAATCGATGCCGAGTGCGTCCGCGGCCCGCGCCACCACGGCCAGGCGGTCACCCGACAGTATCTCGACGCGAAGACCCGCTTTGCGGAGTTCCCTGATGGTTTCCGCGGCATGCGGACGCAACTGATCCTCGAATGCAAAGCGCGCGGCAGCACTATCGCCGATGCGCAGATTGATTTCGAGACAATCCGCGCCGGACGCCGCTTCCGCCACGCCGCACCACGATCGATTGCCAAGCCGGACGGGAACGCCCCGCCATGATCCTGAAAGCCCACGGCCCGGATGCTCGACGATATCCTCCACTTGCCGAGGCACGATTCCTCTTGGCGGCAATGCCTGGGCGAGAGCGCGCGACAGCGGATGCCGGCTGGAGTCGGCCAGGGCAAGAGCGATGCCGAGATGCTCAGCCGATATAGCGGGAAGTGCTCGCATAATGGGCTTGCCGAGGGTCAGGGTTCCCGTCTTGTCGAAGACGACCGTGTCCACCGCCGCCAGCCTTTCCAGCGCCGAGCCATTCTTGATCATGATGCCACGGCGGAACAGAAGGCTCGAGGCCACGACCTGGACGACGGGAACGGCCAGGCCCAAGGCGCAGGGGCAGGTGATGATCAGCACGGCAACCGCCGCGAGCAATCCATCATGCCAGCCAAGCCCCAGCGCCAGCCAGCCGACGAGCGTCGCCGCCGCGATCAAGTGAACCGCCGGGGCATAGAACCGCGCCAGCCGGTCGGCCATCCGCACATAGGCCGATTGGCTCTGTTCGGCGGCCGCCATGAGCCGGATCAGTTCGGCTAGAAACGTATCCTGCCCGGCCGCCGTGACCCTGACCAGAAGCGGGCCGGTCAGGTTGAGGGTGCCGGCCTGTATGGCGGATCCGGCGCCCACGGTTTCAGCGGCACTTTCGCCGGTCACCATCGACCGGTCGATATCGCTGGCGCCATCGGCCACTATTCCATCGGCGGAAAACCTGTCGCCGGGCGCCACGGCCATCGTCATTTCGGGCCGGAGGTCGCGTGTGGAGACATTGCGGCGTTCGCCGTTCACCACGATTGTCGCGGTGTCCGGCATCAGCGTCATGAGAAGCGACACGGCCGAACGCGCCCTCACCCGCATCAGGTGATCGAGATAGCGTCCAATCAGCAGGAAGAACAATAGCGTGATCGCGGCGTCGAAAAAGGCGTGCTCGCGCTGCTCGATCGTTTCGAACAGGCTCATCGCCGAAGCAAGCAGGACTCCGATCGAGATCGGGACATCCATGTTGGTCCGGCCGTGGCGAAGGGCCGCCGCCGCCGACATAAAAAACGGCCGGCCGGCGTAAGCGATCGCCGGAAGTGCGATGAAGGCCGACAGCCAGTGGAACAGATCGCGTGTCGCCCCGTCGGCTCCGGTCCAGATCGAAACCGAGAGCAGCATGACGTTCGATGCGGCAAAGCCCGCCACCGCCAGCGCCCGGAGCAGAAACCGGCTTTCCCGGCCGTCCTGAAAAACGCCCGTCTCGCGGGGATCGAAGGGGCGGGAGTTGAAGCCCATGGCCGCCAGTTCGTCGATGAAGCCTTGCGGTTCGATCTCGCCGTCGCGCCAGGTGACCGAGACCCGCCGGGCGGTGAGATTGAGCCGTGCGGCACTCACTCCCGGGAGGCGTTGAAGGGCCGTTTCAACGTCCGCTATGCAGGCCGCGCAATTGGCCTCTGGCACGATGAGTTCGATGCGCTTCAGGCCCGGACCCGCAACCGTGATCCAGCGTTGCGCTTCGTCACCCGACAAAACAGGAGACGTCTGAAACGGAGACGGAAAGGGTTCGACGCAGCAGACTGTCACGTCACCCTCCGCCCGCCACGTGAATGCGGTAGATCTGCCTGAACACGTCACCTGAGGTGGAGGTGGCGATGACCTCGGCGTCCCAAAGACCAGGCTTTACTTCAACCGCAGCCAGATATTCCCCGCGCCGGCCCTCGTCCAGCGGCAGAGTGACATCGTCGCGGGAAGTGGCGGGCCTCCGCAGACTGACCGTGACGGCAAAACCCAACAAGGGCGCGCCCGCGGCGTCGCGCGGCAGGAACCTTACCTGTCCATCCCGAAAACCGAACTCGGCGCTCCAGTTGCGCGCAGCCTGTCGCTTCGCTTCGGCGAGATCGCGGTTGAACGACTGGCTGGCGACAAATCCGTTCTCCACCACCAGCCCCGACCAGCTCCGGCTGGCGAGAACCGCCATGGTGAGATTGACGGCTATGATGACCGCGAAGAACGCCAGCATGGCGAAGAGGACATGGCGTCCGGTCAGGCGGAAAGTGGTCACGGAGGTCATGGCGCGGGGCCGTGAAAAACTGCGTCATGGACGGTCGATTCCGCCTCGGCGCCGGCATTCTCTTCGGTGACCTTGAAAGTGAATTCCGTGGCTTCCCCGGAGAGTGCGCCCGGCGGCGACGAAACA
Source organism: Hyphomicrobiales bacterium (assembly GCA_031402975.1). Taxonomy (GTDB): domain Bacteria; phylum Pseudomonadota; class Alphaproteobacteria; order Rhizobiales; family Aestuariivirgaceae; genus Aestuariivirga. The sequence goes on from JANNSP010000306.1 coordinate 3,443, forward strand.
TAGAGTTTGACGCTCCGCAGTCTGTCGGGCTCGACCGCGACGGAGATGTTGCGTGACGGCGGCAGGTCCAATCCGGCCATGGTCATGCTGGCTCCAGGCAGTCCTTCAATGTCGATCCGGAAGGTGCGGGGCCGCGCTTCCATGTTGAGCACTTTCACCGTGTAGCCATTGCGGATCGATCCATCCGACAGAGTGACGAACAGCGGATTGCGGTCAGCCACGATGTTGAAGTCAAGACGGTCGCGCGCGAGCAAGCTCGCCAGCATGACCGCGCCCACGACGGCCCACAGCGCCGAATAGACAATCGTCCGTGGCCTAACCAAAGTTCGCCAGCCGAAACTGGCGGGTTTCCCCGCGGCGCGAGCCTCATAGGTGCGAAGCGTGGTGTAGGAAATGAGGCCCGGCGGCTTTGCAACCTTCTCCATCACCGAATCGCAGGCATCGATGCACAGAGCGCAACTGATGCAGGCCATCTGCTGGCCATCGCGGATGTCGATGCCTGTGGGACAGACCGCGACGCAGGCATTGCAATCGACGCAGTCGCCTGCGGCGACACCCTCCGCTTCCAGCTTCTTGCGGTGCCTGGAGCGGGGTTCGCCCCGCCAGTCGTTGTAGGTGACGATAAGCGAATCCTCGTCAATCATGGCGGCCTGGATGCGCGGCCACGGGCACATATAGATGCACACCTGCTCGCGCATGAAGCCCGCGAACACATAGGTGGTGGCCGTCAGGATAGCGACCGTTAAGTAGGCGATGGGCTCGGCGGTGCCCGAGATGAAATCCACAGCGAGGGTTGGCGCATCGGCGAAGTAGAAGATCCAGGCCCCGCCCGTCGCCACCGCGATCACAAGCCAGATGACATGCTTCACCACGCGCTTGTGAATCTTGGCGATGGACCAGGGTGCTGCGTCGAGTTTGATGCGGGCGTTGCGGTCACCCTCGGCCCAGCGTTCGACCACCAGAAAAAGATCGGTCCACACGGTTTGCGGACAGGTATAGCCGCACCAAGCGCGGCCCACCGCCGAGGTCACCAGAAACAAGCCGATGCCGGCAAGGATGAGCAATCCGGCGATGTAGTAGAATTCCTGCGGCCAGATTTCGATGAAGAAGAAATAGAAGCGGCGGTTGGCGATGTCGACCAGCACCGCCTGGTCCGGCGCATAGGGTCCACGATCCCACCTGATCCACGGTGTCACGTAATAGATGCCGAGCGTCACCGCCATGACGATCCATTTAAGGCGGCGGAAATCTCCGGACGCGCGCTTGGGATGGATCTTGATCCTGGGCTGATAGAGTTTGAGCCGGCCCGGAGCGTTGACGGCCGTGACGTCGTGCTGCTCGACCCGCGGCGGGCCTGTCTCGGTCAAAACGTCGAGGTGCGGAAGCATCGGTCCTTCCTAGGGTTGCGGCTGTTCGCCGCCGCCAAGCGAATGCACGAAAACGGCCAGCTGCTTGATCGTCGTTGCGTCGAGACGTTTGCCCCAGGCAGGCATGACGCCGTGGCGGGGACCCTTGATCTGCGCCATGATGGCTGGCTTGTCACTGCCGTAGAGCCACACCGCATCGTTCAGCCGTGGCGCGCCAAGGTCGCGATTGCCCTCGCCCTTTTCGCCGTGACAGACTGCACAATTCTCGACGAAGACGGCAGCACCTTCCGCCGCCGCGGCGGCGTCGTGCACACCGCCGGACAGTGACAGCACATGCTCTGCGACCGTCGAGATTTTCTCTGCTTCGATGACGCCGGTGAAGGACGGCATCAGCGATGTCCTCGTATCGGCATCGACGGTGTCGCGGGCGCCGCTGACGAGCGTTGTGTGAATCTGGTCGAGCGAGCCGCCCCACAGCCAATCGTCGTCGTTGAGATTGGGATAGCCCTTGGCCCCAGCGGCACCGGACCCGTGGCACTGGATGCAGTTCACCTTGAAGGCGGCGGCGCCCCCCGCGCGGGCGAATTCCAGCAGTTCGGGATCCTGAACGATCTCAACGAGGCTGGCGGACTTGATCTTCGACAGCCACTGGTCCTGCGCCGACCGGGCCCGCGCCAAATCGCCGGCCACCTCGGCGCGGCTCGAATAGCCGAGAAACCCCTTGGTCGCGCCGGTGATCAGCGGCCAGGCCGGATAGGCGGCGGAATAAATCAGGGCCCAGACGATGGTCGCGTAGAAGGTCCACAGCCACCAGCGGGGCAATGGGGTGTTCAGTTCCCTGATCCCGTCCCATTCATGCCCGGTCGTCGAAACTCCCGTGATCTCGTCGCGCTCCGGCGTTGCCATCTCACTCCTCCCTTTCGCCATCGAGCGGCAGGGCGCTCAATCGCCTGTAGGTCTCGGATGAGCCGGGCCGGAGGACGAAGACGAGTGCCGCAACAAACATGGCGCCAAGCATGATCAGGCCCCAGGTGTCGGCAAAATGGCGCATGGCGTCGTATTGCATGGCGTTCACCTCAGATTGGCTTCGGCTTTGTAGGAGCTGAAATCGACCAGCGTTCCCAGCATCTGCAGATAGGCGATGAGCGCGTCCATTTCGGTCAAGCGCCCCGGCTGGCCGTCGAAGTCGCGCGCCTGGGCCTTGGGATAGCGCTTGAGAAGATCTTCCGCGCCCGCGCCCGAGGGATCGGCCTGAGCGGCAAAATCGGTGGTTGCGCTGGCGATCATGTCGTCGGAATAGGGAACCCCCACCGCCGCGTTGGCACGCAGGTGATCGCCCATGTCCTTGCCGGTGATTTCGGCCTCGAGCAGGAAGGGATAACCCGGCATGACCGATTCCGGCACGACGCCGCGGGGATCGGTCAGATGCTGGCTGTGCCATTCGTCGGAATAACGTCCGCCGACGCGCGCGAGATCGGGGCCGGTGCGTTTCGATCCCCACTGGAAAGGATGGTCATACATGCTTTCGGCGGCGAGGCTGTAATGGCCGTAGCGTTCCACCTCGTCGCGGAACGGACGGATCATCTGGCTGTGGCAGACATAGCAGCCCTCGCGCAGATAGATGTTGCGCCCCGCCAGTTCGAGCGGGGTATAGGGCCGCATGCCCTCGACCTTCTCGATGGTGTTCTGCAGGTAGAACAGAGGTGCTATCTCGACGATCCCTCCTACCGTCACCACCAGAAGGCTGAGAACGAGGAGAAGGGTGGCGTTGCGCTCGATGATATCGTGCCGGAACATGATCCGCCTCCCTATGCCAAGGCCGGTGTTGCGAAGGGCGCTTCGTTCCGGACATCGCCGCGGATGGTGCGGAACACGTTATAGGCCATGATCAATCCGCCGATCAGGAACAGCAAGCCGCCCAGGGCGCGGATGAGATAGTAGGGATGCATCGCATCGACGCTTTCGGCGAAGGAATAAACGAGGAACCCCTGGTCGTTATATTCGCGCCACATCAGTCCCTGCATGATGCCGGCGACCCACATGGACGAGGCGTAGAGAACGATGCCCAGGGTCGCCAGCCAGAAATGCCAGTTGACGAGACGCAGGCTGTAGAGTTCGGCCTTGCCCCACAGTCTCGGCACCAGATGGTAGATGCAGCCGAAGCTGATCATGCCGACCCAGCCAAGAGCGCCCGAATGCACATGCCCGATGGTCCAGTCGGTATAGTGCGACAGTGAATTGACCGACTTGATCGACATCATCGGGCCTTCGAAGGTCGACATGCCGTAGAACGCGATGCTGATCACCATGAGCCGCAGCACCGGATCGGTGCGGAGCTTGTCCCAGGCGCCCGACAGCGTCATCAGCCCGTTGATCATGCCGCCCCAGGAGGGCATCCACAGCATCACCGAGAACACCATGCCGAGCGTCTGCGCCCAGTCGGGCAGCGCGGTGTAGTGCAGGTGATGGGGACCGGCCCAGATATAGAGGAAGATGATCGACCAGAAATGGACGATGGAGAGACGGTAGGAATAGACCGGCCGATCCGCGGCCTTGG
>JANNSP010000307.1:0-11920 GCA_031402975.1 Hyphomicrobiales bacterium
GAAAGCTGATGAAGCCGCCGAAATTATACAGCAGCAGATAGATCACCATCGGCAGCACCAGCGCCGACAGCGACAGGCCGGACCACAGATAGGCGAAGAGCGCCACCACGAACATGAGGTCGCAGGGCGCGGGTTCGACGATGACGAAGAAGCTCGACGCCATCATCAGCCAGATGGCGGTCGCCTGCACCTGGCTCAGCGACAGGCCGAAGACCCGGACGGGGTAGTGAATGTCCGTCAATAGGCATCCTCGGTCTTGAACAGGGCGATCGGGGTGCGCAGCAGAATCTTCAGGTCGAAGGCCAGCGACCAGTTCTCGATATAATACAGGTCATGCTCGATGCGGCGCTGCAGTTTTTCCGCCGTGTCGGTTTCGCCGCGCCAGCCATTGACCTGGGCCCAGCCGGTGATGCCGGGCTTTACCCTGTGGCGGGCGAAATAGCCGTCGACGACGTCGTCGTAGAGTTGGTTGGCGGCCTTGGCCTTGGTCGGATGCGGGCGCGGACCCACCAGCGAGAGTTCGCCCCGCAGCACGTTGAAAAGCTGCGGCAGCTCGTCCAGGCTCGACTTGCGGATGAAGCGGCCGACGCGCGTCACGCGGGGATCGTTCCTGGTCGCCAGCCTGTTGGCGTCGGCGTCGCGCATCTCATGAAACATCGAGCGGAACTTGTACACCTCGATCAGGTCGTTGTTGAAGCCATAGCGCTTCTGCTTAAAGAACACCGGCCCCTTGCTTTCGAGCTTCACGGCGAGCGCCACCATGAGCATGATGGGCGCCAGCAAGAGGAGGGCGAGGAAGGAGATAACCTTGTCCTCGATCGCCTTGAGCAATCCACCCCAGTCGCCGATCGGCTTGTCGAAGACATCGAGCAGGGGGACGTTGCCGATATAGGAGTAGGCGCGCGGGCGGTAGCGCAGCCGCTGCGAATAGGCCGACAGGCGGATGTCGACGGGGAGCACCCACAGGCGCTTGAGCACCTGCAGGAGACGGGCTTCCGCCGACAAGGGCAACACGACGATCAGCATATCGATCCGGGCGCGGCGGACGAAATCGACCAGCTCGCCGATATTGCCGAGCTTGGGCAGGCCGTTCTCGACCGGCGGCGAGCGCTGGTCGTCGCGGTCATCGAAAATGCCCACCACGGAAACATCGGCGTTGCTGGAATTCTTCAGCGCGCTGATCAATTTGGCCGCCGCTTCGCCGCCACCCACCAGCACGGCGCGGCGGTCGAGGCGGCCATTGCGGTTCCAGCGCCGCACCAGCGCCGCGGCGACCATCCGGCCGGCGGCCAGCGCCAACAGTCCGGTCAGATACCAGGTGCCGAGCCAGACGCGCGAATAGCTGTGACCGGCCTTGGTCATGAAGACCGCAACCGCGATCGCGGCGAAGATGAGCGTCCAGGCCGTCGCCAGCCGCGTCGTGTGCTCGAACGGATTGAGGACGGCGTGGACGGTGTAGAGCTTGAGCGCTTCGGCGATGAGCGGCAGCGCGGCCGAGGCCATCAGGATGACGATGAGATAGAGTTCAGGCGATACGGGAGCGGTCAATCCCGGATAGAAGGCAGCCAGCAAATAGCCCGACAATCCGACTACAAGAAACTCGAAGACGCGCATGAAGGCGGCCGCGACTCGATACGAGATGAGAGGCGCGCGGGTGAGCATCGTGCCCAGTTGTTGGCGGATATCCTGCCGTGGCTGGGTTGACAGCTCCTCGATGCCGCCAAGCACCCCGGCGGGGACGACTCGATTGATCTTGTCAGGGCTGGTGCGCATTGTTCTGCTTCGCTTTGAGACGGGGTTGGGACGTTCTCCGTCTCCCTCAGCAATCCACGCGCCCGCCGCTGGATAGTTTCGAAGTCATGGGCAATTGGCGTTAATGGATAGTTAATAACCTGTGCCGGTTCGATGCACCGGCCAGAATGCGGCCGTAAAGCGCCATCACTCCGTCGATCATGCGAGCGGCGGAAAAGCCCTGCCGCACCCGTTCCATGCGGGTGCCGGCATCGGCATCGAGGTGGTCCGATGCAAGCGCAAGGCCGATTGCGTCCGCCAGCGCTCCCACATCGTCCGGAGGCACCAACTGCGCGTCGTCGAGGATCTCCGGAATGCCTCCCACCCGGCTGGCCAGCAGAGGCACTGACTGGGCGAGGGCCTCAAGCACCACATAGGGAAAGGATTCGGCCCGCGACGGCATCACCAGAATGTGGCCGCGCCGGAAGGCCTCCCGCGCCAGCATGCGGCCCGGAAACGAAACCGAGAGGTTTCGCGCTTTCGCCATTTGACGAAACGTCTCAAGATCGGGGCCATCGCCAACGAGGCAGGCGGTAACGCCGGGGCCGAGACGCTCAAGGGCCTGCAGCAGGACGTCGACGCCTTTCAGAAGGCGCATGTCGCCCACGAACAGGATGTCCGCCGCATCGGCATCGAGTGTCCGTGGCGTGAATTCCTCCGGCCACAGACCATTGTAAACCACGGCAAAAGGTTTCGTTCCCAGCCCGATCTTCGCGTCGAAGGCGCTTTTCTCGAACTCGCAGACGAAAAGAATACCGGTGCCGACTCGCGCCAGAAACCATTCGGCGGCGAGGAAGACAATGCCGGTGGGCGAGCGCCATTCGTAGTGGAGGCTGCCCCCATGCGGGGTGTAAACGGTGGGGATGCCGAGCCGCCGTCCGGCGATCCGGCCATAGAGGCCGCCCTTGGCACCGTGGCAGTGGATGATGTCCGGCCTGGTTTTCTTCGCGTGGTCCAGGGTCTGCCGGATTCCGCCGATATCGCCCCAACCGGGAAGGCGCGAAATCGGAATGCGGGTGACGCCGAGCCCGCAGAACGGTTCGGTTTCGGCAAGCAGGCCCGCTGCCGTGGCTCCGCCTGTCGCGGAGTCACAGAGGATGCCCACGTCGTGACCAAGTTCATGCTGCCCGCGCGCCAGATCGCGCACATGGCGAAACAACCCGCCTACCGGTGTGCGGAAGACATGGAGAATGCGCATGGCGGTCAGCGCCGGTCAGAACCAGCGTTCGCGCACATAGACGATGTCGCCGGGATAGATTTGCGTGGTGACCGGAACCTTGTGCGTCAAGGTGCCGGTGGCGTTCTTGCGCGTGATCATGACATTGCCGCGGTCGGCGCGCGCGCCATAGCCGCCTGCGATGGCGACGGCATTCTGCACGGTCATTCCGGGCTGGTAGGAGAAGCTGCCCGCCGTTTCGACCTCGCCCAGGATATAGAACGGGCGGAGCGTCGTGACCTGCACCGAGACCTGCGGATTTTTCAGGAATCCGCGGCGCAGGCGCTGGCCTATGACGCGTTCGATCTGGACCGCCGTCAGGCCCGCGATATTGATGGTCTGCACATAGGGCAGCGAAATGTTGCCGGAGCCGTCGACCAGATATTCGGCGGTCAGATCGGCTTCACCCGCCACGCGAACGGTGAGGCGGTCGCCGGCGCCGACGCGGTATCCGGAAAGGAATTCATAAGCTGCGGCGTTACCCTGCGCGCCAAAGGGCGCGATGACGCCGCGCGCGTTCTTCGCCGGCAGTTGCGATACGCTCGACACCGCTGTCGGCCCTTCGTCCAAGGTGCCGTCCGCCGTGATACCCGTACCTCCGGGCAGCGACTCGGGATAGGGCGGTTCCCACCCCGAGGAACAGGCGGCGAGAGGCAAAACGACCATCGCAAATAGGGCATTGCGCATACGGGGACTGAACCGATCCTGACATCACGTTTCAGTCACGATAGGCAATCATGGTTAGCAAGTGCTTAAACGCGAGGCGGCGCCGTTAAGCATTTAGTTACCATGATCGGGCCACTTTGCTGACGTGCAGGAATCGGTCAGACCCAGTGAGAACATGAATACGCCGGTATCGGCTTCGATCGACGTCGTCGATGTGCTGCAGGGCATGGGACGCCGCAAGACTCTGATTGCCGGGATCACGCTCGCGGCTCTGCTCGGCGGCCTGGCGCTGGTCAGTGGCCTCAAGGCGGTCTATTCGAGCGAAGCGCAAGTCCTCGTAGAAGATCTGGATACGCCATTCGACCGGACCCAGGGCACCGACACCGAACGCCGCCTCGCCATCGACGATCGTATCGTCGCCAGCCAGATGTCGGTGCTCAATTCCCAGGACCTCGGCCGCCGCGTCGTCGCCGCCCTCAAGCTGGAGAACAACCCCGAATTCAACTCGCTGCTCAAGGGCAAGGTGGGTGTCATCAGCGAGCTCAAGCTGGCGCTGGGATTCGGCGAGGATCCGCGCCACATGACGCCGGAGCAGCGCGCCATAGCGCGCTACCGCAGCCAGCTCAGCGTCTATCAACTGCCCGAATCCAATGTCATCGTAGTCAAATATTCGGCGCGCGATCCCCGCATCGCCACCGAGGTCGCCAACACGCTGGCCGAAACCTATGTGCTTTCGACGCGGGAATCGCAGTCGCTGCCCACGGGACGGGCGCGCGAGTGGCTGGCTCAGCAGATCGCCGAACTGCGCGGCAAGGTGGCGCTATCGGAAGCTGCGGTTGAACGGTTCCGTACCGAGGCGGGGCTGCTCCAGGGCACGACGGTCACGCTTGGCACGCAGGAAGTGTCCGAACTCAATACCCAGATCACGCTTGCCGAAGCCGCCCGGAGCGAAGCGCAGGCGCGCGCCCAATCGATCCGGCAGCTTCTGTCGAGCAAGGGCACGGTCGATGCCTCGAGCGATGTGCTGGCTTCCGGAGTCATCCAGACGATCAAGGAGCAGCAGGCTGCGGCGGCGCGCCAGGTGGCCGAGCTTTCCGCCGTGTATCTGCCGGGCCACCCCCGCATGATCGCGGCGCAGAACGAATTGAACCGCACCAACAAACAGTTGCGCAGCGAGGCGCTCAAAGTGGTGCAGGGGCTCGAACAGCAGGCCCAGATCGCCGAGGCCAGGGAAAACTCGCTCCGCGCCAGCCTGGAAAGTCTCAAACAAAAGGAATCCGGCGCCAATCTCGAGGAAGTCAAGCTCAAGGCGCTGGAGCGTGAAGCAGGCGCCAATCGGGTTCTGCTGGAGACCATGCTGTCGCGCTACGCCGATGCCAGCGCCCGGCAGAATCTGGCCTCGCAGCCCGGCCTGGCGCGGATCATCCAGAGTGCGGTGGTCCCGTCCTCGCCGTCGTTTCCCAAGCGTGGCCCGATGGTGCTCCTCATCACCATCGCCGGGTTGACGTTCGGGCTTGGCCTGGCTTTCATACTCGAGATCATGAAGGGAGCCGCGCGCCTCAACGACAGGCTGACGGCGGCCGCCAACGGTCAGCCCGCGGACCGCGCCGCCATAGCTCATCTGGCTCCCGCAGGTCTCTCGGAGACCTCCCACCCGCACACTCTCGCGAACGTGTCTCAGTCAATGGATATCACCGACGCGGCTGAGCAAATGGCGGCATGGGTCACCGGCCTTCAGGAAAACACCGACACGAATCGCGTGGTGGTGACATCGATCGGCGGTGCCGCCGGCGATTCGTCGCTGGCCTCCCTTGGGCTCGCCCGGGCACTCGACCAGACGGGCCGCCGCGTCATCGTCGCCGACCTGGCGAGGAACGGCTCCTCGCTCGAAAGGCTGTGCTCCATCATGCCGGGTCCAGGCATCTCGGAACTGGTCAGCGGCAATGCCGATTTCACCAAGGTCATCGGACGCGACAGCCAGTCGTCGGTGCATCTCCTGCGCTTCGGACTCGATCGCTCGCCAGCAGCGTTTGCCGCCGTCGACAGCCGCGTCGAGCCGATGTTCCTGTCGCTCGCCGGCAGTTACGACACGATCGTGGTTAATGCCGGGGAAGCCCAGAGCGACATGGCCGGACTGATGCAGAAATGCGAAGCTGCGGTCATTCTCGCTGCCCCCACAAGATCGGGCGATGCGGCGGCGGCGGCGCAGTCGCTGCGCCAGATGGGCGTCAAGGCCACCAAGGTCATCGCGATCAACCGGAACGAAGCGGTCGCGGCCTAGCCGCGCCCGGCGATCCAGCGGCGGAGACCGAGGGCCGCCTGGCGAAGGGCCGGGCTCCGCTTAACGTGATGCTTGACCAGCGTTGCCAGCGCCGCCAGCGCGGTCCAGGCAAATCCCCGCAGCGTGTTGGCTTTCAGCGCTGTATTGAGAGGCAGCACGTCGCTCGCCCAATGCAGCTTGTAGCTCGTATCGCCCGCCGCGAAGTCGAAAGAGTCGAGACCCGATTGACACGCCGCCTCGATGGTTTGGCGGAGCGCCAGGTCACCCGGCGAATATTTCCGCAAGGGCGTGGAGGCAAGCGACGAAATGAGCGCCCAATAGGTGCCGCCGAACGATCCACCAAGCATTACGGCAAGAATTTCACCGTTGCAGCGAAGCGTATAGGGCAGGAGGAACGGCCGCGTTTCATCCTGCTTCTCCGCCAGGCGGTGGATGAAGCGGCGTTCGGCTTCTCCGAACGCTCCGTGGACGCCCTGTTCGGCCAAGCGGCTTTCCTGCTGGCGGAACATGATGTCGAGAACCTCTCGCGTTTCCTCCTTGCCGCGGGGCAGCCCGAATTCAACGCTTCCCGTCCGGGCCAGCGCCTTGTCCTTCTTGCACGCGGTGCGCCGCGATTCCTTCGACCGGCGCGACGCATAGACGCTTTCGTAGTTGGGCTCGAGCGCCAGGCTGTAGGACCGGTTCGGGCCGCGCATGGTAAACAGGAAGCGCAGCGGGTGGGAGTGCCCGCATAGCGCGTCCGGCATGTCGGTCAGTGCTATGGCATCGGCGGGCCCGGCAATTTCTAAAACCTCCGCTCCATGTTCGTTGAACCATGACCCGGCCATCGGCAGAAAACTTCTGGCGAAAACTCCGTAACCATAGTTGCAGTGGGGCGCGCCATGCCATTCGAGGATGCGAAGGCCGAAGCTTCGGCGCACTTGCATGGGAAGGATGAAGACGATCTGTCCGGCGGGATTTCTGGCAACGACGATGCGGGGCATCGTCCCCCGCGCCGCGCCGGCCGTTTCCTGCCAGGTCGCGCACCACATGTGGCTCTGATAAACCGTGGTGGCGGCGTGTTTCTCGAACGCCGTCCATTCGCTCCGCAGCTCCTCGAAGCAGGCATGGACCGACAGCGACAGCGCCGGGCGCAGCTTGACGACGGGCGCAAGGGTTTTTTCATCAACCCCGGCGTAAGGTCGGCCAACCGACCAATGACCCGGACGCACGACCATGCCCAAGGTGGCAATCCTCAAGACCAGTCTCGATGTGTTGTATTATTCCGGGGCAAGTCAGGTCCTCCGCAACATCTTTGGTGGCATCGGTGCAATATTCATGCTGCATCACGTGAAACCGGGCGGTGGGTTGCAGACGGGTTTCGCGCCCAATGCCGGTCTCGAAGTGACGCCGGAGTTTCTCGATGCCGTGATCGAACTGGCGAAAGCGCGGGGCTTCGACCTGGTATCGCTCGAGGAGGGGATGTCCCGCCTGACGTCGGAAACGAGGTTCGAGCGGCCTTTCGCGGTTTTCACCCTCGACGACGGCTATCGCGACAATCTGGTCCACGCGCGGCCGGTGTTCCGCCGGCACAATTGCCCGTTCACCATCTTCGTGGCGCCGGCCATCAGTGACGGAACCTGCGAATTGTGGTGGCGCATCCTTGAGGCAGTGATCGCAGGCGCTCCTCATGTGGATGCCGACATCGACGGCCAGCGGATTTCGCTCTCGACCCGCACCGATGCGCAGAAACAACTGGCCTGGCAGCGGCTGTACTGGCCGGTGCGCCTGATGGGGCAGGTGGCGCAGCGCGGCTGGATCCGCAATTTCGGCTTGAGCCACGGGGTCAATGCCGATGCCATGTGCCGGGCCGAGGCAATGACCTGGGACGAATTGCGGATAATCGCCGCCGACCCCCTGTGCACGATCGGCGCCCACACGGTCCATCACTACGCGGTGGCGCAATTGCCGGAAAACACCGCCCGCCTCGAACTGGCGCAGTCGGCGGAGCGCATCGAAGCGGAATTGGGAAGCCGCCCGCGCTTTCTAGCCTATCCTTACGGCGACCCCGGCTCCGCCGGCCCCCGCGATTTCGACCTGGCGCGGCAGGCCGGATACCGCGCCGCCGTCACGACCCGCAAGGGCCTCATCTTTTCCGGCCACAAGGATCATCTGCTTGGACTGCCGCGCGTATCGCTGGCGGGAGAATTCCAAAAACTGCGCTACATCGACGTGCTGCTATCGGGCACCGCCTTCGCGCTGTGGAACGGCTTCAGGCGGGTCAACACCGTCTAATCCGGTTTGCTCATCCAGCGGATCAGCAGCATCACCACCGGCAGCCACAAGAGTCCCGCCACGATGTAGAAGATCAACTCCACGGCGACGCCCCGGCCGACCGCGAAGAGGCCTCCCAGCATCATCGTCACGAGCGAATAGGCCACCAGAAAACCGACCGTCGTCAGCGTTCCGATCAGCTTGCGCTGACGTTGCGTGAGTGATCTTTTGCGTTCCAGCGCCATGATTGTCGTTTGCCCTTGGCCGCGCTAAGAGTCCATCCTCACAATCCAGGGAGCGACAGGACATGGCCGAGAGAACACCGGGTTTCGACACACTTGCCTTGCACGCGGGCGCATCCCCCGATCCCGCCACCGGGGCCCGCATCACGCCCATCTACCAGACCACGGCCTTCGTCTTCGAAGACGCGAAGCATGCCGCCGACCTGTTCGCGCTCCGGGCTTTCGGCAATATCTACACGCGCATCGGCAACCCGACCCAGTCGGTGCTGGAAGCGAAATGTGCAGCACTTGAAGGCGGCACGGCGGCGCTGGCGACGGCGTCGGGCCATGGCGCGCAGCTTCTGATCTTCCACACGCTGATGCAGCCGGGCGATGAATTCGTCGCGGTCCGCCAGCTTTACGGCGGCTCGATCAACCAGTTCAGCCATTCGTTCAAATCGTTCGGCTGGCATGTGGTGTGGGCCGATGCCGAGGACATATCGTCGATCGAGAAGGCCATGTCGCCCAAGACCAAGGCCATCTTCATCGAGTCGATCGCCAATCCGGGCGGGCGCATCACCGATATCGCGGCGGTGGCCAAGATCGCGAAAAAGGCCGGCGTGCCGCTGATCGTCGACAATACGCTGGCCACGCCCTATCTGTGCAAGCCGATCGAGCACGGCGCCAACATCGTCGTTCATTCGCTCACCAAATTCATGGGCGGGCACGGCAATTCGATGGGCGGCGTCCTCATCGATGCAGGCAATTTCGACTGGTCGAAAAGCGGCCGCTATCCGCTGCTGTCGGAGCCCAACGAATCCTATCACGGCCTCAAGCTGCACGAGACCTTCGGTGGCATCGCCTTCGCCATCGCGGCCCGCGTGCTGGGCCTCCGCGATCTGGGTCCCTGCATTGCTCCCCTAAATGCGTTCTTGATCCTCACCGGCATGGAAACGCTGGGGCTTCGAATGCAACGCCACTGCGACAACACGCTTAAAGTCGCCCAGTGGCTGAAGGACAACCCCAAGGTGACGTGGGTGAACTATGCCGGGCTCCCCGACGACAAGCACAATGCATTGTGCAAGAAATACTGTCCGCGCGGAGCGGGCGCGGTGCTGACCTTCGGCCTCAAGGGCGGCTACGACGCGGGCGTCAAGACGGTGTCCTCGGTCAAGCTGTTCTCGCATCTCGCCAACCTGGGCGACACCCGCTCGCTCATCATCCATCCGTCGTCAACGACGCACAGCCAGTTGTCGCCCGAACAGTTGAAACAGGCGGGTGCGGGCCCCGAAGTGGTGCGCCTGTCGGTCGGCATCGAAGACGTGGCCGACCTCATCGCCGATCTGGAGCAGGCGATCGGCTGAGCAATTTGTGCAAGTTCCACAGGGCGGCGGCGAGGAGCAGGAACGCGCCGCCCTGGTGGAGAAGGCTGAGCCACAGCGGCGCCATCGCCAGCAGTGTCCAGATTCCAAGTGCCACCTGCGCCAGCACCGCGGCGAGAAGCAGGACCGCCGATTTGGTTCGCGCCAGATAGGTGTGCGCCGTGACGGTCACCGCCAGCACATAGGCGATCACCCGGTGGGTGAACTGCACGGTCATGGCGGTCTCAAAAAAATTCCGCCACCAGGGCGTGACCGGAAATAACCCGTCGGGCACCAGCGCGCCCTCGATCAGCGGCCAGGTGTTGTAACCCTTGCCGGCATCGAGGCCGGCGACGAAGCCGCCCGCCGCGATCTGCAATATGATCAGTCCACAGATCAAGGCCGCGCCCCGCTCGCGCTCGGTGATGTGAAGCGGCTCGCGGCCGATCCGCAGCGCCGCCCAGACGACGCCTGTGAAGATGATCGCCGCCAGCGTCAGATGGGCCGAGAGCCGGTACTGGCTCACATCGACGCGGTCGACGAGGCCCGACCGCACCATGTACCAGCCGAGCGCTCCCTGCAATCCGCCCAGCACGAAGATCGCGGCAAGCCGTGGCCACGCACCCACCGGCAGACGTTTCGTGAAGGCGAAGAACAGCAGCGGAAGGAGAAACACCGCGCCGATGATCCGTCCGAGAAAGCGGTGCGCCCACTCCCACCAGTAGATGAACTTGAATTCCGCCAGCGTCATTCCGCTGTTGATGACGGTGTATTCGGGGATCAGCTTGTATCTCTCGAACGCCGCCTGCCAGTCGGCATGGGTTAGAGGCGGGATAGCGCCGAGCAAAGGTTGCCACTCGGTGATCGACAACCCGCTATCGGTCAGCCGCGTAGCACCTCCGACGATCACCATGGCGAAGACCAGGCAGGCGACGATGAACAACCATGCGCGAACATTGCGAAGTGCGGCGGACTGGCGGAGCGTGAGTTTATCCATGACGGGAGAGGACTATTCGGCGCCGCTTTTCGGCCTGAGCCCCAGGCTCTGCATTTTGCCGCTGGGATGGAGGGTCTGCTTGCGCGACGAGATCGTTCCGGCATTGCCGCCGACCCAGGTCCATTCGCCCGAATGTTTGCCATATTCCATCTTCGGGCAGCGGTTCATCACCACAAACACGCCGTGCTGCTCGGCCCGCGCCGCAGCCTCGTCGTTCCTCACGCCAAGCTGCATCCAGATAACGCGAGGTTTTGGGTCGAGCGTCAGCGCTTCGTCGATAACGGCGCCCGCAGCTTCCGAATTGCGAAAGATGTCCACCATGTCGATGCCGCGCGGAATGTCCGCGAGGCTGGCATAAACCCGCTGACCAAGAATGTCCTGACCGGCGAGCCCCGGATTGACCGGGATCACGTCATAGCCCTTGTCGAGCAGATATTTCATGACGAAATAGGACGGCCGCAGGGCGTTGGCCGAAGCGCCCACCAGTGCTACCGACTTCAGGCTTTCGAGAATCTCCCGCGTATAGTCCGCCGGATAGCTGTCATGGTTCATGCGAGGTTCATGCGAGCGCCGGGGACGGATCAAGTGTCGGTCCATTGTGGCTGGCGCTTGCCGATGAAGGCGCCCAAACCTTCTCCCGCATCGCGGGCCATGAGGTTCTCGACCATGACGCGCGCGGCATAGGCATAGGCCTCGGCCAGCGGCAGTTCGAGCTGCCGATAGAATGCCTGCTTGCCGATCTTCACGATGGCCTGCGATTTCGCCGCGATTTTGCGCGCCAGCTCATCGGTCGATTTCCTCAACTCATTCGGTGACACGACGCGGTTGACGAGGCCGATGCGCAGCGCCTCGTCCGCCTTGATCACGTCGCCGGTCAGCAGCATTTCAAGCGCGTGCTTGCGCGACACGTTGCGCGACAGCGCTACCATCGGCGTCGAGCAGAACAGGCCGATATTGACGCCCGGCGTGCAGAACCGCGCCGCGCGCGATGCAATGGCGAGGTCGCAGCTGGCCACCAGCTGGCAGCCGGCGGCGCTGGCGATGCCCTGGACCTGCGCGACGACCGGCTTGGGATGATGCACGATCGACTGCATCAGCCGGCTGCATTGCTGCATCAGGGCGGCGAAGTAACCG
>JANNSP010000308.1:0-8661 GCA_031402975.1 Hyphomicrobiales bacterium
CGCCGTGAAGGCCTCGTTCCGGGTGTCGTCTATGGCGATAAACAGGAACCCAAACTCATCTCGATGACCTATGGCGAGGTCCAGCCCCACGTCCAGACCGGGCGCTTCCTGTCGACGCTGGTCGACCTCGAAGTCGACGGCCAGACGGTGCGCGCCATCCCCCGTGACGTGCAGTTCGAGCCGTCGCGCGATGCGATCATCCATGTCGATTTCCTCCGCCTCGGCAAGGACGCCAGGATCGCCGTCAACATCCCGGTGCATTTCAAGAACCACGACGCCTCGCCCGGCCTGAAAGCCGGCGGCGTGCTCAACATCGTGAGCCACGAGATCGCCCTTTATTGCTCGGCCGATTTCATCCCTGACGATATCCTGGTCGATCTGACGGGCCTGCACATCAACCAGTCGATCCATCTGTCGCAGTTGAAGCTGCCGGAGAATACGACGGCGGTGTCGCGCGACGACGTGACGGTGGCCACCATCTCGGCCATGGGCAAGGAAGAGGAAGCCGTGGTCGATCCGGCAGCGACGGCCGAAGTTCCGGCTACCGCGCAGAAGGCTCCGGCCGGGGCTCCCGGCACTGCTGCTCCCGCCGCCGGCAAGGACGCCAAGGCAGCGCCCGCGGCCAAGGATGCAAAGGCAGCCCCCGCGGCCAAGGGTGCAGCACCCGCAGCCAAGGGTGCTGCTCCCGCTGCCGCCGCCAAGGCGGCGCCGGCGCCGAAGAAGAAGTAACGGGCGCCCATGCACCTCGTCGTGGGCCTCGGCAATCCGGGGCCCAAATATGCCGGCAACAGGCACAATATCGGCTTCATGGCGGTGGACGAAATCGTCCGCCGTCATGGCTTTTCGGCTTGGCGCAAGCGTTTCAAGGGCGAAACTTGCGAGGGCCTGCTGGCGGGCGAAAAGGTTCTGGCGCTGAAGCCGTTGACTTACATGAACGACAGTGGCCGGTCGGTGGGCGAAGCGCTGCGCTTCTACGATATCGAGCCCGAGAAAGTGATCGTCATCTATGACGAGATCGATCTCGTCGAGGGCAAGGTCAAGGTCAAGCTCGGCGGCGGTGCGGCCGGCCACAACGGCATCCGCTCGATGATCGCCCATATCGGCCCCTATTTCCAGCGCGTGCGCCTGGGGATCGGCCATCCGGGCGAAAAGGGACTTGTCCACCCGCATGTGCTCAGCGATTTCGCCAAGGCCGACCGGCAGTGGCTGGAGCCGTTGATCGAGGCTGTCGCCGATAACATGTCGCTGTTGATCGAAGGCGGCGAGGGCACGTTCCAGAACAAGGTGCATCTCGCACTCAATCCGGCACCTGAAAAACCGCCAAGGAAAGAAGCAATCTGATGGGTTTCAAATGCGGCATCGTCGGCCTGCCCAACGTAGGCAAGTCGACGCTTTTCAATGCGCTGACGCAGACGGCGGCGGCGCAGGCGGCGAATTATCCGTTCTGCACGATCGAGCCCAATGTGGGCGACGTGGGTGTCCCCGATCCCCGCCTCGACGTTTTGGCCAGGATCGGCGGCAGCGCTGAAATCATCCCGACGCGTCTCACTTTCGTTGATATCGCGGGGTTGGTGCGCGGCGCATCCAAGGGCGAGGGGCTCGGCAACCAGTTTCTCGCCAATATCCGCGAGGTCGATGCCATTGCGCACGTGGTGCGCTGCTTCGAGGATGGCGACGTCACCCATGTCGAAGGCAGGATCGATCCCATAGCCGACATCGAAACCATCGAGACGGAATTGATGCTGGCCGATCTCGATTCGCTCGAAAAGCGTTTCACCAGTCTCGAAAAACGCGCCAAGACCGGCGACAAGGAAGCCAAGGCGCTGGCCGAACTCATCCACCGGGCACTCATTCTGCTGCGCGAAGGCATACCCGCCCGTCTCGTCGAGCGAACGCCGGACGAAGAGAAAGAATTCCGCGGGCTCGGTCTCCTGTCATCGAAGCCGGTGCTCTATGTGTGCAATGTCGATGAAGCCTCGGCCGACAAGGGCAACGAATTCTCAACCCGCGTCTTCGCCCGCGCGAAAGAGGAAAACGCCGTCGCCACCGTCGTTTCGGCCAAGATCGAAAGCGAGATCGCGGTGTTGCCCGTAGCCGACCAGAAGGATTATCTCGAAGCCGTGGGGCTGACCGAGCCCGGCCTCAACCGCGTCATCCGCGCCGGTTACGATCTCCTCCATCTCGTTACTTATTTCACCGTGGGCCCCAAGGAAACCCGCGCCTGGACGGTGACCAAGGGAACCCGCGGCCCCGCCGCCGCCGGCGTCATCCACACCGATTTCGAAAAAGGCTATATCCGCGCCGAAACCATAGCCTATGACGACTACGCCCAATACAAGGGCGAAGCCGGCGCCAGGGAAGCGGGAAAATTCCGCCTCGAGGGAAAAGACTACGTGGTGCAGGACGGCGACGTCATGCACTTCCGGTTTGCCAACTGATGCTGCTCCACTACGAAGACTTTACCCTCGGCTGCGAATTTCCGCTGGGGCCCCATCCCGTCACCGCCGAAGACATCATCGCCTTCGCCAGCGAATTCGATCCGCAGCGCTTCCATCTCGACGACGCCGAGGCCAAATCCTCCGTACTCGGAGGATTGAGCGCGTCCGGCTGGCACACCTGCGCCATGCTCATGCGCATGCTGTGCGACAGCTATCTCAACCGTTCTGCCGGCATGGGCTCGACCGGCATTGACGAGGTGAAGTGGTTGAAACCGGTGCGCGCCGGCGAAACGCTTTCCGGCCGGATGACGGTGATCGAGCGCCGCGTTTCCGCCAGGCGCCCCGATCTTGGCATCCTCAAATGCCGCTGGGACCTCTTCAACGAAACGGGCGAAAAGAAAATCGAACAGGTGGGCATCAATTTCATGAAGGTCCGCGCACCATGATGGGCCTCTACCTTGAAGAGATCGAGCCGGGCTTGCGCGTCGATCTCGGCACTTACGCCTTCACCCGCGACAACATCCTGAAATTCGCGATAGCCTACGACCCGCAGCCCTTCCACACCGATGACAAGGCGGCGGCGCGCGGTCCTTTCGGCAAACTCGCGGCGAGTGGCTGGCATACGGCCGCCGGCTGGATGAAGTGTTTCGTCGCCGTCAACAACGCCCATGCCGGCCGCGCCGTGCTCGGGCCGTCGCCCGGCTTCACCAATCTGCGTTGGCTGAAACCGGTCTATCCCGGCGACACGATTTCCTACTCAACCACCGTCACCGGAAAGCGCGACATGGCCAGCCGCTCCGGCTGGGGCCTTGTCTTCGCCAGGAACGAGGGCGTCAACCAGGACGGAATTCTGGTCTTTAGTTTCGAAAGCAAAGTGATGACGCCGAAGCGCCCCGCCTGATCACTCCACCTTCCACAACGTCGTCGCCTCGAATCCCGGCAGCGGTTGTTGTTCCGGCCTGCCGATATGGCTCCAGCGCGCCACCCATTGCCCGCCCGCGTCGTAGAACGGCACGATATAAAACCCCGCCACCAGCAAGCGGTCCTCGGCCCTGACCGCCGCCACGAAATCCTCGCGCGTCCTCGCATCGAGCATCGCGGCTATGGCGCGATCGACCGCGGGATCGGCGATGCCGGGATAATTGCGCGTGCCCTCGACGCTCCGCCCTTCCGAACCATAATAGAACACCTGCTCGTTTCCCGGCGACAGCGAATTGAACCACGTGGCCGGGATCATGTCGTAGTCGTAGCTTCGCTGCAGGCTGGCATACTGCGCCGAATCGACGGTGCGAACCTCAGCCTCGATGCCGATCTGCTTCAGCGTCCGCTGAAAATGGAGCGCTATCTTCTCCTGATCCTTGTTTTGCACCGAAATGGTGAACGCGAACGGCTTGCCTTCCGCGTCGACAAGCCCGGTCTCCTTGACCGTCCACCCGGCCTCGGCCAGCAGCGACACGGCTTTGCGCAGCAACTTACGATCACGCCCCGACCCGTCGCTCACCGGCAGTTTGTAACTTCCATCCAGCATGTCGGGGCGGAGTTTCGCATCGCCCAGCACGGCCCGTTCACGCTCATCCGCAGGGCTCCCTTGCGATGACAGTTCCGAGCCCGAATAATAACCATACGTCCGCCGGTACGCGCCCGAAAACAGGTTGGCATTGGCCCATTCGAAATCGAACAGCATGGTGAGCGCCTCGCGCACCCTGACATCCGCGAAAATCTGGCGCCTGGTATTGAAGGCGAAGCCCGACGCGGGTGCGGGTGATTTCTGCGCCACCGTTTCGAGCGCGATCCGGCCGTCCGTCACCGCCGGAAAATCATATCCGCTCGCCCAACGCGAAGGATCGCTCTCGATCCTGATATCGGCGTCGCCCTTCTTGAACGCCTCGAAGGCGGCATTGGCGTCGCGATAATAGTCGATCCTGATCTCGTCGAAATTCCACAACCCCCGCCCGATCGCCAGGTCCTTTCCCCACCAGTCCGCATTCTTCCTGTAACTCATGCGCTCGCCGGGCTTCACCTCGCCGATCGCATAGGGCCCCGATCCAATAATCGGATCGAGGGTGGAAGCGTCGAACACGCGGCCTTCCCAGAATTTTTTCGACACGATGGGCATCACGCCGACAATCAGCGGCAGTTCGAGATCGCCCGCACCCTGGTGGAACACCACAGTCTGATCGTCAGGCGTCTCGATCTTGGTCACCTTGGAATACGAGTTCTTGAAATTGGGCCGGCCCTTGTCGCGCAAGGTCTCCATCGAGAACACGATGTCGGCCGCCGTCACCGGAGAGCCATCGGAAAACTTCGCTTGTGGGCGCAGCCTGAAAGTAAATGTCTGCCGGTCCTCGCTCACGTCGATGGTTTCGGCCAGCAAGCCATACAGCGAAAACGGCTCGGCCCAGTTCCGCCCCAACAGGCTCTCGAACACATAGGTGCGCACTCCGCTGGCCGAGGTGCCCTTGACGATGAACGGATTGACGCTGTCGAACGTCCCCGTCACCGCCTGGCGCAACACGCCGCCTTTGGGCGCATCGGGATTGACATAGGGCAGATGGGCGAAGTCGGGTGCAAGCAACGGCTCGCCATGCATGGCAATGCCATGCCTCGGTGCCGACCATGCCGGAACGCACAGCAATGCAAGGCAGAGAAGGGCAGGGACAAAGCGCATCGCGGAGTTCATCTCACGATGATATTCGAAAACTGCCATGGATCACGCTTGTCCAGCGCCTCCTCGAACAGTTTTCCGCGGCCTTCGAGCGGCGTCCAGTCCGTATAAACCCCGCTCAGTTTGCCGAGATACGGCCTCTGCACCTCGAGGCAACGATGGTAATCCATCTCCTCGGTCTCGACGATTCCGGCTTGCGGGTTTTCGATTGCCCACACTATCCCGGCCAGCACTGCGGAGGTCACCTGCAGTCCCGTCGCGTTCTGGTACGGCGCCAGTTTCCGCGCCTCTTCGATCGACAGCGACGAGCCGTACCAATAGGCGTTCTTCTTGTGCCCGTAGAGCAGCACGCCGAGGATGTCCGACCCGTCGGCGATCTCGTGCTCCTCCAGGATATGCGAGCGCTTCTGGCGGACCCCGCCCGCGCCGAACATCTCGTGCAGCGACAGGACCGCGTCGTTCGACGGATGATAGGCGTAATGCGATGTCGGCCGGTAGGTGACCTTCCGCCCGCTGCCGATCGTATAATAATCGGCAAGCGAGATCGCCTCGTTATGCGTCACCAGAAAACCGAATTGCGGCCCGATGCCCGGCACCCACGAGCGCACCCGCGTATCGGCGCCCGGCCGCAAGAGATAGATCGCAGCGCCCGAGCCCACCTTGTGCCGGCGTCCGTCGGGCGGCAGCTTTTTCTCGTGGCTGCCCCAGCCGAGTTCGGCGGGCTGCAACCCTTCGGAAACAAATCCGTCCACGGACCATGTATTGACGAAGCAGCCCTGGGGCTTGGGCGAGTGCGCCCGCTGCGTGTCGCGCTCGGCGATGTGCAGCCCCTTGACGCCGAGCCGTTTCATCAGTTTCGCCCAACCCTCGCGGGTCGCGGGCTCGCTCACCTTCACCTTCAAGTCCCTGGCGAGATCGATCAGCGCCTGCTTGACGAACCATGACACCATGCCGGGATTGGCGCCGCAGCACGACACCGCCGTCACTCCGGGGCCGAGTTCGCGCTTGAGCTCGAGGAGCCCCTCGCGCAGCATATAGTTGGAGCGCGCCGCCGGCCCCAGCTTCGGATTGTAATAGAAACCCGGCCACGGCTCGTTCACCGTATCGACGCAATGCGCGCCAAGCTGCCGGGCGAGGCGCATTATGTCGAGGCTGCTGACATCGACCGACAGGTTGACGATGAAACCCGGCCCCGGTCCCGCCTTCAGCAACGGCGTCAGCAGGCTCTTGTAGTTGCGCCTGGTCACCGCCGCTTCGAGGAAGTTCACCCCCGCGCTGTCGGCCAGGTGTTTCCATTCGGTCGTGGGTTCGACCACGGTGATCTGCGATGGCGCGCATTTGATATGGCGGAGGATCAGCGGCAGGCTGCCCCGCCCGATCGATCCGAAGCCGATCATCACGATCGGCCCGTCCCAGGCCGCATGCTGTAGTCCTGTCGTCATGTGCGAGACTCCCGCCAGAATTGAGGATGCGTTTTAGAGAAGGAAGGCTCGCCGCACAACCCGGCGAAAATGGCGCAAAATAGATGGTTGTATTGCCGACTCGCCCGGCGTTAGCATGAGGCCATCCATGGGAGGATCCCGATGAAACTTGCCGCCGCCGCCTTCGCCCTCATCGCCGCCGCCACCGCCGCGCAGGCGCAAGGGACGACCGTCATAAACCCCCGCGCGCTGTTTCCCGAAGGCCCGGTGATGGCGGGCGACCGGCTCCTCTATGCCGAATACGCAGGCCAGGTGGTCACCGCCTGGGACGGCAAGGCCAATACGCAACTGTGGAAGCAGGACGCCTGCGGCCCCGCCGCAGTGGTGCCCTTCGGCATGGATTTCGTTGTCACCTGTTACGACGCGGGCCAGATCGTCATCATCTCCGCCGATGGCAAGACGCTCAAAACCATCGACAAGGATGCGGCGGGAGCGCCCCTCGTCGGACCCAATGACGGCACGCCCGATGGCAAGGGCGGGGTCTATCTGACGGCCTCGGGTCCCTGGGAGCCGGGACCCATCGTGGGCCGCGTCCTGCATCTGAGTGCCACCGGAGTCCTCAACCAGGTGGCCGACGATCTCCATTACGCCAACGGCATCGCGCTCGGACCCGATGGCCGGCTCTATGTCAATGAATCGGAAGCGGGCCGCGTCATCTCTTTCGCCACGAGCGAGGTCGGCATGCTGGGCGACCGCCGCCTGTTCGCCCGCCTCTACCAGATGGGCGAAGCGCTGGACGTCTATCCCGATGGCCTCAAGCTTGGCCCCAACGGAAATTTCTACATTGGCGAATACAGTTCCGGCGCGATCCTCGAAGTGTCGCCCGAGGGCAAGCTCATCAACAAATACGAATTCAAGGCCGTTGCCGCTCCCAACATGACCTTCAGCAAGGACGGCAAGACCATGTATGTCATGGCCGTTGACAGCTTTGATGCCCCCTACGAAGGCAAGGTCCACGCCGTGCCGGTGAAGTAGCTCCCTCGTCCTCTCCCGCAAAGCCCGATTGTTGCAATCCGTTCCCATGTAGCATACGGACGGACGAAACGATTCGGGAACACCATGGCCAAAGCCGCCAAGACCGCTGACCTGTTCGAAAGCCTGCCAAAGACAGCCAAACCCCCGGCCCGCGCGCGGGGCGAAGAGAGCTACACCGCCGCCGACATCGAGGTTTTGGAAGGCCTCGAGCCGGTGCGCCGCCGCCCCGGCATGTATATCGGCGGCACCGACGAGAAGGCGCTGCACCATCTTTTTTCCGAGGTCCTCGACAACGCCATGGACGAGGCCGTCGCCGGCCATGCCACCTGGATCGAGGTCCATTACGGCGCCGACGGCTACCTCACCGTCACCGACAACGGCCGCGGCGTCCCCATCGATCCGCATCCCAAGTTCAAGACCAAGTCGGCGCTTGAAGTCATCATGACCACGCTCCATTCCGGCGGCAAATTCGACTCGGGCGCCTATGAAACGTCAGGCGGGTTGCACGGCGTCGGCGTCTCCGTCGTCAACGCGCTCTCCGATCATGTGACGGTGGAAGTGGCGCGTGGGCTACAGCTCTACCGTCAGGACTATTCCAAAGGCGTTCCCACCACGAAGCTGCAGAATCTCGGAAAGGTCTCGGGCCGCCGCGGCACCACGGTGCGCTTCCATCCCGATCCCACGATCTTCGGCAAGGGAAACACCGCATTCAGCGCCGCCCGTCTCTACAAGATGGCGCGCTCCAAATCCTATCTCTTCGGCGGCGTCGAAATCCGCTGGAGCTGCGACCCCGCCCATATCAAGGACAAGGACACGCCGGAAAAAGCCGTGTTGCATTTCCCCGGCGGGTTGAAAGACTTCCTCGCCGAGCGCCTCGAAGGTGCCACCCGCGTGGTCGATGAAATCTTCGCTGGCAAGACGGGGAGCGAAGGCCGTCACGGCGGCGTCGAATGGGCCATCGCCTGGTTCGCCGGCGACGACGGCTTCATCTCGTCCTACTGCAACACCATCCCGACACCCGACGGCGGCGCCCACGAGACGGGGCTGCGTACCGCATTGCTCCGTTCACTGAAGACCTATGCCGAGCTTTCGGGCAACAAGC
>JANNSP010000309.1:0-2456 GCA_031402975.1 Hyphomicrobiales bacterium
GGCGATCTCGGCGATCCCGCGTCCGCCGTCTCGCTCTTGGTGAGTGATCGCGGCGGTTACGATCTCCTGCCCGAGATGGGCTACAAGCCGGTCAACAAATACCTGCCGCCCCGCGCCCGCCGCGATTCCTTCACGTCAATCGAAGCGCAACTGCCCAGGGGCGACGGTTCGGCTTTCGACCGCCTGTTCGCCTGGGCCGACAAGGTGCTGAGCCAGACCAGGACGGTGCACCGCCTGCAGGACAACTCCGATCACTCCGGCAAACTTGAAGGCTGACCGGTGCATCCCGCCTATTCGGTCATCCTGTTCACCACCGCGTCGGGCGCAGGTTACGGCCTGCTGGCACTTCTCGGACTCGTTGGAGTGATGCATGGCGTATCGTCCTCCCTGCCGTTTGCCTTGGCCGCTCTCGGACTGGCGCTGGGGCTGATCACCATTGGGCTCCTGTCATCGACCTTTCATCTTGGTCATCCCGAACGGGCTTGGCGGGCTTTTTCGCAATGGCAGTCGTCGTGGTTGTCGCGTGAAGGAATTGCCGCGCTGGTGACCTATGCTCCAGCACTCGCCTTCGGTCTCGTCTGGTCCGGAATTGTCGATGCCCCTGGTCTCATCGCTCCCTTGGGTATCGTCACCGCCCTGATGTGCGCCGTCACCGTCTATTGCACGGCGAAGATTTATTCGACGCTCACCACCATCCGCGCCTGGAACGAAGGACTGACGGTCCCGGTGTATCTCGCGTTCGCGCTTGCCACGGGTGCGGCGCTGCTGATGGCGGTGGCTGAACTTTTCGACCTTTTCCAGATATTTCAGGCTGCCCTCACGGCCGCAGCGCTGCTTCTCGCAGCCATCCTGAAGTACCTCTACTGGCGGCGTATCGACGGCGCGGACAGAACCCGCACCATCGAAGCCGCCACGGGCCTGGGATCGATCGGCAGCGTCAGCCAGTGGGAAATGCCACATACCTCCGAGAACTATATCATGAAGGAGATGGGTTACGCGGTCGCTAGGAAGCATGCCGTGACGCTTAGGAGCGCGGTTCTAGTTCTGTTTGCCGTCGCCTTACTTGCCTCGCTTGTGACCTATCTATCGCCTTACTTCGCCTTGTTGCCGGCGGTTCTGGCTCTGGCCGCCGCTGTCATTGAGCGCTGGCTGTTCTTTGCCGAAGCCCGCCATGTGGCAATGCTGTATTACGGGGTGAAGAGCGCTTGAACTGACCCTTTGCAAGCCCCGCAAAATCATATAAAGACTTCTTTATATGGAAATTGAGGTTTCCCCATGCCGCGCCTGTCCTTTACCGAAGCCCTTGCGTCCCGCCCTTGGCTGCTTGCCGATGGCGCGACGGGTACCAACTATTTTCAGATGGGGCTCGAATCTGGCGATGCGCCGGAGATGTGGAATTTCGATCATCCCGACCGGGTTCGCTCGCTGCACCGCCGCTTCATCGCGGCCGGCGCCGATATCGTGCTCACCAATACCTTCGGTGGAAACCGGCAACGGCTCAAGCTGCATGACGGGCAGGATCGCGTCCGCGAAGTCAACATGGCGGCAGCCAGTCTGGCGCGGGCCGAGGCCGACACGGCGGACCGCGACGTGTATGTCGGCGGTTCGATCGGTCCAACAGGCGAGATTTTCGAGCCGGTCGGAACATTCCCCTATGTTGACGGTGTCCGCGCCTTCGAGGAGCAGGCGCTGGCCCTCAAGGAAGGCGGCGTCGACGTGCTGTGGATCGAAACCATGTCGTCGGAGGAGGAACTGCGCGCCGCCGTCGAGGGGGCCTCGAAGACAGGTCTGCCCCTTGTGACGACCATGAGTTTTGATACCAATGGCCGCACCATGATGGGGATCACGCCCGCGGCCTTCGGCGCGCTCACGGCGTCGTTGGCTACCCAGCCGGTGGCGATCGGCGCCAATTGCGGCGTCGGTGCCTCGGAACTGATCGCCACCGTGCTCGGCATCTCGGCCGCGCGCCCCGATGCCGCCGTGGTGGCCAAGGGTAATTGCGGCATCCCGCAATATGCCGACGGCCACATCCACTACACCGGAACGCCGGAACTGATGGCCGACTACGCCCGGATCGCGCTCGATGCCGGAGCAAAGATCATCGGCGGCTGCTGCGGCACCAGTCCAGATCACCTCGCCGCCATGCGGAAATCCTTGGAAACCTACACCAAAGGCGAGCGCCCCACGGTGGAACTCATCGAACAGCGCCTGGGCCCGGTCTCGGAGCTCGCCAAGGGCATCGACACGGCGGCGGCGGGAGCCGCAAAACGCGAACGCCGGCGGGGGTAGTTGCGCTTACACGAATTCCTGCGTCTCCACCCTGCGGCCGAGCATGAAGCAGTCGGAGACGAGTTGCAGGGGTGCGATGTCGATATGAGACTGGTCACGCTCTGCGCCCTGCCCTTGCCCGACGCGGCCCTGCCCCTCGTTTTGCCTGAGGTACAGTCCTACCTGCC
>JANNSP010000310.1:0-10618 GCA_031402975.1 Hyphomicrobiales bacterium
CTCATCATGACCGTGCTCGACACGGTCATCTTCTTCGGTCGAGGCAAAGAAGATACGCGGGTAGACCCCCGGGTTAAACCCGGGGGCGCGCATGATGAGAATGAGGAGCCGCACTCGCGGGAGCGAGGACATGAGGTGTCATTCGGCGGCGAGCGTTATTTTCGATGCCGTTGGGGCGTCGAAGCGGGCCATCAGTTGCGCCTCGCTGGCGCGCACTTTCGCCAGGTGCTCGTCTTTCACATAGCCGAAACCACGGATCTGTTCGGGTAGCGCGGCGATCTCTGTTGCAAGGTGATGGTTTGAGCGGTTCAGCTGTTTCAATAGTTTTGCGATTGTCGCGCGATACTCCGCGATGAGGGCTCGCTCCTGCTTTCGTTCGCTGCTGTAGCCGAAGACATCGAGCCTGGTTCCGCGCAGGTGCCGGAAGCGGGCCAGGACGCGAAAGGCGGTCATCATCCATGGACCGAACACCGATTTCCGCGGCCTGCCGGTGAAGTCGTCGCGGCGGCCGAGGATGGGTGGGGCCAAATGGAACTTCAGCCGGTAATCGCCTTTGAACTTCCCCGCGACGGCGCGGGCGAAAGACCCGTCGGTGTAAAGCCGCGCCACTTCGTACTCGTCCTTGTAGGCCATCAGCTTGAACAGCGCGCGCGCCACCGCCAGCGTCAGCCGTTCCGAGCCGAGAGGCGCTTCGGCCTTGCGGATAATGGTCAGGAATTCCCGGTAGATCTCGGCATAGGCATTGTCCTGATAGGCGGTGAGAAACTCCACCCGGCGTTCGATGGTGCTGTCCAGCGTCTGCGTTGCGGGCGCGGGACCACTCCCGATCACGGCGCGGACGGCTGCTTCATCGACCGCCGCGCGCCGGCCCCACAGCAACGCCTCGAGATTCATCTTGACCGAAACACCATTGAGCCGGACCGCCTCCTCGATCGCGGCAATACCGATGGGGATGAGCCCCGCCTGGCAGGCGAAGCCCAGCGTGAACAGATTGGCGGCAATCGAATCGCCCATCAGTGCCGTGGCGATTTCGGTGGCGTCGATGGCGTGGAAACCGTCGCGGCGTGTAGCAGCCGCAACGCGAAGAGCGAGTTCGCCGCCTGGAAGTTTGAAGTCGGCGTCATAGGTGAATTGCGCCGGCATGGTTTCATGGGCGTTGACCACCGCGTGAGTCCTGTCAGGCGATGCGGCCGAAAGAATGCGCTCGGACGCCGAGGTGACGAGATCGCAGCCGAGGATGAGATCGGCCGAGCCAGCGGAGACGCGGACGGCGGCGATGTCGGAAGGCCGCGCGGCGATCTTGAGATGGGTGACGACGGCGCCGTTCTTCTGCGAGATGCCGACCATGTCGACAAGGGCCGCCCCCTTGCCTTCGAGATGGGCGGCCATCCCCAGCACATGGCCGATGGTGACGACGCCGGTGCCGCCGATGCCGGTGACCAGGATCGACCATGGCCGGTCGAGAGCTGGTTGCGCCGGTTCGGGAGGCACGGGAAACGGACCGGTGGGGGCAGCTTTGGGCGAGCCCTTGACCAGCTCACCCCCTTCCACCGTGACGAAGCTCGGGCAGAAGCCCTTGAGGCAGGAGAAATCCTTGTTGAGGCCGACTGGTCGATCTGGCGCTTGCGGCCGAATTCGGTTTCGACCGGGGCGATGGCGACGCAGTTCGATTTGACGCCGCAATCCCCGCAGCCCTCGCACACCAGCTCGTTGATGAAGACGCGGGTCGCTGGATCGGGGAATTCGCCGCGCTTGCGGCGGTGGCGTTTCTCCGCGGCACAGGTCTGGTCGTAAATCATCACACTGGCGCCGGGGGTTTCCATCATGGCGGTCTGCACCGCCTGCAGGTCGTCGCGGTGATGGAAGCTCGCCTGCGCGGGGAAATCGGCGGAGCTATGCTTTTCGGGTTCGTCGGAGACGATGGCGATGCGCTCGACGCCGAAGGCCCGCGCCTGATGGGCGATCTGCGTAACCGTCAACCCGCCATCGTTGCGCTGGCCGCCGGTCATCGCCACCGCGTCGTTGAACAGGATCTTGTAGGTGATGTTGACGCCCGAATTGATCGCGTGGCGGATGGCCATCAGGCCCGAGTGATTGTAGGTGCCGTCGCCGAGATTCTGGAACACGTGGGCGCGTTTCGAGAACGGTGCCTCGCCCACCCAATTGGCGCCCTCGCCCCCCATCTGGGTGCAGCCCTCGGTCTTGCGGCCGGGCACGAACTGCGCCAGCCAGTGGCAGCCGATGCCGGCATAACCGCGCGCTCCCTCGGGCAAAACGGTCGATGAATTATGCGGGCAGCCGGCGCAGAAATAGGGCACACGCTCGATGAGATCGCCCTGGTTGCGGAGGGGCGCGTTGGCGGTTGGCGAAAGTCCCAGCCGCGCGGCGATGGCCGAGGCGATCTGGTTTGGCTCCAACACGCCATGGGCGGGGAAGAGGGTTGCGGACGTCTCATCCGTCTTGCCGATGACGGCGGGGCGCTGTTTCTCCGCATACAGAATATCGCGGAGCTGCGCCTCGATCAGCGGGCGCTTCTCCTCGACCACCATGATCGTTGCAAGTCCTGCGGCAAACTCCCTGACGATCGAAGGCTCGAGCGGCCACACCATGCCGATCTTGAGCACCCGCACGCCGGAGGTTTCGTCGAGCCCCAGATCGTCGAGCGCCTGGCGGACGTCGAGATAGGCCTTGCCCGAGGCGACGATGCCGAGCGTTGCCTTCCGGCCGCCTTGCATGACGATACGGTTCAGCCCGTTGGCGCGGGCGAAGGCCCGGATCGCCGGCATCTTGTGGGCGTGCAGGCGCTCCTCCTGCAGCGTCCGGTCGTCATTGGGCCGGATGTTCAATCCGTGCCGAGGCAGGACGTGATCGGCGGGGATGACGGGCACGATGCGGTCCATCCCGGCCTCGACCACGGCCGAGGATTCGACCGTGTCGTGGACGCATTTCAACCCGGCCCAGACGCCTGCATAGCGCGACAGAGCGAAGCCGAGAAGCCCGAAATCGATGATCTCCTGCACACCGGATGGGCTCAGCACCGGGATCATGGCATCGCTCAGCGCCACGTCGCTGGCATGGGCGACGGTGGAGGATTCGGCACTATGATCGTCGCCGGCGAGTGCTATCACGCCGCCGAATTTCGACGATCCCGCCATATTGGCATGGCGGAAGACATCGCCCGAGCGGTCGACGCCCGGCCCTTTGCCGTACCAGATGCCGAACACGCCGTCGTGGCGGCCCTCGCCCCGCATCTCGGCCTGCTGGCTGCCCCATAAAGCGGTGGCCGCGAGGTCTTCGTTCAACCCCGCCTGGAATTTGATGTTGCGCGGTTCGAGAACGGAGCGCGCGCCCAAGAACTGATTGTCCACGGTGCCGACGGGGGAGCCCCGATAACCGGTGACATAGCCCGCGGTGTTGAGGCCAGCGCGGCGGTCGGCCTCCGACTGCATCAGCGTCAGGCGAACGATCGCCTGGGTACCGGTGAGGAACACGCGGGCGATCGAGAGATCGTATTTGTCGGCGAGACTGGGCATGGCCTTTATCTAACACCTCGATCCAACATATCAAAACTTACCTGTAGATTAGCGGGGCGCCCCCGCCTGCGCGGGGGTGACGTTACAGGGGGGCGTGGCTTGACAAAACGGATAACTGCATTCAGAAGGCGGTCAGGGGAAAAGCGGTCTCCCCTCCAGGCGACATGCCCAAGCATCGCGTCCCATTCACACACTTCTGAAGGACGCCCGTCATGTCTGCTCCCAATACAATTGCACCTGAAAAACTGAACCGCCTTGTCGGCACTCCCGGCGCCCCCGCCATCGTCGATGTCCGCACCGGGGAAGATTTCGCCGCCGATCCCCTGCTGATCCCGGCGTCATCGCGGCGCAGCCATGCCGATGCGGCCACCTGGGCCGGAAGTTTTGCCGGCCGCGAGGTGGTGGCCGTGTGCCATCACGGCGCCAAGCTCAGCCATGGAACCGCGGCGTGGTTGCGTCACGCAGGCGCCGATGCCGTGTCGCTGGAAGGCGGTTTCGAGGGTTGGAAAGCGGCGCGGCTTCCCTTGGTGCCGGTCGCGAAAATTCCCCCGCGCGACGGCCAGGGCCGTACCGTCTGGGTTACGCGCTCGCGGCCCAAGATCGACCGCATCGCCTGTCCCTGGCTGATCCGGCGCTTTGTCGATCCCGGCGCCGTGTTTCTGTTCGTGGCTCCGTCCGAAGTGGCGATGGTGGCGGAGCGCTTCGGCGCCACCGCCTTCGACATCGAGAACACATTCTGGAGCCATCGCGGCGACACCTGCACCTTCGACACGATGATCGCGGAATGGGGCCTCGCCACCGAACCGCTGCTGCGCCTCGCCACCATCGTGCGCGGCGCGGACACCGCGCGGCTCGATCTCGCCCCTGAGGCACCGGGGCTGCTCGCAGCCTCCCTCGGCCTGTCGCGCATGTTCGCCGATGACTTGAAACAGCTCGATGCGGGGCTCCAGCTTTACGATGCCTTCTACCGTTGGTGCCGCGATGCGACGGAGGAAACCCACAACTGGCCGACCAACAAGGCGAAGCCGTGAGTCCCACATTCGGCGAGGCCGTCAGGACCTGGGCCCGCATCGGTTGCCTGTCGTTCGGGGGCCCCGCCGGCCAGATCGCGCTGATGCATCGCGAGATCGTCGACGAGAAAAAGTGGCTCACCGAAAAGCAGTTTCTCGGCGCCCTCAATTTCTGCATGCTGCTGCCCGGCCCCGAGGCGATGCAGCTTGCGACCTATGCCGGGTGGAGATTGCATGGCGTGAAAGGCGGCCTCGCGGCGGGCCTGCTGTTCGTTATGCCCGGCGCATTCGTGGTGCTCACGCTGTCGATGCTGTATGGCGCATTCGGCAATGTGCCGTGGATCGCGGCGGTGTTCTACGGCGTCAAGGCGGCGGTGCTGGCGATCGTCATCGAAGCTTTGCTCAGAGTCGCGAAAAGGGCTCTGAAATCCACCGCCGACTGGGTGATCGCGGCATTGGCTTTCGTGGCGCTGTTTGTCTTCGCGCTGCCCTTTCCGCTGATTATCCTCGCCGCCGCGATCTATGGTTACGCGAAAGGTGGCGGAGTGGCGGATGAGGCCAAGACTTTGCCGCCGCTCCAGTCACTGGTATCGACCACCGCGATCTGGCTGGCGATCTGGCTCCTGCCGCTGGCGCTTCTGGCGTTGATGCTCGGCCCCGATCATGTGCTGACTGAACTCGGCGTATTCTTTTCCAAGCTGGCGGTCGTAACCTTCGGCGGAGCTTATGCGGTGCTGGCCTATATGGCGCAGGCGGCGGTCGAGCAGAAGCATTGGTTGACGGCGCCCGAGATGATCGACGGGTTGGCATTGGCCGAAACGACGCCGGGGCCGCTGATATTGGTCACCGAGTTCGTGGGCTATCTGGCAGCACTTCGCCAGATGGGCAGCGTATGGGGCGGACTGGCTGGCGCAGTCGTAACATTATGGATGACCTTCGCGCCGTGCTTCCTGTGGATCTTCGCTGGCGCCCCCTATATCGAGCATATCGGACGGAACCCGAGGCTGGCGGCAGCACTCGCGGCGATCACCGCCGCGGTGGTTGGCGTCATTCTCAACCTGTCGCTGTGGTTCGGGCTGCATGTGCTGTTCGGACGCGTCGAGCGCATGGCGGGCTGGTTCAGTCCGTGGGTTCCGGACTGGGCGGCGCTCGACTGGGTGTCACTGGCGCTCAGCCTCGCCGCCGCGATCCTGCTGCTGCGCTTCCACTTCGGGATAGTGAAGACCCTGGCGCTGGCGGGAGCGGCGGGGTTTGTGGTGTCGCTGGTTTAAACGAACGACGTCAGGTGCCCGCCGTCGACGGTGATGGTGGTGCCGGTCATGTAGCCCGAGGCGCGTTTGGAGGCCAGCAACAGCAGCGCTCCGTCGAGATCGGCGGGCTCGCCCACGCGGCGCATGGGGATGTGTTTGCGGGTTTCGGCTGACGCCTCGCTGGTGAGATAGGCTTCAGTCATCTCCGTCATGATGTAGCCGGGAGCGATCGCGTTGACCCTGATGCGATGGCGGGCGAGTTCCTGCGCCAGCGCATGGGTCATCTGCAGCACCGCCGCTTTCGACACGCAATAGGCGGCGGCCCCCGGCGTCACCCGATAGCTCAAGACCGAAGCGAGATTGATGATGGCGCCCTCGCGGTTCGCCGCGATCAGGCGTTTGGCGAAGACTTGCGAAAGGTGCCAGATCGCATCGACATTGGTCTGGCGCACGCGCTCCCATTCGGCCGCGTCTGTCTCCAGAAATTTATTGGCGTTTGCGATGCCGGCATTGTTGACGAGGAGCGTCACCGGGCCGAATGCACGTTCGGCCTCGTCGAACACCGCGCCGAACTGTTCGGGCCTGGTCACGTCGAGCTCAACCGCAAGCGATCCTTCCAGCCGTTTCGCCAGATCATCCAGCCTGTCCTTGCGCCGCGCCGCCAGCACGAGTTTGGCGCCTTGGGCGGTGAGCAACTCGGCGAAGCGGACACCGAGGCCGGACGAGGCTCCGGTGACCAGCGCCACTTCGCCCTTGAGATCGAACATCAGATTGGCGGGCTGGACCTGAGGCATATTGGACATTCCCCTGATATTTGCGTTATCTAGGCGGCAATCCATGAGAATCGCAAGGCTGGATCGATGACCTCCTATTCACCCCTGGTGGGCCTCCCCGCCGACACCTACGAGAACCACGGCTTCCTGTTTCATTCGCTCGGCGACAAATATCTCCGCGCCGTGGCCGAGGTGTCGCTGTTGACGCCGGTGATGATCCCGTCGATGATCGACTGGCTGCATCTGGACGCCCTCCTCGACCATTTCGATGGCATCCTGATGACGGGAGCGCCGTCCAACGTGCATCCCCCGCATTATGGCGAGGAGCCGACCGCCGACCACGAGCCCTATGACCATGCCCGCGACGCCATCACCTTGAAACTGATCCGCCGGGTGATCGAGCGCGGCATTCCGCTGTTCTGCATCTGCCGCGGCTTCCAGGAACTGAATGTCGCACTCGGCGGCACGCTCGAAACCGAGTTGCAGACGGTAGAAGGCCGGCTCGATCACCGCTCGCCCAATGACGACGATACCGATGTGCGCTACGTCCCCCGCCACGCCATCAACATCAAGCCCGGCGGCATGCTGGAGCGCATCCTGGGGCGGCGCGAGACGATGGTCAACTCGCTCCACCGCCAGGGCATCAAGCGGTTGGCGCCGGGCCTCACCGCCGAGGCGACGGCGCCCGACGGCGTGATCGAGGCGGTGTCGGTGAGGGGCGCCAAGAGTTTCGCTTTCGGGACCCAGTGGCATCCCGAATACAAGGCGGCGGGCAATCCGGACTCGGTGAAAATGTTCGAGGCCTTCGGGAATGCGGTGCGGAGTTACGCGGCGGCGCGCAGTGAGCCGGCGAGGAAGATCGCTTAGCTACAAGAGCCCCGCCAACTCCGCCAGCGTTTCGATCACCGCCGCCGGTTTTCCCGGTATCCGGTCATCCATCGCGCCTGAACGGTTGAGCCTCACCGCCTGGAAACCGAACTGCGCCGCGGCTTGCGCGTCCCAGGCGTTGGCGGAGATGAAACATATCGACGGCGCATCGTGCAATTGCAGTCTCTGCATGGCGTGGCGGTAGACCCGCCGGCTTGGCTTATAGATGCCGACATCCTCGACCGACAGCACCATGTCGAACAGCTTCTCGAGCCCCGCATGACGCACCGCCTGGTCGAGCATCGAGGGACTGCCGTTGGAAAGAATGGCGGTACGGAGACTCTTCGCTCTCACCGCCTGCAATGCGTCCTTCACGCCGGCGTAGCAATCGAGCTTGAGATAGAGGACCAGCAATTCGTCCTTCAATCCCGGATCTTCGATGCCGTGAAACTCCAGCGCGTAGTCGAGCGCATCGCCGGTGACATGCCAGAAATCGGCGTGGACGCCCATCAAGCTGCGGAGCCAGGTATATTCGAGCTGCTTGTGCCGCCACAACAGCGACACCTCGGAGGCCTTGGGGCCGATTTCACCCGCCAGCTTCGCCAGCGGCGCATGGACGTCGAACAAAGTGCCATAGGCGTCGAACACGCAGGCCCTGATCCCTTCAAGCTTCGCCACGCCGCTTTTCCCCGCGCTCCCGTTCGACTATGCTAGCCGCAAACGGGGGACTTGAAAATGCCGCATGACGGGCACGAGCACGATGACAAGGGTTCGGACTTGTCGCCCATGGCACTCCGGGTGAAGGCGCTCGAATCGCTCCTCGTCGAAAAAGGCTATGTCGATCCCGCCGCCCTCGACGTGCTGATCGACACCTACGAAAACAAGGTGGGTCCCCGCAACGGGGCGCGCGTGGTGGCGAAAGCCTGGAGCGATCCGGCTTTCGCCCTGCGCCTGAAAAAGGATGCAACCTCCGCCATCGCCGAGTTGGGTTATCGCGGGCGGCAAGGCGAGCACATGATCGCGTTGTTCAATGCGCCCGGCATTCACAACATCGTCGTCTGCACGCTGTGTTCCTGTTACCCCTGGCCGGTGCTTGGCCTGCCGCCGGTCTGGTACAAATCGATGCCCTACCGGGCCCGCGCGGTCATCGATCCCCGTGGCGTTCTGGCCGATTTCGGCGTGACCATTCCGCCCGAGACCGAGGTTCGCGTTTGGGATTCGACGGCGGAAGTCAGGTATCTGGTCATTCCGTTGCGGCCATCGGCCACGGAAGGATGGAGCGAGGAGCGCCTGGCCTCTATCGTGACCCGCGATTCCATGATCGGAACCGGGCTGGTGCCGGCATGAACGGTCCGCACGACATGGGAGGCATGACGGCGTTTGGCCCTGTCCTTGCCGAACCCGATGAGCCGGTGTTTCACAGCGAATGGCAAAAGCGGGTTTTTGCTTTAACCCTCGCCATGGGAGCAACCGGCTCCTGGACCATCGACAGGTCAAGGCGGGCGCGTGAATCGCTACCGGCTCTCGCCTATTGGTCGAACGGCTATTATGAAATCTGGCTGGAAGGACTGACGCGGCTTCTGCGCGAGCTGGGCTTTGCCAGTGAAGCGGAAATCGGTTCAGGCAAGATGGAAGGATCGCCGCTCCCGCTGAACAGCAAGCTGGAAGCCGCCAGGGTCGATTCGGTTCTGGCTCGCGGAGGTCCGGCGGGGCGGCCCACCAACACGCCGCCGGGTTTCAAGACAGGCGATAAAGTCCGTACACGGAACATGAATCCCGCAGGACACACCCGCCTTCCCCGCTATCTCCGGGGCCATTCGGGCGAGATCGTAACGGTGCATGGCGCGCATGTGTTTCCCGATTCGAACGCGCAAGGCAAGGGCGAGGATCCGCGCTGGCTCTACACGGTGCGCTTCACCGCCGCCGAAGTGTGGGGCAACGGCTCCACCGACAAGATTCATGCCGACCTGTGGGAGCCTTATCTTGAACCCGTTTGAACAGGAACCGGTGTTCGCCGAACCGTGGGAGGCGCAGGCGTTCGCCATGGCGGTGAAGCTGGCCGAGGCCGGGCATTTTACCTGGAATGAGTGGGCGGAAGCATTCGGAGCCGAGATCGCCGCGCATCCGGACCAAAGCTATTACGGCAACTGGCTGGCGGCGCTTGAAAGTCTGGCGGAACGCAAGGGGCTGACCGACGCGCACGAGCGACTACGGCGGATCGAGGCGTGGGACCGGGCGGCGAAGGCCACACCGCACGGCCAGCCGATCGAACTCAGCCGATCGTAGCGAGCCACGGGAACTGCTCGAGCAGCCAGTAGGAGACGGACTGGATGCCGCCGGTGATGAACAGGATGCCGGACAGCACCAGCATAGCCCCCATCACCTGCTCCATTTTGCGCAGGTGCTTGCGGAAGCCGGTCATGAAACCGAGAAAGGTTCCGACCCCGGCGGCAGCGAGCAGGAACGGGATGCCGAGGCCCAGTGAATAGACGGCCAGGAGCCCCGCGCCCCGCGCCATGTCCTGCTCGCTGGCGGCGATGGTCAGGATCGTTCCCAGCACCGGGCCGATGCACGGAGTCCAGCCGAAGGCGAAGGCGAGGCCTATGGCGTAGGAGCCGACGAGGCCGCCGGGATGAACGCTGTGATGATAGCGGACCTCGCGGGACAGCCAGAGCGACCGGAAGGCGCCCAGAAAATGCAGCCCCATGAGCATGATGAACAGACCGGCAACCGCCGTGATCGGATTGATCGTCCAACCGAAGATGTCGATGGTGCGCGCCAGTTCCTCGCGCAGCAAACCCCCCAGCCACGACGCGCTGGCGCCGAGCGTCACGAACACCGTCGAGAATCCGAGGACGAAGAGGAGTGCGGCCAGCATGGTGCGACGGCGCTCGGCGGCCGGAGCCGCCTGGTGATCGACCAGGTCTTCCAGCGAGGTGCCGGTGATGAAGCACAGATAGGGCGGCACCAGCGGCAAGACGCAGGGGCTGAGGAAGCTGATTACGCCTGCCAGCAGCGCCCAGCCGATCGGAACATCAAGAGCCATGGCTCTTCACTGGCACCGCGTGGGCGCGAGCGCAACAAAACCATTGGTCACATCGGCGTGGGGCGGAACTCCCTTCTCCCTCGGGAGAAGGAGGGGCCCATCGCGGGGACCGCGATGGGAGGTTGAGGGGACCCCGCCC
>JANNSP010000311.1:0-5112 GCA_031402975.1 Hyphomicrobiales bacterium
CCGCGAGGGGGGAAGGGGAACCGATTGGGGCTGCTTTGCACCATCCGCGAGAGGCCCTATAGGAAAGCCTTCGGGGGACTCGTTTCATGCACGACATCAAGGCCATTCGCGACAATCCGGGAGGCTTCGACAGAGCTTTGGCCCGGCGGAGACTGGCGCCGTACTCGGCCGAACTCATGCGCCTCGACGTGGAGAAGCGCGACCATCAGCAGAAACTGCAGGAGGCGCAGGCCCGCCGCAACGCCGCGTCGAAGGATATCGGTGCCGCGATGAAAGCAGGCGACACCTTGCGCGCGGATGCGCTCAAGGCCGAGATCGCCTCCATCAAGGAGTTCATTGCAGCTGGAGAAGAAACCGAGCGCCGCTTCGGTCGGGGGCTTGACGAAGTGCTCGCCGTCATTCCCAATCTGCCACTAGACGAAGTCCCCGGCGGTTTGGATGAACATGGCAATGTCGAAGTGCGGCACTGGGGCGAGGCTCCCCCGCACGGCTTCGAAGCACGCCAGCATTTCGACATCGGCGAATGGCTGGGCCTCATGGATTTCGAGACTGCGGCGAAACTTTCGGGGGCGCGTTTTGTGGTGCTCAAGGGACAACTCGCGCGGCTCGAACGGGCGCTGGCTCAGTTCATGCTCGATATCCAGACCGGCGCCAATGGCTATACCGAGCATTACGTGCCCTACATGGTCAATGACGCGGCGATGTTCGGCACCGGGCAACTGCCGAAATTCGCCGACGATCTTTTTCGCACGAGCGATGGCCGTTGGCTTATCCCCACGGCAGAAGTGTCGCTCACCAACCTGGTGCGCGAGAAGACCCTCGATGAAAAACAATTGCCCCTGCGCTTCACCGCCTATACGCCGTGCTTCCGGGCCGAGGCGGGGGCGGCGGGGCGCGATACGCGGGGGATGATCCGTCAGCATCAGTTTTCCAAGGTCGAACTCGTGTCGATCACCACGCCCGAGCAATCGCGGGACGAGCTCGAACGCATGACGGGTTGCGCCGAGGAAGTGTTGAAACGCCTCGGCCTGCACTATCGCGTGATGCTGCTGTGCGCCGGCGACATGGGGTTCTCCAGCCGCATGACCTATGACATCGAAGTGTGGTTGCCGGGGCAGAACGGGTTCCGCGAAATCTCGTCATGCTCCGTGTGCGGAGATTTTCAGGCGCGGCGCATGGAGGCGCGTTACAAACCGGCCGACGGCAAGGGCACGCGTTTTGTCCACACGCTGAACGGCTCCGGCCTCGCAGTCGGGCGGACCATCGTCGCCATCCTCGAAAATTACCAGAACGCCGACGGCTCCGTCACCATCCCCGAAGCACTGCGCCCCTATATGGGTGGCGCCGAAAAGATCACGAGGCCCTGATTTGCGCATCCTGGTCACCAATGACGACGGCATCCACGCGCCGGGTCTCGAAACGCTCGAGCGGATCGCGCGGACTTTGTCGGACGATGTGTGGATCGTAGCACCCGCCGAGGAACATTCGGGCGCCGGGCACTCTCTCTCGCTCGCCAATCCGATCCGCTACCGGAAGATCGACGAGCGCCGTTTCGAAGTCGCGGGCACCCCCACCGACTGCGTGGTGATGGCGGTCAGGAAAATCATGCCGGGCATGCCGGACCTCGTTCTCTCCGGTGTCAATCGCGGCCAGAACATCGCCGACGACATCACCTATTCCGGCACCATCGCCGCGGCGATGGAGGGAACATCACTCGGCCTCAAGTCGATCGCACTGTCGCAGGTCACCGGCATTTTCGATAACGGCATCACTTTCGCCGTGGCCGAGCAATACGGCCCCGGCCTCGTCGCCAAGCTGGCGAAGATGGAGTTCGGCCCCGGCGTTCTGATCAATGTCAATTTTCCCGATTGCCGCCCCGACGAATTGCAGGGGATCGAGGTAACGCGCCAAGGCAAGCGCGACCAGAACCTGTTGATCCTCGACGAGCGGATCGACGCGCGCGGCCGCAACTACTACTGGCTCGGCTTCAAACGCGAGCGCGGCAATCCTCCCGCCGGCACCGATCTCCGCGCCTGCTTCGACAAGCGCATTTCGGTGACACCCTTGCACATGAATCTGACGCAGATCGAGGCCATGGAGGCATTGAGGACCGTGCTCGACGCCAAATGACCCTCGACCACCGCAAGATCCAGCTTCTGATGGCCTTGCGCAATCAGGGTGTCAGGAACATGCGCGTGCTGGAAGCGGTGGAGAAGACGCCGCGCGAACTGTTCGTCAATGAGCCCTTCACCGACCAGAGCTATGCCGACCAGGCGCTGCCCATCTCCTGCGGCCAGACCATCTCGCAGCCCTTCATCGTCGCCTTCATGACCGATCGGCTCAACCTCAACGACCGCCACAAGGTGCTCGAAGTGGGCACCGGCTCGGGCTACCAGGCGGCGATCCTGTCACTCCTGTGCCGCAGGGTCTATACGATCGAGCGCTACCGCACATTGGCGGCCGAGGCGGGCGAGCGCTTCAAGCAGCTCAAGCTCAACAACATCACGCAGATGGTGGGCGACGGATCGAAGGGCTGGCCGCAACAGGCGCCGTTCCAGCGCATCATCGTCACCGCCGCGGCGAAGGAGGTGCCGCCAGCACTTCTCGACCAGCTTGGCGTGGGTGGCATCATGGTCATTCCCATCGAGGAGAAGCCCGGCAAGCAGGACCTCTATCGCATCACCCGTAACGCGGAAGGAATCGAGCGCGAGTATCTTCTCCCCGTCCGCTTTGTGCCTTTGGTCGAAGGAGTGGC
Organism: Hyphomicrobiales bacterium; assembly: GCA_031402975.1. Classification (GTDB taxonomy): domain Bacteria; phylum Pseudomonadota; class Alphaproteobacteria; order Rhizobiales; family Aestuariivirgaceae; genus Aestuariivirga. The sequence goes on from JANNSP010000311.1 coordinate 2,756, forward strand.
CCGCGAGGTTTGAGGCCTGTGCGATTGCCAGACTCATCAGGCTCCGCTAATCCTCGTCCAAACTCCGGGAGATCGACATGCGCAGACTGTCTCGACTTGCCATCACGCTGGCCATCGGCCTTATGATGATGGCCCACTCCGCCTTTGCTTGGGAATTGCTGGGAACGGCCGGCAACGAGCCCCGGCTGGAGCGCGCGGTCATCGAAGTCGGGCGCGACGCCGGACTGATCAATGCGATCCGTATGGATGTCAAGCGCAACGACGCCGAGATTCTCGATCTTCGCGTGGTGTACCGGAACGGCAGTACGGAAGACATCAAGGTGCGCGAGGTGTTCAAGGCGGGCACCAGTTCGCGGCGCATCGATCTCGCGGGGCGCGAGCGCTATATCCGAGAGATCGTCGTCACCTATATGGCGCGGGGACCGGTCAGGATCGAGTTCCACGGCGATGTCAGCGCCGCCGCGCGGTGGGAGGAACTGGGCTGCAAGAGTGTGGCCTTCGTGCTCGACCGGGACGTGATCCGAGTGGGGCGGAAGGAGCGCTTCAAGAGCATCCGCCTCCGCGTCGAAGGCAACAAGATCGAGATGCTCGATCTTTCGGTGATCTATGGCAACGGGGCGCGCGACAGCATCCGCGTGCGCGAGTTCATTCCGGCCGGCGGCTCCACCAAGGCGCTCGATCTCAAGGGCGACGCCCGCGGTATCGACCGGATCGAACTCATCTATCGCTCGCTTCCGAATTTCGGCGGCAAGGCCATCATCTGCGTCGAGGGACTGCAGGTCCAGTAAGGTTTTCCGCCCATTCGCAATTTTTTTACACCTTCGGCGTATCTTACCGAATCACATGTAACGGAGTTGTGCATGAGCGACCTGAACTGCATAGCCGCTCCGTGGCCTGCCTGATCCTGGAGGTATGAACTCCTCCGGCGGCGCCACGGGTGGCGAGACTGGAGGATCCATGAAGACGTGCCGTCTTTTCCTGACGCTGATACTTGCGCCGACTTTCGCGCTACCCGCCGCAGCCCAATCGGCTTGCGGCAAACGTGACGAGATCGTCAAGATCATCACCAACAAATACAAGGAAGTGCCGCGCGCTTTGGCGATCGCGGGGCAGAGCAATTTGCTCGAAGTCTATGCCTCCGAGGGAGGAAGCTGGACAATCCTGATCACCCAGCCGCGCGGCGCCGCCTGCATCGTCGCCGCCGGGCAATCCTGGGAAGAATTCCCGGCGCAAAAACAGATGACGGGGCTCTGAGCCTCAGCCTTCCGGCTGGACGATGGTGACGCGTCCGCCGGCGAAGCCGATCAAGGCGCGCCCGTGCTTGATGTCGAGCGCCAGCTTGCCGAACACTTCGCGGCGCCAGCCATGCATGAGCGCCACGTCGGCAGCGTCATCGGTTGCCAGCGCGTCTATTTCCGCAGAGCTGGCGACGAGTTTGGGTGCGATCCGCTCGCGCTCGCACACCACCTTCAGCGCCAGTTTCAAGACCTCCGCCGCTGCCTGCGCCGAGGCCGCCATGTCATCGCGCCCGTCCTCCAGTGGTGGCAGGCTTTTGGGATCGCGCGCCAGCCCGTCCTTCACCGCCGTCAGGATGCCGTCGCCGGTCCGCGAATTGCTGAAACCACGGGGGAGCGCGCGGAGCTGCGCCATGGCCTCGCGCGTCTGCGGCATCTGCACCGCGACTTCCGCCAGCGCGTCGTCCTTCAGCACGCGGCCCCGCGGCACGTTCTTGTCGCGCGCCTCATGCTCGCGCCACGATGCGAGCGAGATCAGCACGCCCAACTGTTTCTTCGAGCGCAAGCGCACCTTGATGCGCTTCCACGCATCCTCGGGTTCGGTGCGATAGGTCGCGGGCGAGGTGAGAATTTCCATCTCCTCGGCCAACCACGATTCGCGGTCCGTCTTGTCGAGCTCGATCTTGAGGGCCTCGTAGACGGTGCGGAGGTGGGTCACGTCGGACAGCGCATAGGCCAGCTGCTTGTCGCTGAGCGGCCGCCTCGACCAGTCGGTGAAGCGCGACGATTTGTCGATCTGCGCCTTGGCCAGCTTCCTGACGATCGCCTCGTAGCCCACCTGGTCGCCGAAGCCGCACACCATGGCGGCGATCTGGGTGTCGAACACCGGATGCGGCACCACGCCCGAGCGGTGCACCATGATCTCGATATCCTGCCTCGCCGCATGAAACACCTTGAGCACGCGCACATCGTTCATCAGCGCATTCTGCAGTTGTCCGATGGCCATCTCCGGGTCGTCGTCGAGCGCCTCGTGCAGCATCATCTCCTCGCTGTAATGCGACCAGCCCTCGGTGTAGGCATAGCTGTAGGTAAACACCGCCAGCGGATTGCCGGACCGGTTTG
>JANNSP010000312.1:0-3218 GCA_031402975.1 Hyphomicrobiales bacterium
CCGTCAATACCGGCAACACCAATCTCGACCCCGAGGCGCTGCGCCAGGGGGTGAAGACCGGCGTCGGCGACGACTATGACGCCAGCCGCGTCGACAAGACGGTGGAGAACCTGACGCTCGAGGCCACCCGCCAGGGCTTCGTCTTCGCCAAGGTCGAACCGCAGATCGACCGCAACGAGGGCCAGGCCACCCTCGACATCACCTATAATATCGTCGAGGGCCCGCGCAACTACATCGAGCGCATCGACATCATCGGCAATGTCCGCACCGAGGACGACGTCATCCGCCGCGAACTCCGCCTGTTCGAGGGCGATGCCTTCAACCGGGTGCTGGTCGATCGCGCCAGGCGCCGCCTGACCGGGCTTGATTATTTCAGCTCGATCGATTTCCGCGAGGAGCCGGGCTCCGCCCCCGACAAGATCGTGCTGGTCATCAACGTGGTCGAGAAATCGACCGGACAGGTGAATTTCTCGCTCGGCTATTCAACCGCCGAAGCGGTGATCGGCAGCGTCGGCCTGCAGGAGCGGAACCTCATGGGCCGCGGCCAGAATCTGAAACTCAACACGGCCCTGAGCTTCAAGCGGCAACAAGTCGATTTCAGCTTCACCGAACCCTATTTCATGGATATGCCGATTTCGGCCGGCTTCGACCTGTTCGCCACGCGGGCCGACAATTCCGATGTGTCGTCCTACGAAAGCAAGCAAGTTGGCGGGGCGCTCCGCGCCGGCTTCCGGCTCGACGAATATTCCTCGCTCACCTTCAAATACGGTTTGAGCTGGCGCGAGATCGACGGCATCGAAGAGGACAAGGCCTCGCCCGCCGTCATCGCCACCGAGGGCGCGACGCTGAAATCGGCCGTCAGCGTCACCTATACCTGGGACGATCTCGACAATCCGGCGCGGCCGACCAACGGCTTCCGCGGCCAGATCGAAACCGAACTCGCGGGGCTTGGCGGCGATACCTATTACGGCAAGATCGAGGGCCACGGCTGGTACTTCTATCCGATCTACGACGAGAAGGTGATCCTCAAGCTCGAGGCCAATGCCGGCCATATGGAGGCGCTGCCCGGCCACGACGTGCCGCTGCAGGACCGCTTCTTCAAGGGCGGCGACAGTTTCCGCGGCTTCGCGGTGTCGGGCGTAGGCCCCCGCCAGATCGCCAATGACGGCTCGACCGACGCTGTCGGCGGCCAAACCTACGCCATCGGCACGATCGAAGTGAATTTCCCCATCGGTCTCCCCGAGGAGTGGGGCATCGAGGGTGCTGCCTTCACCGATTTCGGCACGGTGTTCAACTCGTCCGAGTCGAGTGTGAATGAGCAGTTCAACGGCGTATGCGACAACGGCGATATGGATCAGGACGACGACTGCACGGTTTTCGACACGATGGCGTTCCGCGCCTCGATCGGTGCCGGCATCATCTGGCAGTCGCCGTTCGGACCCTTGCGCTTCGAACTGGCCTATCCGCTGGCCAAGGCCAAATACGACGACACCGAATGGTTCCGCTTCTCGGTCGGCACGCGCTTCTAGGGGCTCAATGCCGGACCAACCGCCGCGGACCCTGAAGAGCGCCGACATCGCGCGCATCATGCGGTTGCTGCCGCACCGCTATCCGTTCCTGCTGATCGACCGGATGATCGACCTCGACGGCGAGCAGTCGGGCACCGGCATCAAGAATGTCACCATCAACGAGCCGTTCTTCCAGGGCCACTTTCCGGGAACCCCGGTGATGCCGGGCGTGCTGCTGATCGAGGCCATGGCGCAGACGGCGGGAGCCCTCGTCCTTGATTTTCTAGGGGACGCGCATGCGGGAAAGCTGGTGTTCTTCATGTCGATCGACAGAGCGAAGTTCAGGAAGCCCGTGGTGCCGGGCGACACGGTGCGTTTTCACGTGAAGCTGAAAACCAAGCGCGCCCCGGTGTGGAAATACTGGTGCGAGGCCCATGTCGACGGCAAGAAAGTAGCCGAAGCCGAAATCGGCGCGATGCTGATGGATAGAAAAGCGGGATAATTTCCTCTCCCGGTGGGAGAAGGAAAAGGGTCTACTTCCCCCGCTTGGTCATCGACACGTAGTCGCGTTTCGGCGCTCCGGTGTAGAGCTGCCGGGGCCTGGCGATTTTCTGGCCCGGGTCCTCGATCATCTCCTTCCACTGCGAAATCCAGCCGACCGTCCGCGCCAGCGCGAACAGCACGGTGAACATCGAGGTGGGGAAGCCCAGTGCCCGGAGCGTGATGCCGGAATAGAAATCGACATTCGGATAGAGCTTGCGGTCGATGAAATACTGATCCGACAGCGCCGCCTTCTCCAGCTCGCGCGCCACTTCCAAGAGCGGATCGTCCTTGATGCCGAGTTCGGCCAGAACCTCGTGCGCCGTCTGCTGCATGATCTTGGCGCGCGGATCGTAATTCTTGTAGACGCGGTGGCCGAAGCCCATCAGCCGGATGTGGGACGACTTGTCCTTGACCTTGGCGATGAAGCCCGGGACATGCGCCGGATCGCCGATCTCCGCCAGCATCTGCAGTGCTGCCTCGTTGGCCCCGCCATGGGCCGGCCCCCACAGACACGCGATGCCCGCCGCTACACAGGCGAAGGGATTGGCGCCCGACGAGCCTGCCAGCCTCACCGTCGAGGTCGAGGCATTCTGCTCATGGTCGGCATGGAGGATGAAAATCTTGTCCATGGCGCGGGCCAGCACGGGGTTCACCACATAGTCCTCGCACGGCACGGCAAAGCACATGCGCAAGAAATTCGCGGCATAGGTCAGGTTGTTCTTGGGGTACACGAAGGGCTGGCCGATATGGTATTTGTAGGTCATGGCCGCGATCGTCGGCAGCTTGGCGATCATGCGCCGGGACGCGATCTCGCGCTGTTTGGGATCGTTGATGTCGGTCGAGTCGTGATAGAAGGCGGAAAGCGCTCCCACCACCGCCACCATCACGGCCATCGGATGCGCATCGCGGCGGAAGCCCTGATAGAAGCGCGCCATCTGCTCGTGAATCATCGTGTGATGGGTGATCGCGTGCTCGAATTCGCGGCGCTGCGAGGGGGTGGGCAGTTCGCCGTAATAGAGCAGGTAGCAGGTCTCGATGAAGTCGCCGTGCTCGGCCAGCTGCTCGATCGGATAGCCGCGATAGAGCAGCACCCCCTCATCCCCGTCGATGAAGGTGATCTTCGACTCGCACGCCGCCGTCGAGGTGAAAGCCGGGTCGTAGGTGAAG